>JBOHNC010000174.1:0-3148 GCA_050730415.1 Planctomycetota bacterium
CCGGCGGCACGACATCCTTGTGTTCCAGGTGCTCGACCATGACGAACTGACCTTTCCCTTCGACGGCATGATCCGGTTCAAGGGATTGGAGGGGTATGCGGACGACCTGTTGTGTCAGCCGCGGATGCTCAGGCAGGCCTACCTGGAGGCGCTGGGTGAGCACCAGTTGGAAATTCGCAAGGCGTGCGAGCGGAACAACGTGGATCTGCGCGTCGTGGACACGCAGGATCCGCTGGAAGTGACATTGCAAAGCTACCTGATCTGGCGCATGCTGCGCAATCAGGGGCGGTAGCCTGGGGAGAATTGCTGCTCCGATGCTGTCGATCTTCATGAACCCCTGGATGGGGTTTGGCCTCGCGGCCGTATCCATCCCCATTCTCATCCACCTGCTCAACCGGCAGCGCTATCGCACGGTTGAGTGGGCGGCGATGGAATTTCTGCTGAAGGCGATCAAGCAGAACGCGCGCAAATTGCAATTGCGCGACATCATCCTGATGTTGATCCGGGCGGCGGCGGTGCTGTGTTTCGTGCTGGCGCTGATGCGGCCGGTGGTGTGCTCCTATTCCCTGGGGGGCATCCTGGGCAAGCCGACGGTGCGGATCGTGGTGGTGGATATTTCCGGTTCGATGGACGCCAACGACGGCGGCAAGACGGTCTTGCAGAAGACGGTCGAAGCGGTGCGGGCGATGGCGCACGGGTCGGGCGGGCTGGATGCCAAGGCGCAGTCGGTGCTGCTGACGACGCCGTCGGACGGGGCGGTGGAACTGCCGGACGGGACGGCCGATACGAACACCTTCGACGGGCACCTCGCGGCGCTGAAACAATCCGGCGGCACGGCAAATTTTTCGCGCGTGATGCAGCGGGTCAAGGACATGATCCACGGTCGGTTCAAGAACGACTCGGTGGAAATCTATCTCTTCAGCGACATGCAGCAGAACGGCTGGAAATTGGAAGACAAGGACCTGGCGGCGAACATGCGGGACATTGCGTCGCACGGCCACATCTACATGGTGGATGTGGGCAAGCCGCCGCAGAAGAACGTGAGCATCGAAAGTTTCAAATCGACCGACGACACGGTGCTGGTGGGCTACGATATCCCCTTCGTGGCGACGCTGAAAAATAACGGCGTGCAGCAGGCCGACGTGGACACCACGGCGGAACTGCTGGTGGACGGGCAGGTCAAGTACCAGCAGGTGGTGACGTTGAAGCCCGGCCAGTCGCAGACGCTGACCTTTTCGGTGCATCCGGACACGCCCGGGGAGCACCGGGTGACGTTGAAGCTGTCGCCGGACAATCTGGAGAGCGACAACCAGGCCAGCCGGATTCTGTTGGCGGAAGACAAGATGCGGGTTTTGATCGTGGACGGCAATCCGCGCGACATCGGGCACGATTCGGCGGGGCTGTTCCTGAAAAAGGTGTACACGACGACCGACCTGGATTTGGCGGCGCTGGCGTCGGCCGATCCGAAATCGGCAACGGCGCTGCAGGAGAAAAATAACCTGTCGATCGCACGGATCGGGGAGGGCGAATGGGCGGACCAGAACCTGGCCGACGCGCAGTTGATCTGCCTGGCCGGGGTGCCGTCGATTCCGCCGGGGATGGGCGCGAAGCTGAAACGGTTTGTCGCGCGCGGCGGCGGGCTGATGATTTTCCCGGGCGAGAACATCGACATCGCGAGCTACCAGAAGGAACTGGGCGTGGCGCCACCGCTGCCGGTCACGGCCGACCCGGCGAGCGCGGGCCAGCCGGCGGCGCCGATCAGCGACGATGATCTGTCGCTGCTGCCGTGCACCTACACCGAGTGGTGGGGCGAAATTCCCGATCCAAAAAGCCTGACGCCGGTGAAGTTCGAGAGGATTTCCTCCAAGGACGTATCCCACCCGATCATGCTGCCGTTCGGGCAGTCGCCGGAGTACCAGCAGTTGCTGGCGAACGTCAAAATCTACCGCGGGCTCGACATGAAACTGGTGGCGCAGGATTCGCCGGACATCGGAATCGTGGCGCGGCTGAACAGCGGCAAACTGCTGGCGGCGATCCGGTCGGTCGGGTCGGGGCAGGTGCTGATGTGGTCGAGCGCCTGCGACACGACCAGCTCCAACCTGCCGTGGTTCTACGCCTATTACATTCTAATGGAACGTTCGGCGGAGTACCTGACCATCGGCAGCCATCCACCGCTCAACCTGCTGGCGGGCGACGATCTGATCCATCCGGTCGGCGACCTGGACAAGGGCGCGTTCTACCGGATGACCGATGCGTTCGGGCGGAAGGAAACGATGCCGGCGCCGTATCAGCGCGGGTCTCGCTGGGTGGTTTCGCCGCCCGACCCGGTGCTGTACCCGGGGTATATCCGGATCGAAAAGGGGGTTTCGGCAGCGGCGACCGGGCCGGATGCCGCCGCCGACGATGCCGCCACGCCGCCGCTGGTGGGTGCTGCGGGCGCGCGCACCGATTATGCGGTCAGCCCGCTGCCGGATGAATTCACGCTGTCCTACTGGCCGGAGAACGCCTTTCACGCCGGCCTACCGGGCGTGGACTTCACCTACCTGACCGGATCGAAGAAATTGGCCGAAGCGCTGGTGACCGGATCGCAGGGCATCGAGCTGTGGTGGTTTTTCCTGCTCTTGGTGTTCGCGCTGCTGGCGTTGGAAAGCTACCTGGTGATTCTGTGGAAGCCCGGTTCGGCGCTGGATGATGCCGCGGTGCAGAAGAGCGGCTTCGGGATGTTGAAGTCGGGGTTCGGCGTGGCTGGGCGAGTGGGGCAGACGAAACTGTCGCAGACCACCGCGCCGGAGCCGGCGGAGACCGGGGCCGGGACTTGATTGGACCGGACGAGTTGCTGCGGCGGGAACGGCGCTGCGCTGGGCCCGTTGGGAATGAGTGGCTCGGTAGACACCATGCATGAAAGCAGGTCGGGGGCGGTTCCGCGCGACGGAATGGCGTTGGCGCACTGATTGTTTCGGATCGCGCGGAAGATGCTTTTGGGAGGTCGCGTCGGGGCGGGTGGACCTCCGAGACGGCGATCACGAGCGGGGGTGGCGGCGACTGCGCCAGATCCGCGGGATCGGCGCCTGGACGCTGCAGACGATGGCGCTGACCGGGCAGGGGCGCCTGGACCAGCTACCGGCCGGCGATCTCGGCTACCTGAAGC
>JBOHNC010000175.1:0-2849 GCA_050730415.1 Planctomycetota bacterium
CCCCCCCCCCCCCCCCCCCCCCCCCCCCCCACCCTTCTACCGTGGGTCATTCGACCCACGGCAAATTGCTGCGGCCCCGCCGGGGCCAAGATAAGAAACGCACGGCGGAGAATAGATGGGGGAGGAACAGGGACAAAAAAGTAAGGGGAAAATGAAGGGCGGAAGGATTACCCCTACAGCGCTATTTCGTGTATGGAGCGATTCGCGCGTGGGTTCGACTCCATTCGGGGTCGAAGAGACGGGGAGAAGACAGCGAGCCAAAGACAAAGCAGCTCTGTCGGATTGGCCCTACGGCGGGAAATTCGTTGGAGGTGCGGGAAAAGGGGATGTGGACCGCGGCTGTGCCGCGTTTTTTTTGGCCACGGGCCATAGGCCTGTGCCGCCTACGCCCCGGGCGGTTTGAAGGGCGATTCGGAAATGTTGCGTGGGGGTGGTGGAGCGTGGTTCAAAACCGTCGCGCGATTTCCCGGCTCAACCGGCCGGAGTTGCGGGCGGTGGGAACAGGTGCACCCTGGCGCTCGGCCGCGCGGTCACTGGCGGGGTCGCCGCGGCGCGGTAGGATGATGCGCCGCGTGTCGCCGTTTCGGCGGCGCAGTTTCATGGGGTCCGAATCCAAGGAGCTTGTCATGTCCTTTCAGAAACCCGATATCCAGGACGCCGAATTGGTATTGAAGGTGTACGACATGCGGCGCGAGGCGGTCATTCGCCAGTCGCGCACGGCGCTGGTCGCTCTGTTCCAGCCCAAAACCTACGAGGAATTCTTCGCCATCACCAAGTTCGACCACCCGCACAATGCGGCCTTCCGGCAGGTAACCGGCTACTGGGAAATGCTGTATAGTTTCGCCAAGCACGGCATCGTCAACCCCGATTTCTGGGCGGAAAACAACGGCGAAGGGATTTTCCTGTACACCAAGTTCGAAGCGTATATCCAGCGTTTTCGCAAGGAAACTTCGCCGACCGCCTTCGACAACACCATCTGGCTGATCGAAAACAGCGCCGAAGCCAAGAAGCGGCACGAACGGATCAAGGGGATGTTCGCCAAGATGGCCGAAGCGAATAAATAGTCCCGAAATTTTAAATTGCGAAGTTGCGACGCAGGCGACCCCGCCCGGGGGAAGCTCCGGGCGGGGGTGGTCGTGTGCGCACCTGGGTACCCAGGTCGAGTCCCCTCCCGCGCCGGCGCATTCAAGATTCCGGTTTCTCTCCAGCTTTGTGGCTGCTCCGCCGATATAGACGCGGAGCATTTTGCATTCATTGGGGGGAGAGGCGACTATGTCCGCAGCCGGGGGTTCCATTCGCGTCGAGGCGGCCGTCAGCAGTCGCAAGGCGGAAATCAGCGAATTGCAGCGCGAAAGCTGCCTGTGGACCGGCGTGGCGCTGTCGCTGCTGGGCGTGTTCGCGGCGCTCAGCGTCTATTCCTGGACGCCCGCCGACGGCTGGGCGTATCTGCAGGGCGCGATCACCGCCAACGCGGCGGTGGTGGGCGCGCAGGCCGGCCTGCACAATCTCGGCGGGACGCTCGGCAACTGGCTGGGCACGCACTTGCTCAGTTTGTACGGCTACGCGGGCTATCTGATTCCGCCGACGTTGCTCGGCTGGGGCATCTTCCTGATCGCCAAACGTTCCATGCAGCGGCAATGGCTGCGGCTGACCGGCTGCCTGGTGCTGCTGACCTGCCTGATGTTGCTGATGGGGGTGTTCGGCGAGGGCGCCAAGGGCGACGCCGGTTCGCAACTGCCCTGCGGCGCGGGCGGGGTGGCGGGGTCGGTGGTGCTGGCGCCGGCGGTGCGCAATCTTCTGGGCCCGGCCGGCACGGTGCTGTTCACGGCGCTTCTGGCCATCGGCGCGCTGTACCTGGTGTGGGCGGGTTTCCTGGTGGCTTGCGTCGAAAAGTTCACCCGGCTGGCCACCTGGGCCGGACGGACCTCGCACGCGGCCTTGCAGCAGAGCGTCGCGGTGGGGCGGCAGGCCATGCAGGGGCAGCCGGATTCCGATCCGGCATTGGTGGGTGAGGCAGGTGTCGCGGGCGCGCCGGCGTCGATGTATGCCGGCAACAGCCAGGCCACCGGTGTGCTGCGCATGCCCGTGGGCGCGATCCTGAGCGGCTCGCAGGCTCAGGTGCCGGTGATCACGGGCCCGCAACCGGCGTTGAATTCGGCCGGCGCGGACTACCAGCACCGCGTGCGGGTCGGGTCGATGTCGCGGCGCGATCCGGCGCCGGCGGTGGTCATCGCCAAGGACCTGCACACGGCCGATTTGCCGATTGCCACCGGGCCGGTGAAGGAAGCCAAAGCGATCCAGCCTGGCGTGGCGGGGGTCGCCGGGGTGGTCGTGGCGGACACGGCGGTCTGGCGGGCTGAAACCGTGGAACCCAACGGCGCCGCGCTGGCCGGCGGGCCGGTCGATCTGCCCACCGACTGCCTCGATCTGCCGGTGACCGCCAAGCAGGCTCATCGCGGGCCGCCGGCGGTGGAGATCAGCGAAATCGAAATTGCCTGGGAGACGCACAAGCGCCGCGAGCAGCATCTCGAAGACGACGGCGAATCGATCGAAGAAACGGATGCGCTGATCGCGATTGCTCGCGCCGCCGCCGAGCGTGCTCAGGCCCAGGCGCCGGCTCAAACGCAGGCGACCAAGCCCGCGCCAGCCGCCGGCAAACTTCTCGCCGCCGCCGCCGCCGCCGCGAATCGCGCGCCGGTCGCGCCGGTGGCCGGCAACGACTCCGCCGACCACGCCGAAATTGTCCAGCCCGAGGCCGGGCCGGTGCGCGGGCTGAAGGTCAAGCACCACGACCTGCTGGAGGCTGAAAAGAAAGCGGCTCGCGCGGCGGCCAAAAAGAAGGGCGGCGC
>JBOHNC010000176.1:0-2229 GCA_050730415.1 Planctomycetota bacterium
CGCCACGCCGGCCGCGCCGGCCGCTGCGCCGGCGAAATCCACATCCGACCATCTGCCCGGGTCGCCGGTGTTGGTGACCGGCGCCGCCGGCTTCATAGGCCGGCGCGTGGTTCAGTTGCTGGTGAAGGCCGGCCACACCGTCCGCCGGCTGGATTTGCCCGGCCCGTTGCAGGCCGCGCCCTTTCCCGAGTCCGCCGGCCGGCTCAGCGGCGCGAATCTGCCGGCCCAATCCGGCGTGGCGCCTGCCGAGGCGACCCACACGATCGGCGGCCGCGGCGACGACGTGGCCTGCGATCTGGCCGACCCGCAGAACGCCGCGAAACTCGACGCCGCCGTCCAGGGCATCCGCACCGTCGTCCATCTGGCCGGCGTGATGCAGGAATTCGACGCGACCATCGAAGCGGTGAATCTGAACGGCTCCAAGCGCCTGATCGAAGCCTGCACGCGCGGCGACGTGCGCCGTTTCATCTACCTGTCCTCGACCGGCGCCGATACCGGCCGCTCGAAATACCTGCGCGCCTGCCTGATCGTCGAGGAACTCCTGCACGCGCAGCGGCGGATGGAGGAAATGATCCTGCGCTGCTCGCCGGTCTTCGGCGTCGGCGACCATTTCCTGACTCCGATCATCCGCCTGTTCCGCTCGAGGAAGCCATTGATTCCCTGTCTCACCAACGGCTGGCAGGTGTTCAATCCGATCTTCGTCGACGACGTCGCGGCGATCGTCGGGAAGCTGGTGAATGACGAAAAAGCGCCGCCCAAGACCTACACGCTGGGCGGCAATCAGCCGGTCGAACTGCTCGACGTGTTCAACATGGTCCAGGACGCCACCAAGCGGATCAAGGGCGTGATTCACTCGCCGCCATTTCTGACCGGCCTCGCGCTGCCGATCGGCAATCTGCTCTGGCCCGAAGCCCGCATGACCCTCGATTTTGCCAACACCCTCCAGAAGGACACCCTGCTCGTGCAGGGCGAACAGAATCAGACCGCGAGCCTCCTGCAATCCGCGCCGGCGACCCTCGATGGGGAACTGCCACGCGTGGTCGAACAGACCCCCTAGCCACCTCAACGCGACCTTCGCGAAGCGCCCTTCAAACCGCCCTGGGCGTGGGGTGGCGCCCGCCTATGGCGCGTGGACAATAAACGGCGGCGAAGCCGCGGTCCGCATCCCGCTTTCCTGCGGCCTGAACGAAATCCGCGGTGTCGTGCCGGCAGCCTGCCAAATCGTTTGCGCGGGGTGCTCTGGCGCAGCGTTGAAATCGTGGACAATGCCTGCATTCGCATTGGGCGAGCGCGCATGAAGCTGCACGCGGCCGGATGCGGCACCCATCGAATCGAGGTCAGCGTGTCATGGATCTACCGGAAGCCATTTTCAATCCCCTCATCTGGGAAAAGTACGGCCGCGGCGAGCGCCAGTGGGACATCTTCAGCCGGCTGCTGAAAGATCGCATCATCTTCATCGGCAGCGAAGTGACCAACTTCAACGCCAACCTGGTGGTGGCGCAAATCCTCTACCTGTCGCTGGAAAATCGCCAGCAGGACATCCGCATCTACATCAACAGCCCCGGCGGCGAAATCGACGGCGGCCTGGCCATCTACGACACCATGCAGTACGTCCCCAACGACATCGAAACGGTGTGCGTCGGTCAGGCGGCCAGCCTCGGCGCGTTTCTGCTCGCCGCCGGCACCAAAGGCAAACGCTTCTCTCTGCCCAACGCCACGATCATGATCCACCAGGTCATGGGCGGCGTGGGCGGCACGGCGGCGGATATCGAAATTCGCACCGACAAGATTCTGAACGACAAGAAAAAAATGAATACGCTACTGGCCAAACACACCGGCCAGACGGTCGAACAGATCGAAAAGGACGCCGATCGCGATCACTTCTTTGAACCGGGCGAAGCCAAAACCTACGGCCTGATCGACGACATCCTGACGCCGTAGCCGCGTTGGACCTTTGATCCACGGCGGACAAGAAAACCGCGCGCCTCCGCGGCGCAGCCAAGCCTTCCCGTGCGAAAATCCCACGCTGTTGCAATTTCAAACGCGCGTTGTGCAACCATCCCACCGGTGCACTTCTTCGAGTGCGCTTGTGCGTTTGTAACCTACTGTTCTGTCATGTCTAAAGATTCGGGTAGAGGGACTTCAGTTTGACGCGGGCGTTATCGACTGTGAACTGCCAGTCAACGGATCGCTGATGGTCATTGGTGTAGTCGGCCCAGGCGGCGGCTT
>JBOHNC010000177.1:0-2829 GCA_050730415.1 Planctomycetota bacterium
GTCCTGCGACGCGACCGCAGGGGCCGCGCGGCGCGGAAAAAACGCCCGACTGGAAAGCGCTGGGCGGCGTGCCGTGGTGGGCACTGGGCCAGCTTTTCCGCACCTTCGAGCAAACGCTTGTCGCCGCCGAACGCGGGCCGCTGACCGAGCGCCCGCTGCCCATCGAACGCCCGCGGTCGGTCTGGAACATCGAAGACCGCGGCCTGGTGCGCAAGGACGGCCCGTGGGTCAGCAGCCTGTCGGCCTGGTGCAACCTTGCGCCGCCGGGCAATCCCTACCATTTGGAGCGCAACCAGGCCTTCGGCCTGTTTCACGAAACCGCGGGCCGCATCGTCGGCGGCGGCAACGACAAGCGCGCGCCGTTCAACGCCACCGTGCATGTCGTCGAAGAAGGCGAGGTGCACTACCATCCGCCGGTGGCGGCGGCGGTGCGCGCCAACGTGCGGCCGCGCGCGCTGAAGGGCGCCGAACGCTGCGATCGTCTCGAGCAGGACTACGGCAGCGCGCAGGTGGCGCTGGAAATCGCGGTGGAATCGCCGCGCGCGGTGCGGCTGGCGCTGAGTGCCGCGGCGAACATGGTCAACCATGAAATCGCGCTGGTGCTGCAACTGGTCGAACGGGCGCCGTTCACGCTGCGCACCGGATCGGCGGCGGGGCGGCTCAAGCCGCTGAAGCTGCGAACGGCGACGGCGGAACAGGCGCTGGAAAGCCGGCCGCTCGGGCGCGTCCTGGAACTGCCCGGCCGCTGGCGGATGCAGTTGCCTTCGGGCGCGCTGCTCCAGTGGCCGCACCGGCCGTGGGATCCCTACCGTCCGCCGGCGTATTTGGCGCAGCCGGAAGCGGCCGTGGCGCTGGTGCGCCTGCCGCTGAACGCCGCGCCGTGGCGATTGCAACTGCGGATCGAAGCGCTGGATTGAACGCGGCGCGCACGGACGGAGCGCCTTCCGCCGATTCGACTGTGGTTGTTTCGCGTCCCATGCGGGTCGTCTGTGCGCTGCTCGCGGCGTTTTCGAGCGCACGCCGCGTCGCGAGTGGTTGCTGCGCCGCCGCTGCTTTCTCCACCGCCGCCGGCGCACTGGGCGCACTGGTCGCACTGGTCGCGATGGGCGCGATGGGCGCGTTGGGGGTTTCCGGGGTCACGCCCGAGGGCGTCCGCCAGCCGCCGAAGTACAGGCCGAACACGATCAGCCCCAGCACCACGCGGTAGGCCGCGAACGGCACGAAGGTGAATTTGCGCAGGAAGGCCAGAAAGGCGCGGATGACCAGCCACGCGCCCATGAATGCGATCAGCGTTCCAATGCCCAGGATCACCAGGTTCTCGGGGTGCTGAAGCAGCATTTCGCGGGACTTCAGAAGTTTGTAGGCGCTCGCCGCCGTCAGCGCGGGCACGGCCAGAAAAAATGAGTACTCCGCCGCGGCCTGCTTCGAAAGTCCCAGCCGCCGCCCGGTGATGATGGTCACCGCCGACCGGCTGATGCCCGGCCACATCGCCACGCATTGCAGCAGCCCGATGACGATCGATGTCTTCGTGTCGATGTGCCAGGCGGTCGGCACCGTTTCCTTGGGTACGAACAGTTCGTTCACCCACATGACGATGCCGCCCACCAGCCAGGCCGAAGCCAGGATGAGCAGAATTTGCGGATTGCTTTCGATGCCATCCAGCCAGCCTTTAAATGCATACCCGACGATCAGCACGGGAATGGTGCCGAGGATGATGCTCCACCAGAACGCGCGCGCTTCGGCCGGCGTGGCCGGCGCCGGCGCCGCCTCCGGCATCACGATCTTCGCGGTCGGCACTTCCACCGTGGGCGCAGTTGCGTCGATCGGTTCCGGCGGCGGCGCATCCTTGCGCAGCGCCAGCGCCAGCCGCTGCCAGAGACTGCGGCGGTACTCCACGATCACCGCGAAGATCGCGCCGAACTGCACCACGATGTCGAACATATCGCTGAAGGAAACTTTGCTGTCCTTGGGCGCCAGAAATTGCGGTGTGTTCGGGAAATGCATCCCGAAGTTCATCAGGAACAGGTGCCCGGTCGAGGAGACGGGCAGAAATTCGGTCAGCGCTTCGACCACGCCTTTCAGCGTGGTGATGATGTACGGTTCGGTGAGGGCCATGGGTGCTCTTCGTCAGTCCCCGAAGGGATTCCGCGGTTTCTCGGGCTTCGGCGGTGCATCGCCGAACAGCTGGGCGAGTTTGGTGCGCGCGTCTTCGGGCTTCGGAGCGCTCGGCGCTTTCGCGTCCTCCACCGGCCGCGGCATGTACCAGTCGCAGGTGTTGCGCTGGCCGGGGTCGGGGGTGGCGCGCGCCTCCGGTTCGGTGCATTGCCCGCGCACGTAAAATTTGCAGTTGCCGCAACTGTGCAGGTAGGTCTGGCACTTTTCGCAGGTCTGGTTGAACGACACGCTGCCGCCCAGCGTCACCAGCGTGCCGCACTGGAAGCAGCGCAGTTGCAGTTCAACCATGGTGCGGGGCCTTCGACGCGCCGATCTGACGCGCACAGGCAGCCATTATAATCAGAGTGTCGGCGGCGGATTCGCGGCCGGGCGATTTGCCGCCGCTCCGGGAGTTTTTCATGTCTCCGCCGCCCGAATCTGCTGCGCGACCCTCGTCCGGTTCGAATATCCGGGTGACTCGCTACGTCCTGCTGCAGATCGGACCCGCGGCCGCGGCTGCGACCGCTCCAACCACCGGCATCGTCCGGATCGAACTCCTCCCCTGGCGCGCAGGCATGAACCTTCCGGAATTCCTGGCCGATCTGACCGCCGCGCGCCGCGCCGCCGCCGTCCCTGCCGCGCCTGCCGCCCGTGCCGCGCCCGACGCTCCTGCCG
>JBOHNC010000178.1:0-5649 GCA_050730415.1 Planctomycetota bacterium
CTTTGAAGCCGGTTTGGCGGGCCAGGGCGTGGATTTCCGGCAGGGCCGCGGGCACGCCGGAAAAGGAAACCGGCGTGACGACGGCGGGGGCGGGGCGGGTTTGGAGGTAGTGTTTCAGGCCGGGGACCGACAGGTTGCGGGTAGCGGGGTCGATATCGACGAAGTTCGGGCGGGCGCCGACGTAGGCGAAGGCGTTGGCCGAGGCGATGAACGAGAGGGGCGAGGTGACGCCGGTGTGGCGGGGTCCGATGTCCAGGACCAGCATCGCCAAGTGCAGGGCGGCGGTGCCGCTGGAGCAGGCGATGGCATGCTTGGCGCCGCACGCGGCGGTGAGGGCATTTTCGAAGGCTTTGACGGCGGGGCCGTTGGTGAGCCAGTCCCCGCGCAGGACCTCGCAGACGGCGGCGATATCGGCGTCGCTGATCCACTGTTTGCCGTAGGCCAGCTTGGTCTGCGGTTTGCTTTCGTTGGAGAGGTTCATGCGGCCACCGTTTTTCCGTAGGGCGCGCGCGGTGCGGGTTGGAGCGCCGAAAAGACGCCGCGCGGGCGGGTTTTTGGGGCCGCCGAAGGAGCCGGCTGCGGCCCGGGTGGAATGATACGACAGGGGCCGGGCATTTAAAGGTGAAGACCGTGGCATTTGGGGGGAATCTGGTAAATTAATCGACACTTTCCAAAGGCCGTCACCGCCCGGGCAGGGGGCTGTGGCCGCAACGGCAAAATTCTCCAGTTCAGGGGCTTTCCGCTCCGCGCAGAGACCAGTGAATGGCTCAGGATCGCGCCGATCAACACCCCAGGCCTCCGGGCCCCGCCGGCACCGGCACGATCCGCCTCAATGCCGCCGATTTGGGGTTGGAACCGGCGCAGCCGTCGGTGGATGTGTCGAAGTCCGGAACGATCCAGGCCAGCGCGGCCGAACTGGGGCTTTTGCCCGACACCGAAGCCATGATGCAGGGCGAAACGGCGGTGGCCGGCTCGATGGCCGAATTGCTGCAGAATTTGCCGCCAGAAAAATCCGGTTCGTCACCGCGGCCGCCGGCCACGCAGGGCCCGGGTGCGGCTTCGACCAAGGTGAACCTGGAAGCCACCGGGGCGCGGCCGCAGGTCAGCCGGAAGGGATCGCGCAGCGAATCGCCGGCGCCGCTGGTGGCGATTGTGCCGGCGGCGCCGATCACGCCGGCGGCGCCCATCAAACCGGCTTCGTCGGTGGCTGGGGACAACGAAGCGGCGACCCTGAAGGTGTCGCCGGCAGAGATGGCACGGCTGCGGGACGATTCGCGGCAGGCGGGGAACTTGGAGGCGGCCGCCGGAAAGGCCGGCTCGGGGGCGAAGCTTGACCGCGCTGCGGCCGGCGAATCCGATGACGGCCTGACGGTGCGGGCGACGGCGGAGGAAATGGCGCGCATCCGCGACGACACTCGGGGCGCTTCCGACCTGCAAAGCGCCGCGTCCGACGCCGATGGCGCCACGGTTCAAGCCAGCCCGGCGGACATGGCACGGATTCTGGAGGAAAAACGCAAAGCCGGCGACAGCCGTCCGGCGCCGCGGGAATCGGGGGTGGAGCGGGTTGGCACCGACTCCGGCCGGCCGGCGGGTGCGTCCACGCGCGGGAATCTACCACGCACCGGCACGACCAAGGACGGGGTGAAGGATGGCAGCCGGCTGGGGGCCGATTCGAAGCTGAAGAGCGGCGTGGGCAGCGACACGCGGCCGGGCACGAAAGACGGCGGGCGACCGGCCACGGTCTCCGAGGCGAAGAAAAAAGAAATTGCCGACGACCCGCTGCTCGAGGGCATTCCCGACGGGCCCAACGGCACCAAGATGATCGACAATTACCAAATCCTGCACCAACTGGGCAAGGGGGGTATGGGGACGGTGTATTTCGCGCGCGATACGGTGATGCGGCGGGACTGCGCGATCAAGGTGCTGGCGCCGAGCGCGGCCGCGAGCAAGGAGGCGGTGCGGCGGTTTGAGGTCGAGGCGGCGGCGGCGGCGCTGATCGGCCGCGAGGCGCCCGACAACATCGTGCAGGTTTATTCCACCGGGCGCATTCAGCAACTGTACTACCTGGTGATGGAGTATGTCGGCGGGGGGTCGCTGGAAGACCGGCTGAAGGAGCGCAAGGTTTTTCCGGAATACGAATCGCTGACGATTCTGCGGACGGCCTGTTCGGTGCTGGATATCGGGACGCAGTACAACATCATTCACCGCGACTTGAAGCCCGACAACATCATGATCGCGAAGGGCAAGGACGGGCGCGAGACGCTCAAGCTGGCCGACCTGGGGCTGGCGAAGTTTCTCGAGGACGACGTCAAGGCGGACGAATCGGGCGGCATCATGCGGGGCACGGTGACGGGCGTGTTCATGGGCACGCCGCACTACATGTCGCCGGAGCAGATGAAGGATGCGAAGTCGGTCGACCACCGGGCCGATATTTATTCGCTGGGGATCATGTTCTACCGGATGCTGACGGGGAAGCTGCCGTTCAATCACCCCGAGTTCCGGGTGCTCATCAACCAGGTGATGGAACAGCAGATTCCTGACCCGCGGCGGATCAGTGACGGCGTGGACGTATCGGACGCCTGTACGTTTATCGTCGACAAGATGACGCGCAAGGCCAAGGAGGAGCGGTTCCAGAACTACAAGGAACTGATGGAGGTGATCGACCGGCGCCTGCAGGAACTGGAAGCGTCGTCGAAGGGCGCACTGCTGAAGGCGTCGCCGTGGGCGGTGCGGACGACCGGGTTTTCGGCGTCGAACACCGAGTTCGACGCAGGAGCGCGGCCGGCGACGGCATTTTTCAAGGTACCCTCGGGGGCGCGGCCGTCGACCTGGGTGGCGGCGGCGGCGCTGATGATGGTGGCGGCGTTCTGGATGCTAATCCTGTTCGGCATCGTGCGACTGCGCGACGAACAGCAGCAGTCGGCGCAGGAGGCGACGCTGCACTGGGATCAGCAGCGGATTCTGACCGACACCGGCGGATTCATGGAAAAAGTGCAGGGGCGGGTGAGCGTCGGGATGACGCCGGACGAGGCGGCCTGGGTGACGCAGGCCTACGGCTGGCCGGCGCACGCGGACAGCAAAGTCAGCGAAGTGGATGTGCCGGAATTTTACGTGTGCGAGACGGCGGTAACCAACGCGCAGTTCTACCAGTTCGTCCGCGCGCAGAAGGACAAATCGTGGTTTCGCAATCGGCAGGAAGCGAATCCGAATTTTCTGAAGCAGTGGAAGATTTTAGCCGGCCCCGGCGATTCGATCCGGGACGGCAGTGCGCCGCCCAAGGCGATACTGCGGCAGCCGGTGGTTTATATCGACTTGGACGATGCCAAGGCATACGCGGCGTGGATGACGCAGACCGAGGTCGGGTCGAAACACCTGCCGCCGGATTGGATCTACCGGCTGCCGACGGAGGCCGAATGGGAGCTGGCGGCGCGCGGGGCCGAAAATTTGCCCGTGAACAAGGACTTCAAAGACCACCGTCGCTCGTTTCCGTGGGGATCGGAATTTGTCGACGCCTATTGCTACGACAGCGAGTCGGTGGCGGGCAAAAGCCTGAACTACCAGCAGTGGGGGCAGTGGGCGGAAAGCTACCGCTTCACGCACACGCTCGAGGGCGCAATCAAGCCGCAACTGGTGGACGTGGATTCCGACCAGTATAAGAGCGCGCGCAGCCCGTACGGCTGCTACCTGATGGCGGGCAACGTCTGGGAAATGACGGCAACGGTCCAGGATGGGCAGGTGGTGAGCAAGGGTGGCAGTTGGTTTTCGCCGGCGCCGGAGGCGCTAATTTCGCAGCGGCTGGTCACCGACGGGACCAAGGTTATGCCTGATGTCGGTTTCCGCCTGGTGGCGGGGCCGGCCAAAAAGTAGTCGCGGCGGGTGTCCGTCGTGCAGGAGCGAACAACCGGCGTCGGGTGCTGAAGTCAGTGACCGACGCGGAGGGAGACGAAGGATGAACAAACCGGGGTGCGGTGCGATTCTGGGGTTGCTGGTTTTGGGACTGGCACTGCTGGGGGGTTCGGCGTACGCGCTGCAGGCGAGCAGACACGCGTCGGCGGTTTCGCAGCGATCGGCGAGGGTCGACGCGAAGGTCCTACCGGAGGGCGGACTGCCGGCGGCGGCGAGGACGACTCAAAGGTAGCCGCGACGGTCGTGCGTGGTGCAGGAGCAAACAACCGGCGTCGAGCGCTGAAGGTCGCAAGTGGCGCGGAAGGAAACGAACGTTGAACAAACCGGGGTGCGGTGCAATTTTGGGATGGCTGCTGGGGGCGTTGGCGCTGCTGGGCGGGTCGGCGTTTGCCTTGCGGGCGGCCGAGCGCGCGCCGTTTCCGCGCGGTGTGGTGGTGGGCGCGCGCGCGGCGGGCATGGGCAATGCATTCACGGCGGTGGCCAACGACGCCACCGCGATCTGGTGGAACCCCGCCGGAGTGGCGATGATCAACGGGCCGGAGGGCCGGTATCTGCCGGAGCTGGCGTTGTCGTGGGGCACGAAGCAGATCACGCACAGCGACGCGCTTACGACGCAGTTGGATTCGCTGCCGCAGTTTGCTTCGATCATCATGCCGCTGCCGGTGGGGGAGACCTGGTCGCTGGCGACGGGGCTTTCGTTCCAGAAGGTGTTCGAGCAGGACTTGGGCCTGGACCTGGTTGATCGAACCGACAATTTCATGCGTTTCTCGGCGCTGGTTTCGTTCGAGAAGCGGCTGGGCGACGGCGCCGGGTGGTGGCGGCGGTTCGGGGTGGGGTTCACGCTGGACTACGGGGTCCGCCAGTTCAACCAGACGGCGCCGCCGCCGCCGCCGATCACACCGTACGTCAGCACCAAAGGTTCGACGCGGGGGTTCGGGTTTTCGCTGGGCCTGCTGGCCAGTGTGTATCGCGAGCCCAACCGGGTGGACTGGAAGGCGGGCATCACCTACCACTCCGCGATCAACGCGTCGAATCCCACCGTCGACGGTTTCAGCGGAGCGAAGTTTCCGTCGGAGCTCATGCTAGGGCTTTCGCGCGAATACCTGTTCGGCGGGGTGGGGCAGTTCCAGGCGCTGCTTTTGACCGGCAACATCGAGCTGGATGGCTGGTCGCAACTGATTGGGGATTCCGGCTTCGATTCAAAATCGGTCGGCGTGGGCGCGGAATATCGGCGGCAGTGGCACGAGCAGTTTTTCGGGTCGCTGCGGGCCGGGTTGCAGTACCGGTTTTCGCGCACGGTGGACTACCCCAACTTCCCGACCATCCACGAACCGGCGTCGGTGATTCCGACGGTGGGAGTGGGCGCCATCTGGAACAGCTTCCAGATCGATCTGGCGCTCAATTTGGGACGGGCCGACCTGGGGGAATTCGGCGGGGTGGTCTCGGCCGATTACGCGTTTTGACGGGAGCGGGCGCAATCCGGCATTGAAAGCGTTGACTACGCGTGTAGAATGCCAGAGAAGCCATGCAGTGGATTGGGCCGCGGGTGGCCGCGGCCGGGCGTTTTTCAGGAGGCTCGACCGGATGGTCGTTCCGGACGTTCGCAAACAGATGCCGCGCTGGTTCGCGCCGCTGGCGGCGCTCGCGATGCTGGCAGCGGCGGTGACGCTGGTGGCTGCCGTGCTGGCGCCCAGACTGCGCGCGCCGGAAGCGACCGATCCGCACGCGCCTCCGCCGCAACCG
>JBOHNC010000179.1:0-42198 GCA_050730415.1 Planctomycetota bacterium
GGCGTTGGCGCTGGTGCGGGCGTCGGGCAGCTCGATCGATTTGCCGGTGGTCGAGGCGGTTGGCGGCGGCGCAGGCAGCACCGCTGGCAGCACCGGAGGCGGCGGCAGCGGGTCGGATTTGACCGCCGGGACGCTGGTGGGGAACTACCGCATCCGCGAATGCCTGGGCCGGGGGAGCATGGGCGACACTTATTTGGCCGAACAGACCTCCTCGGGTGAGGTGGTGGCGCTGAAGTTTTTGGGGCGCGGGGCGTCGAACCGCTGGACGGCGCGGTTCGAGCGGGAAATTCGCTGTCAGGCGGCGGTGCAAAGCCCCTACGTGGTGAGCTGCCAGGGGGCGGGCATTCACGAAGGCCGGCGGTACATGATTTTGCAGTACGTCGCAGGCGCCAACCTGCACATGATTCTGAAGCAACTGCCGCAGCGGCGGATGTACGAGGAGCGGGCGCTCAGGATCGGCTACCAGGTGCTCAAGTCATTGCAGGCGGTCGAGGCGCACGGGTTTTTGCACCGGGACCTCAAGCCGCAGAACGTGTTGATCTCCACGCAGGATGTGGTGCACCTTTCGGATTTCGGGCTGGTGAAGGATTTGCGGGAGCCGGCGCCGCCGCCGGACGCGGCGGAATCGGAGCGTCGGATCACCCCGCCGAACACGACGCTGGGGACGGCGGAGTATATGTCGCCCGAGCAGAGCCTGGGGGCGGAACTGGACGTGCGCAGCGACCTGTACAGCCTGGGGGCGGTGCTGTACCGGATGCTGACCGGCGTGCCGCCGTTTCGCGGCGAGACGACGGCGCAGACGCTGGAACTGCTGATTCAGCGTCCGCTGGTGCCGGTGCGGGAACGCAACCCGGAGGTGACGGAGCGGACGGCGGTGCTGGTGGAACGGCTGCTTTCGAAAAAGCGCAACGACCGCTACCGCAGCAGCGGGGAGGTCGAAGGGGAGATGCTGGCTTGCTTCAAAGAAGTGCGCGACAGCGTGCGGATGCGGCAGGTGGAGGAAGAGGCGCTGCGGGCGCGAACGCAGGCGCCGTTGGGAATCGGGCTGGCGATCATCGGGCTGTCCTTCCTGATCGGCATCGTCACGGCGTGGGTGCTCAGGTTTCTGAGGTAGCTCCGAGGAACGGCAGCGCATGCGCTTTCAAAATCTGCGCGAATTCACGACGGAACTGGAACGTCGCGGTTGGCTGGTGCGGGTGGCCGCGCCGGTCTCGCGCGATCTGGAAATCACGGCGATCGTCGACCGGGTGGTCAAGCACGGCGGGCCGGCGTTGCTGTTCGAACAGGTCGAAGGCTGCGCGATGCCGGTGCTGATCAATGCGTTCGGCTCGGCCGAACGGACGGCGCTGGCGCTGGGCGCGGAGGGGCCGCGCGGGGTGGAGGAAATCGGCGCGCGGATCGAGCGGATCGTCAAGACACGGCCGCCGCAGTCGCTGCTGGAAAAGTTGAAGTTACTGCCGCTGTTGGCGGAGTTCGCCGGATTTCCACCGCGCAGCGTGAAGCGCGCGCCGGTGCAGGAAACGGTGATCAAGGGCGCGGCGATCGATTTGAACACGCTGCCGGCGCTGACCTGCTGGCCGAAGGACGGGGGGCGTTTTTTCACCTACACGCAGGTGATCACCACCGACCCGGAATCAGGGGCGCGCAACAACGGCATGTACCGGGTGCAGATTCTGGGGCGCGACCGGGCGGCAATGCACTGGCAGGTGCATCACGACGCGGCGCGCCACCACCAGCTCAACCGCCAGGCCGGCCGGCGGATGCCGGTGTGCATCGCGATTGGCGGGGATCCGTGCGTGACCTATGCGGCGTCGGCGCCGCTGCCGCCGGGGATCGACGAAATGTTTCTGGCCGGTTTTTTGCGCGGTCGGAGCGTGGCGATGGCACCGGCGGTGACCCAGCCGATGCAGGTGCCGGCCGAGGCGGAAATCGTGATTGAAGGCTATGTCGAACCGGAGGAATTCTGCGACGAGGGGCCGTTTGGGGATCACACCGGGTTTTACACGCCCATCGACCGCTACCCGGTGCTGCACGTGACGGCGATCACGCACCGACGGGAGGCCATTTTCCAGGCGATTGTGGTGGGCAAGCCGCCGATGGAGGACACCCATCTTGGCAAGGCCACCGAACGGATCTTCCGGCCGCTGATTGCGCTGACATTGCCCGAGGCGATCGACTACGACCTGCCCGAATTCGGCGTGTTTCACAATGCGAATTTCGTGCAGGTCCGAAAAATGTATCCCTGGGCGGCGAAAAAAGTCGCCAGCGCGATCTGGGGTCTGGGGCAGATGATGTTTTCGAAGTGGATCGTCTGCGTCGATCCGGACTGCCCGGTGCACGACCCGCTGGCGGTGCTCAAGCGGGTCGCCGCCTGGTGCGATTTCTCCCGCGATCTGCTGACAACGCAGGGGCCGGCGGATGTGTTGGACCACGCCGCACCGCGGCTGGGCTGCGGCGGGAAGGCGTCCTTCGATGCGACACGCAAGACGGTGGGCGAGGGCTACGGGGGCGAGTTTCCGGCCTGGCGCGAAGCGGAGTTTCCCGAAGACGCCGCTGCGGGGGCGGAGTTGCTGGCCGAATTGCGCGCGCTGCCGAACGTGGCGGCGGCGGCGGTTGCACCCTTCGCCTGGCGGAACAATTGCGTGTTCGTGGCGGTACAGTCGAGCGCTCATGCAGAGGTGTTGAAGACGATCGCGGCGGTGCAGAACGCGCCGCGCGGCCGGTTCGTGAAATGGCTGACGGTGTTCGATGCGGGGGTTGCGATCGAGGAGTGGAAGACGGCGCTGTTTTATCTGTGCGCCAACAGCGATCTGGTGCGCGACCTCCAGGTGAGCGACGGGCCGCGCGCGACGACGGAAATCGCGGGGTATCGGCCGGACAGGCCCGATCGGACAGGTCGAATGGGGCGGATCGCAATCGATGCGACCAGCAAGCGCGACCACCCCGATCACCACCAAGTCTGGCCGGAAGAACTGCGGATGAGCGCGGAGATCGAGGCACGGGTCGATGGCAAAATGGCGGCGATGGGGCTGGAGCGTTGGATGTAGCGGTACGGTGGCAGGGAGGGTAGGGCGATGGCAACGGCAAAAACGCCGCCGGTGGGCGGGCAGGGGGTGAGGCTGTTCACCTGCGGGCACAGCTTTCACTGGTGGGTGGGTCCGATCTTGGAAGAACTGGCGGCGAGCGCGGGCATCGCCGGGCACCGGACGGTGGGATGTTCGTCGATCGGCGGCTCGCGCACGATCCAGCACTGGGAGGTGCCGGAGGAAAAGAACGAGGTGAAAAAGGCGCTGCGCGCGGGCGCGGTGGATGTGCTGACGCTGGCGTGCATGACGCATCCGGACGAAGGCATTCGCCTGTTCGCGGAGCTGGCGGCGGAACACAATCCCCAGGTGCGGGTGACGCTGCAGGAGTTGTGGCTGCCGGAGGACCGCTTTCCCTTCGAACCGAACGCTCAGACGCGCACGTCGGTGGAGCAGTTCAACGGATCGACGCCGGAAACGCTGGCGCCGCCGCTGGCGGCCTACGCGCGGGAGATGGATGGCTTCGCGGCGGCGGTGAACGCGGATCTTGGGCGGCCGGTGATTTTCATCGTGCCGGACGGGCAGGCGACGTTGAAGCTGCGCAGGAAGATTTGCGCCGGGCAGGTGCCGTCGCTGCGGCGGCAGTCGGCGCTGTTCACCGATTCGTGGGGCCACCCGCAGCCGCCGTTGCAGTTGTTGTCGGCCTACTGCCATTTTGCGGTGATCTACCGGCGCGATCCGGCCGGGCTGCCGTGGCCGAAGGTGGTGGCCTGCGCTCAGCAAGGCGATGCGCAGTTGAACGCCGATTTGCAGCGGTTTGCGTGGGAGGCGGTGACGGAGCACCCGATGAGCGGCGTCGGCCGCGGCTAGTCGAACGAAATGCCGGCGAAGTAGATTTCGTCGGGCTGGCCGTCCTTGTACAGGACCACATACAGCGCCTGGCCGCGCTCGATGGATTCGAAGAGTTCGTTGGCGGCGGGGGATTCGAGCATTGCGCGGGTGGGTTGGTCGGTGCCCACCAGTTGCCTGAGGAGCGCCGGATCGACCGGGGCGGCGACGCAGAAGAACGGCTCGTCGCCGATCGACTCGATGTCGAGGATGGAGTTGGTGCCGCTTTCGGCGGCGGCTTCGATCGCCTCTTCGATGGACAGGTGCTGCGCGCCGGGGGCGGGGCTGTCGGGACCGGGCGGGAAGGGGAATTCGAACATGGCGTCGATGGCGGGGAAGTAGCGGCCGGCGCGAAATTCGCGGTCGCGCAGCTGCTGCAGCGCGTCGCCGAGATCGTCCTGATATTTCACGAAGTACCAGTAGGGATTGCCGCCCATGGGGTTTGGTCCTCCGGCCGGTATTGTACCTCCGGGACCGGCCGGTAGATTCGGCGTGAATTAATTGGGAAGGGTGGGAAAATGGCGATTGCCAGGCTCCGGGCCGGCGCTTGGATGGCGAGGAACTGCATGACCGTGGAAATCGCGTGGGAAGATCGCGACGCTGCCAACGCACGCGGCGGGGAAGCGGGCCAGGGTGCTGCGGCGGGTACAGTCGCCGGGATGGAGGCGGGCGTTTCGGAAGCCGGCCGGCGGAATGTCGGTGGGAAGTCGGCGGCGGAAACGCAGGCGATGTTCGGCGCCATCGCGCGGCGCTACGATCTGTGCAACCATGCGCTGTCGGGAGGGCTGGACCTGTACTGGCGCGGCCGGGCGGCAATGGAACTGCGGGGCATGCGGCCGCGGCGGATTCTCGACATGTGCTGCGGGACCGGCGATTTGAGTTTCGCCTTCGGACGGGTGGCGCCGGCCGACACGCGGATCGTGGGGATGGATTTTTGCCGGCCGATGCTGGACTTGGCGCAGGCGAAGGCGGTTCGCCAGCCGCACCGGGAGCGGTTGGAGTTCCGATTCGGCGACTGCCTGGCCATCGACCTGCCGGACCGCAGTTGCGAGTTGGCGGCGGTGGCGTTCGGCATTCGCAATGTGACCGACGTGGCGGCGGGGCTGCGGGAACTGATCCGGGTGCTGACGCCGGGCGGCAAGTTGATCGTGCTGGAATTCACGGAACCGAAAAGCCGGGTGATGGCGCCGGCGCTGCGGCAATATTTGAAGCACGTCCTGCCGGCGATCGGGCGCGGGCTCTCGGGCATCGCCGGCGACGCCTACGCCTATTTGCCCAAGAGCATCAGTCAGTTTGCGGCGGCGCATGAAATGCCGGCGCATTTTCGCGCGCAGGGGCTGACTGCGGTCCGGGCGGTGCCGATGACCTTCGGGCTGTGCACCATGACGGTGGGGTTGAAACCGATGGCGCAGGCGATTTGAAGCGGGGCGCGGCGGCTGTCGTCGACGCCGACACCAAAGCTGACGCCGACGCCAAGGGCGACGGCGACGAAAGTTTCGGCACCCGCATCGGAACGTGTGCGAGGCGCGGGGGGCGACTCCTGCGGTGGGCGGTCTGCCCTATAATGTTCTGAGCACCAGGCGAGGATGCATCGGGAGCGGCGGAGGCGGACGGAACGGAGCTGCGGCATGGCGCAATTGCAGGCGGTGTTTCTGGACATCGACGACACGCTGTATCCGACCTCGGAATTCACCGCGATGGCGCGGCGCAAAGCGGTGCAGGCCATGATCGCGGCGGGGCTGCGGACGGAGGAGGAGGTCGCCTTTCGGGAACTGAGCGAGCTGGTGCGGGAATTCAGTTCCAACGACAGCCATCACTACGACCGGCTGCTGCTCAGGCTGCCGCCGGCGGCGGTGGTTGGCGTGAACGTGCCGCTGGTGGTGGCCTCCGGGGTGGCGGCCTACCACGACGCCAAATTCCGATCGCTGGCGCCGTATCCGGACGCGGTGGAGGCGATCCCGCTTCTGGCGCGCATCGACGGCGTGCGGTTGGGGGTGCTGACCTCGGGGGTGCCGTCGAAACAGGCGGAGAAGCTGGTGCGGTTGAAGGTGGCGGGATACATCGATCCGGCGGCGTTTTTCGTGGCGGAAAACCTGGGGTATTCAAAGGTGAATCCCAAGTTCTACCAGACGGTGGCGCGGAGGTTGAATCTCGATCCGGGCCGCTGCCTGCACATCGGCGACAAGTTGGAAGCGGACGTGGTGAGCGCGCGATCGGCGGGTTACCAGACGATCCTGATGAAGCGTCCGGGGAAACCGGAACCGACGGCGGCGCCCGGCTCGACCAGCGCCACCGGCTCGTGCGGGTGGACCGGGGCGGCGGCGCAGCCGGAACAGTTGGGCGCGCTGGGGGCTCGGGAAGCGCGTTCGGCATCGGAGAGTTCGCGGGTTCGGTCGGCGTCGCCCGATCACATCTGCTGCAATTTTCAGGAGGTCCTGTGGACGCTCAAGAAACAGTACGGCATGGTGCCGCGCGAGTCTTCGCACGCGGTCGAATGAGGAAAGGATGAGATCATGGGTCGATGGGCTGGAATGAGCGCGCGGGTGCTCGCGCTGATGGGCCTGTGCTGGCTGTTGACGCCCTGTGCCGGGTACGGCATGGAGCGCGATCTGTACGTGAGCCTGCCGCAGAAATTACCGCCCGGCGACTGGCAGAAGTACCTGGGCGAGATCGGCTCCGACACGCTGGTCACCTACCGCTTGGGCAAGGACCCGGAGCGGGCCTCGACGGTCTCCATTGTGTGGATGGATGAGCTGTACGACACCCGGGCGATGCTGCAGCAGGTGGCGCCGGCGTTGAAAGAAATCCTGGAGACCAAGGTCCACAAGGGCGACAAGCTGGTCTCGGAAAAAATGGCGGAGGCAGTGTTCGGGCTGAACGCGAACGATCCATCGAGCCTGGTCGTGTATTTCGAATTCAAGCACGAAAAAGACACCGACCAGCGCAAGGCGGGCACCTACCGGTACTACTACATCTACAAGCAGATTGACGAGAAGACTTCCATCAGCTTGGGCGTGGAGGTGCAGATTCTCGATCAGGCGGCGGCCGATCCGATTGCGACGCTGCTGTATCAGTGCGGGTTCCGGACGCCGAAAGAGGTGGCGGCAGAGGTGGCCAAGGCGGCGCCGCCGGCCACGGAGAAATCGCCCGCGCCGGCCGGGACGGCGACCGCGCCGGCGCCGGCAATCGCTCCGACGACTGCGCCTGCTGCGGCGCCTGCGCAACCGTCGGCTCCAGCGGCGAAACAGTGAGTCCAAAGCTGTTCCACGGCCGCCGCGGGATGTGATGGACCATGCCTGAACTGCCTGAGGTCGAAACGGTCGCGCGCGGTCTGGCGCAGGCGCTGACCGGCGCGCGGATCGAACGCTTGGCGCATCTGCGCGCGGGGATTTTTCACGCCGGCAATGAGATTCCGCGCGCCGGCTGGGCGACGGCTTTGGAAGGCCGGACGCTGCAGGGGTTCGGGCGGCGCGGCAAATGGCTGGTGGCGGATTTGGGCGGTTTGTGGTGGGCGGTTCACTTGCGCATGACCGGCCGCTTGCTGGTGACCGATCGCGCCGCGCCGCGCCCGGCGCACACGCACCTGGAATTGGCCACCGCAGGCCGCGCGGAACAGCTTTTGCGGTTTGTCGATCCGCGCCGCTTCGGACGCATGCTGCTGACCGCGCATGACCCGCGCGCTGCGGGCGGCGTGCTGGGGGAACTGGGGCCCGAGCCGCTGGCGCTGGCGGCCGGAGCTTTCGTGGCGGCCTGCCGGGCGCGGCCCGGGACGCGGTTGAAGGCATTGCTGCTCGATCAGCGCTTTCTGGCCGGCCTGGGCAATATCTACGTGGACGAAAGTTTGTTCGTGGCGGGATTGCCGCCGGGGGCGCGGGCTGGAGCGGTGCCGGCTGCACGGCTGGGCGAGCTGCACGCGGCGATCGGCGCGGTGCTGGAAAAAGCCATTCGCCTGGGTGGGACGTCGATGCGCGACTACATCCATCCCGACGGCGGGTACGGCGCCTACCACGAGCATTTCCTGGCCTATGGGCGCGGCGGCGAAGCGTGCGCAGTTTGCGGCGGGGCGCTCACGCTGCAGCGCATGGGCCAGCGCGCGACGGTGTTCTGCCGCAGTTGCCAGCGGGTGCGCGGTGGGCGAGGCCTGGCGCTGGCGGCGCTGGCGGCGCGATGACTGGACCCTGGCCACGGCTTCCGGCGTGCTGAGCGAAACAACCATGGCGCTGGCGGGTAAAGCGGGTTGGAGGGGGTGAACGGGTCGGCCGCGTGGGGGTGGCGGGCGGCGCCAGGGGTCGCTACCTTCGACGGCGCGGTACAATGGGAGCCTGTTTTCTCCGCAGGTTTGAGTGAGGGGCCGCCGAAATGCAGGCTCGAATGCCGCGCCGAACGCCGCATGGGTTCAAGCTCGTTTGGATGCTGCTGCTCGCGCTGCCGCTGGGCGTGGCTTGCGCGCCGACAGGACTGTGGGCTGCGGAGCCGGCTTTGCCTGGGCCGGTTGCTCCGCCCACGCCGCCCACCCCGAATGGCCCGAACGGCCCGGCAGTGTCATCTGTGACGCCGGCGCCAAAAAGTACGCCGGCCCCTGCGGGGGCACCGGCCGCGCCGGGCGCGCCGAATGTACCCAACGATCCAGGTGGGCCCAATGCACCGGCTGGGCCCAACGGGCCCAATGCGCAGGACGCCGGCGGCGGCAATGCACCACGTCCGACGATGCAGGATGTGGGCAACGTCTGGAATGAGGCGATGCAGCGGGTGATGACGGCGGGGCTGGGCAGCGGTCCAATTGCCTGCGCGAAGATCGATTTTGCGGGCTACAGTTTCACCGACGTGAAGGGGTTGCTGCTCCAGAGCCAGGACCCGAACACGGGCGAAACAGTGATCACGTTGAAGGATGTCACGGCCCATGCAGCCGGCGGGACGATTCATGGGACGCTCGAGATGCGCCAGGATCCAGCCACGGGCGCATGGCGCTACGTGGCGCGGGACGTGGCGATTGCGAACCTGGATCTGGCGCAAATCCTGCAGCCGTTCGGTGCGCAGGCGATTCTGGGCGTGGTCAGCGGCAAGGTCACGATCAGCGGCGATTCGAATTCCCGGCTGCCGCGGGTGGAAGGGCGGATTGAACTGGAGAAGGCAAGTTTCCACGGCATTTTTCTGGAACTGGTCAGCGCGCGGGTGCTGATCGATCCGGTCAGGGGGCAGATCGAGCTGCAGCAACTGCTGGGGACCGGCTATCGCGGCGACCTGAAGGGGTCGCTGAAAATCGACCTGCCGAAGCCGGGCCAGTCGGGGGCGCCGAAATTGATGGCGCAACTGCTGTTCGAGGGCTTCGACATTGCGGCGATGGCGCACGATCTGGGGCAGGGTGGGTCGCGGATCAACGGCAGCCTGGCGGGGAATGTAAAAATCCAGGCGGACCTGAACACCGGCAGCGAGGCGCAGACGCAGGGGCAGCGGGTAAAAAATCTGCGGATCACCGGAACGCTGAACGCCGCGCCGCTGGCCGGACCGGGGTTCACGCTGCAGGATATTTCCGGCGACCTGTCGGTGGACCTGGACCGGAACAAACTGGAAATCAACGGTCTGCAGGCGGGGGCCTACGGCGGACGGGTGCAGGGGCTGGTGAACGCGAAGTGGACGGCGGACTCCTATAGCTACCAGGTGGCGCTGGACGCGCTGGGCGTGGATCTGAAGGACCTGTTCGTGGACATCACCCACTCGCGGGTGGTGCGCGGCGGGCGCGGCCAGGGGACGATTGTGTTGACCGGCAGCAGCGCCGCCAACGGCGGGAAGGGCGGGCTGGAACGGGTGCGCGGCCAGTTCCGGACGACCAACTTCGAGATGGGCACGCAACTGTTCGTGCAGGACATGGCCGGCTGGCTGGCCTGGGACGATTCGACGCAAACCACGCGACTGACGCACCTGACCTGCAAGGCCTACGGCGGCGAATTCGACGGGGAGGTGAAGCTGGTGAAGCCGGAGGTCGGCGATCTGCAGACCTCGCTTGACGGCAGCGTGGTGAACATGGACCTGGGGAGCTTGAACGCGAAGTTCGGCATGCCCAATCTGGAAGTCGAAGGGCAGGCGACCGGCGCGCTGGCCTTGAAGTCGAACGGGGGCATCCTGAGCGAATTTTCGGTGGACGCACATTTGCGGCGGGCGATCGTGCGGCAGGTCCGGATCGACTCGGCCAACCTGACGGCCGACCTGGCGCCGCCGGAGGACGCGCAGGGGCAACTGGTGGAATCGGGGGACATGGCGCGGGAATTGAACTTCTGCCTGTCCGACGCGCATGCCTACGACGGGGTGCTGCGGATGATCGGGCAGATCGATGTGGACGCGCAGGGGCAGATGCGGCGGCTGCATGACGCGCAGTTGAAGCTGTCGAAAATCCAGATCCGCGATTTGCTCGACGATATCGGTTTCGGCGGCGGGGGCAAGCGCGAACTGGACGTGAACGGGCACTGCGACGCGGTGCTGACCTTCAGCGAGGATTTCGACGATCCCTCGTCGCGGTTGGGCCAGGGGCACTTGCAGATCACCAACGGGAAGATCATCGAATTCCCGCAGGCGATTTTGTTGATCTCGCGGTTTTCGCTCGACCGTGCGGTCTTCACGGCGCTCGACGCCAATTTCGAAATCGAAGGCGACGTGCTGAACTTCATTTCGTTCGACCTGATCGATCAGAATTCAAAAATCAAATTTTTCATGGACCAGGCCTACGGGCAGGGCAGCATCGATTCGAACGGCTTCATCGGCTCGCCGTTTTTCATGAAGTGGGAGTACCCCAAGAGCAGCTGGACCGAATGGCCGATCATCGGCTGGCTGTATTTCGTGCGCGAATACGCCAATGCGATGATCGTGGGATCGTTGGGCGATCCGCACATTCAGGACTGGCCGTCGGCGGGGATTCTCGACATCATCACCGGCGAGACCGTCCGCAAGCAGCGCGAGAAGCACTCGGTGCAGTACCACCGCTACGAAAACGCCAAGAGCCATGCGTTCATGGAACTGGGCGATGCGCTGATGCCCAAGGATGATTTCTGGAAATCGCTGCATTGAAGACCTGACGCAACGGCGGGACGGCTTCGCGCGCCTTCTCGGGGCTCGGCGGCCGCCGGCGGCGCCCTCAGGCGTTGGCGAGCGCCAAAACCTTTTCGCGCGCCCAGCGGTCGGCGGCCAGAATGGCCTCCAGTTCACGGCGGTGATCGGCGGCGGTCTTGAGCGGACGTCGCGGCGGATGCAGCACGGAGGTGCGTTCGGCGGCAGCCATGGTCTTCTGCAGCAAATCGAAGATCGCGCCGAGCCGGATCCTTTCCTGAAGAAATAGCGCGACGGCCTGTTCGTTGGCGGCGTTAAGGACCGCCGGCATCAGGCCGGCCTTTTTCCCGGCGCGCACGGCCAGATCGAGCGACGGAAATTTGGCGCGGTCAGGGGATTCGAAGGTCAGGGCGCTCATCTGCGCCACCGTCGGGCTTTTGAGACCGCCGGCGAGGCGCTCGGGGTAGGTCAGCGCATATTGGATCGGCAGGCGCATGTCCGGCAGCCCCAGTTGCGCGACCAGGCTGCCGTCGCGGAATTCGACCATGGAATGGACGATCGACTGGCGGTGGATCCAGACTTCGATCGCATCGTAGGGCACGTCGAACAGCCAGTGGGCTTCGATGATTTCAAGCGCTTTGTTCATGAGGGTGGCGCTGTCGACGGTGATTTTCGCCCCCATGTTCCAGGTGGGATGGTTGAGCGCCTCGCGCACGCCGGCACGGTAGGCTTGGGCGCGCGGCACGGCGCGAAACGGCCCGCCGCTGGCGGTGAGGATGAGGCGGCGAACTTCGCTGGCGCCCGCCGG
The DNA here is from genome assembly GCA_050730415.1 of Planctomycetota bacterium. Taxonomy (GTDB): domain Bacteria; phylum Planctomycetota; class SZUA-567; order H5-PLA8; family JBOHNC01; genus JBOHNC01. The sequence continues at coordinate 11,758 of JBOHNC010000179.1, forward strand.
CGTGCCGCTGCGGCGCAATTCGTTCAGGGCGCAGACGCCGCCCTGATGCCGCCCCGCGCGCAGGCATTGGTGCAGCGCGCAGTGCTCGGAGTCGATCGGCACGATTTCGCCGCCGCCCCTCTGCGCGGCGTGGGTCATCAGCGCCCCGGCCATCACTAGCGGCTCCTTGTTGGCGACGGCCACCCGTTTGCCGGCCAGCAGGGCGGTCAGCAGCGCCGGCAGGCCGGCGGCGCCGACAATCGCGCCAACGACGATGCGAGCTTCAGGCACGGCGGCCAGTGTTGTCAGGCCATCGGGGCCGGACAGCAGTTTCAACCCGCGCGGGCGGTGACGCTGGGCTTGGGCGCAGGCGGCGGGGTCAGAGATGCACAGAACTTTGGCGCCGGTCTGGCGAGCCAGGGTCAGGCCGCGCCGCCACTGCCGGTGGACGGACAGGCCGGCGACGCGGAAGCGGGCGGGGAAGCGGCGCAGGACATCGAGACATTGCGTGCCGATCGAACCGGTCGCGCCCAGCAGGACCACGGGAGTTTGCGCCGGTGCGGTGGATCGAATGCGGGCGGTCGATGCCATGGCCGTGCTTTCGTCAGGGGCCGAAGCGGCCGCGGCCGCGGGTGCCGGGGCGTTGCAATCCTAGACCTGCGCCAGCGCGCGGGAGGCCTTCTTGCGCGCGACGACCGCCTCGGCCTTGGCCGCGATGTCGGCAGCGAGTAACTTGTAGCGCGCGAGCAGTTCTTCGGTCGAGCCGGACTCGGCGTAGGTGTCTTCCAGCCCGACGCATTCGAGCAGTGCCGGGGTGTGCAGCGCGAGGCTTTGCGCAACCACGCTGCCCAACCCGCCCCAGATGAGGTGGTCTTCGGCGGTGACGATGGCGCCGGTCTGTTTGGCGTATTTCTGAAGCGTCTTGTGGTCGAAGGGTTTCAGGCAGTAGGCGTCGATCACGGTGGCGGCGATGCCTTTCTCGGCCAGGATGTCGGCGGCCTTGAGGCACTCCGCGACATGCAGACCGTGGCCCATCAGGGTCACGTCGGCGCCTTCCTGGAGCACCTTGATGCGGCCGAGGGGAAAGGTGTCTTCGGGCTTGTAGATGATCGGCACGTTCGCGCGGCCCAGGCGCAGGTAAACCGCGCCGGGCGTCTTGGCGACCGTCTTGACGAGCTGGTAGGCGGAGACCTCGTCGGCCGGGACGATCACGGAAAATTTGGGCAGCGCGAGGGCCAGCGCGAGGTCTTCGACGGCCTGCTGCGAGGGGCCGTCTTCGCCGATGGCGATGCCGCAGTGGGTGCCGGCGACCTTGACATTCATCTGCGCGTAGGAAACGCTGATGCGCAACTGGTCCATGCCCTTGCACAGGAGGAAGGTGGCGAAGGAGCTGCAGAAGGGAATCTTGCCCGCGCCCGCCAGGCCGGCGGCGATCGAAACCATGTCGGCTTCGGCGATGCCGCAGTTGAAATGGCGTTCGGGGAATTTTGCTTGGAATTTGTTGGTGTAGGTGGATTTGCTCAGGTCGGCGTCGAGCCCCACCAGATTGGGCAGTTCGGCGCCCAGGTCGACCAGGGCTTTGCCGTAGGCGGCGCGGGTGGCCTGGCCCATTTTGAGTTCGCGGATCGGCATCGAAGTTCTCCTTGGAAAAGGTTGTTCGAAAAGGATTTTTTCCGGGTGCGGGGGCGCGACGCGCGCGGCTAGGCGCCCAGTTCGACGAGGGCCTTCTTGAGTTCCTCGTCGGTCGGCGCCACGCCGTGGAATTTGACCTGATTTTCCATGAAGGAAACGCCTTTGCCTTTGACGGTATCGGCGACGATCACGGTGGGCTTGGTCGTTTCCTTTTTGGCCGCGGCCAGAGCGTCCAGGATCGCCGTGACGTTGTGTCCGTCGATGCGCAGCACGTTCCAGCCGAAGGCCTTCCACTTGTCGGTCAGCGGATCGAGGTTCATGATGACTTCGACGCGGTCGTCGAGCTGAATCTTGTTGTAGTCGACGATGCACAGGAGGTTGGAAACCTTGTGGAAGCCCGCGAACATGGCGGCTTCCCAGACCTGACCTTCGTCGCACTCGCCGTCGCCGAGAATCACGTAGCTGCGGGCGGAGCGCTTGTCTAATTTGTTGCCCAGCGCCAGACCGATGCCGATCGACAGGCCCTGACCGAGGCTGCCGGTGCTGGCTTCCAGCCAGGGCATGAAGCGGCGGTCGGGGTGGCCTTGCAGGCGCGAGCCGAGTTGGCGGAGGGTGAGGGCCTCGTCTTCGCGCAGGTAGCCGGTTTCGAGGAAGGCCGAGTAGAGAATCGGGCAGCCGTGGCCCTTGGAAAGGATGAAGCGGTCGCGATCGGGGTCGTCGGGGCGTTTGGGATCGTGCTTGAGTTCGTGGAAAAACAGGCAAGAGATCAGCTCGGCGGCCGACAGCGATCCGCCCGGATGGCCGGATTTGGCGGCGTGAATCATTTTCAGACTGCGGATGCGCATCACGCGCGCTTTCTCTTGCAGCGTCTGGATCAGTTCCGGTGAGTAGCCCATTCAAGTGCCTCCCTTTTTTTGGAAGAACCAGTGTACTCAGGGTGGCCATTTGCGCTATATGGCTGGGCTCGTGCGGCGGCGTTTGCGGCGGCGGCTTTTCGGGGAGGCCGGACGGGGGCCTGTCTGGGCGGGCGTGGCTCCGCCCTTGCGGTGAATGTGGCGGGCTTGGCGGCGTGCCTGCCAGGGACCGCGCGGGTCTTTTTCGCTCCTTGGCGCGACCGCCGTGATTACAATGAGCGGCGCTTCGAAATTGGACTTTTCAGGAGGATCGCGATGCGTCGTTCAGGCCGTCTGCGCTTTTTTCTCGGGATCGCGGCGGTGTTGACCGCGTTGGGGTGTGGATGGGGTGGGGGAATACCGGGCGGGCTCCGGGCCGCCGACAGTCCGCCCAACGGGCAGGCGGTGCAGGACATTCCGCCGCTGCAGGACAAATCGGCGGCGCAGGAGCTTCATCCGGTGCTGGTGAACGGGGATTTTTCGGCGCCCAACGCCGCGAAGACCGGCCCGCTCGGCTGGGATTTGCCGGACGGCTTGAGCACGTTCTGGGTGGAGGAAACGGTCGACGGCAAGCCGGTTCACCTGTGGAAGATCGACACGAAGGTGCTGGAAACCGAGTTTCTGGCGCGGCGCAAGGCCGTCCAGGCGGCGCTTGACGCCAAGCAACCCATCCCGCCCGCGAAGCCCAAAACGCCGCCCCAGCCCGGGCAGCAGTACGATTGCGTCGGCGGCACCTATGGCGTGCAGATTTATTCCGAGCCGGTCAAGGTGGTGAAAGACGTGGAGTACCGGTTGAGCGCGCGGGTGCGGGGGCCGGAAAGTGGCAAGGATGCGACCGGGAACTACTTTTTCTTTCCGCGCATTTTCGTGAAGGGGTATGCGATGGTGGACGGGCGCGAGCGGGTCGCCTACAAGGCCTATCTGGCTTGCCGGCTGACCAAGGCCGACACATGGTTCAGCTTCGAGCGCAAATTGCACCCGACCAAGATGACACCCGCGGTGCAGTATCTGCGGGTGATGATCTACTGCTATTGGCCGCTCGGCACCTACGAAGTCCAGGATGTGAAGCTGGAGCCGATTCTGCCTGCGGGTGCGCCGGGTGCGACCGGCGGCACGGCTCAGGATTCGCAGACGCCAACTGCGTCGCCGGTGGAAAAGAATGCGCCGGCGCAGCCGTAGGGAACGCTATATTTTGGCAATGCTTTCAATGAAGGTATTGACGTTGTTGTAGCGCGCTTGGGGGAATTTGCGGCCGCGCAGCTTTTCCAAGCATTCGCGCACCCAGAGTTTGACGTCGCCGGTGGGCGAGGGCGGGTCAAGCTCCAGCGTTTTGGCGATGAATCCGGAGACCTCGTCGAAGTCCTTCCTGTATCCGGCCAGAATGGCGCCCAGGCAGGCGACGATCGCGAAGTTGATGTGACGCTCGATCACGATCGGGTCTTCGAAGAAGTCGGACTTCGGGTAGTGCCGCAGGCGGGAGCACATGCGGTAGAGATTTTCCCAGTCCTGCATCTGCCAGCAGCAGTCGATGGTGCGGCTGAGGATGATCCGGCCCATGAAGGGGTCCTGCTGGACCTTGTAGAGGATTGATTCGAGGGTCTGAAAGGCGAATTCGGGGGTGCCGTGGTAGTAGGCCAGGTGACCGAGGATGACCTTGGGTTTAACCTCCCAGGTCGGCCAGAGTGGAAACAACTGCCAGATGCGGTCGAATTCCTGGACGAAGGCCATGACTTCGGTGAGTTTCCCGCCGCGTTCCATCATGCGCATGGCGAAATGATTGACGGCGTCGTTGATGGCGGCAAGCTGAAAGTTCCAGCCCGAGGCATGGCGGTCGATGCGGCGCGCGAAGTGTTTGCTGTCGCTGTCGTCGTAGGGGCGGGTGGCTTCGGCGATGACGGCGGTAAGTTCGTCGGGCAGGTGGTCGAGGGCATTTTCGAGCGGGAATTTTTTCCAGTTCTTGTGGAACCAGGCCTCGACCTGCTTGGCGGCGTCAGTCTTGCCGTGGGCGATGAGATCGCAACAGACGTTGACGAGGGAGTTGAAAAATTTGTAGGCAACCTGCGGGTCGCCTTTTGAAGTCGTTGCTTCGGCCATCGTTGCACCTCTCTCCGCAAGGCGCAGCTCGCGGGATGAAATCATTGTACCGACCTCGGCGGCATTGCCGCGACGAAACCGAAATTGTGCGCCGGATCAGGGGCGAAAGCCGTCGGCGTGGGTGGTGGATTGCTCGCGACGGTACATTTCGTCGGGGGTGAGCTTCTCGTGGCCCGCGTCTTCGCCCGGCAGCACCATTTGGTCGGGTTGGAGGGTGCGGTCGATTTCGGCCCGCTGTTTGTCGGCGGCGGCGGCCGGCAGGGGATTGAGATGGAAGGCGCGCAGCTCGGCGCGCCAAGCCGGTCCGCGGTCGTCCTCGTACAGGATTTTTACCAGGCCGATGTCGGGCGCCAGCCAGAAGTGCTGCACGCTGTTGGATTGCAGATTGGACAGCGTCGGGTCGATCACGCGGACGATGTGGGCGCAGTCGAAAAAGGTGCCGGCCGGGGTGGTGACGGTTTCGAACCCGATCAGCCGGCACATCGCGATCGGTTTGACCTGGACGGGCGGGGAGCCGTAATCTTCCCACTTGGCGCCGCGGAAAATCGGGTAGGCCAAGAGCGGCAGGTCGAGCTGCATCGGGACCTGCTCGACCAGGTTGGTGTGGGTGGTCAGGGTGAGAAAGCCATTGATTTTGGAGACCTGCAGGGTACCGCCAGGGCGGTATTCGCCGGTGTAGGTGACGCAGCTTTGCGCGGTGACGTGCTGCAGGGCGATGGCGGTGGAACCGGCGGCGCGCCAGACGGCGGCCTTTTCCCGGGTTTCCACTGCGCCGGGCGGATCGGTGACCGTCCACATCCGGGCCGGTGGCGGCGGCGGGGGAAGATCGGCGTCGGCGGGGTTGCCAGCCGCCCCGGTCGAACCGGTCGCCCCGTTCCAACCGTTCGGCCCGCTTGGCCCGCTTGGCCCGCTTAGACGGGGTGAAGCCAGCGTCGGCTGCACCGGCGCCTGGACCGCGCGGGACCAATCGTACAGCCAGACATTGCCTTCGTTCAGCGGGAAGAAATCGGAATCGACCGGATCGCACCCGGCAGCGGCACCGGCGGCAAACAGGAGCAGTCCGAACGCGGCCCAGGCGGTGGAACGCAAGGGGGAGCGAGCGGCGGCGGCGTTGGACATGAAGGGTGGACTCACGGCTGCAGCAGGAATTTCATCAGCCCCGCGCGGGGCAGTTCCGCGATGACCGGCAGCGCGGCGCGGTTGAGTCCCAAGCCGTCGAACATCGGACGCAGGGCCATTATAGCGGAGCGCACCGCGCCTTCCATCGTGGAGGGCCAGCCGGTGGCGGTCCACTCCCCGGCGCAAAACAGCCCAGGCCGGCCGGCGATCGGGCCGGGCGGCGGGCGCAGCGCGGTGCAGGCCGGGTCGGACAGAAAGGTGGCCGGATGATTTTTGACGGCACGAGCGAAGACCAATGTCGCACCGGCGGCGCCGGGCAGGCGGCGGCGGATTTCGCCGTCGGCCAGAGCAATCAGGTCGTTGGCCGGCGTGCGGGCGTGGGCGTCGGAACAGGAAATAACGGCACTGAGCAACTGGGGCGTGGCGCAGCCGTCCAGCGGCGGCAGGCGGCGGCTGAACAGCCAATGCAGCGGGGAATCAAGCAGGCCCAGGCAGGGATCCTGGAGCACCGGCCGGTCGTAGCCAAGATGAACGCAGAGGATCGGTGAGGGCCGCAGCCGGCCGGCGCCGGGCAGGAGTGGCGTCAGCAGCGGTTCGAACCAGGGCACCGCGAACAGGACGGCATGGCCGCGCCAGCATTCGCCGCCGGTCAGTTGTAGTTCGACGGTCGGGGTGCGCCGTTCGAGCGGAAGGCCGATGCGGGCTCCCGCGGCCGGTGCGAGCACCGCCTGGACCGATCGCAGGGTGCGGATCGCCACGCCAGCTTGTTCCAGTGCGGCGGCGGCGGGATCGATCATGCCGGTCTGCAGGTCGCCGCGGAACAGACCGATCCAGCCGCTTTTCGGACTGCGCAAAAGGCCGGTGACGAAAAAAGTGACGGCCAGATCGAAATCGCAGGCCTCGTAGGGCGTGTTGAGCGCGCCGACGAGCAGCGGGGCGAGCAGTTTCGGTGCGAGCTGGGCGGGGAGATTCAGGCTGCGGGCGTATTCGGCGAAGCAGCGGCCACGCCAGTGGCGGCGCTGGGCTGTGGTCAGCCGTGCGAGCGAAGAAAAAAGGCCCACCGCGGCCAGGCGTTCGCTGCGGGAGAGAAAATCGGCGCGCAGGATGCCTTCCAACTGGCCGAGCGGATGGAGCCGGTTGCGGGGGGAGTCGAGGTTCAGCACCGAACGGCGGCCGGCGGCATCGGAAAATGGCACGGCGGCCAGAAACTCGATCGCATCGCCGGCGCCGATGGCGTGCAGGAATTGCTGCAGCGCCGTGCAACAGCCCATGGCGATGTGAATGCTGTTGTCGAGCCAGACTTGAGAGGTGGCGGCGCCTTTTGCCGGCGCCGGGGCCTGGAGCGATGCGTCGCCGGCCCGTGCTTTGGCGTTGGGATTGGCGAAGGCGTAGGTCCGGCCGCCCAGGTGGCTTTTGCGTTCGAACAGCGTGACGCGGCAGCCGCCGGCTTGCGCCAGGTACCACGCGGCGCTCAAGCCGGCCAGCCCGGCGCCGACCACGGCCACTTCAACGGGATCGGCCCGGTCGGGCGCGGGGCCCGTGGCGGGGTCAGGCAGCAGCGGTAGGGTGGGGGGCATGCGCTGGCGGAGGTCCTAACGAGGAGGCTGGGGGTGCAACGGCGCGGCGGCTCAAGGTTCGCGTTGAACCGCGTGGAAAAGCCGCCGCGCGTCTGGTATTATAGGGCGCGTGACGCGACACAGTCCGGCGCCGGGAGTAAAGCTGCGACGATGGATTTCTTGGGCGCGAATCGCCATCTGCGGCCAACATCTCGACTGCGGCGCGGTGGGCCGGCTTCGGTCGGACCCACCGGGACGCTCGGACGGGTCTGCATGCTGCAGGCGCTAGCGCTGGCGGCGGTCTGCGGGCTGACTTTTTCGGTCGGCGCTGAAGACTGGAACCCGGAGGGTGTCGAGCAGCATCTGCGCGCGGGCGATATTCCGGCCGCGCAGCGCCAGGTGGCGGCCGAATACCAACGGCTGGTCCAGAATCCCTGCACCAACGCGGCGGTAATCGACGCCTGCGACGCGTTGCGCCTGACCACGCTGGTGAAACTGTTTTCCGCGGCGCCCTGGAACGGGCCGGACGGCGCGACGCTGCGGGGGCGGATTCTCGACCGCCCCGATCTGCAAAACGCGCTGGCGGTGACGCTGACCAGCCGCGACCAGCCGGCGCAGGTGTCGGCGGTGATCGAATCCCTGGGCGACAAATTGGGCGACACGGCGCTGAGCGAGCCGCAGTTGCTGACCGCCTTCGCCTGTGTCTGGGACCATCCGCCGCAGAACACCTGGTATCGCACCGAACTGACTCCGGACGGCATCGCCGCCGCCTTCAAACGCGACGTGGCGCAAATGCCCGACAGCGAACGGCAGCGCCCGGCGCGGGTGCTGACCTTTCTGGCCTACAGTGCGCTCAGCCCGGCCGACTGGGCCTATGTCGATCAGTTTTACACGGGTGCACGCGACAATCCGGCGCGCGCCTACACCGACATTCGCTACGACACGGCGACCTTCACCAACGGCGCTGCGAAGGTCATCGACAGCCATGCCTACACGCTGGCGAACATCCGGCGCTACGGGGGGGTCTGCATCGAGCAGGCCTACCACGCGCGGGGCGTCTGCCACGCGCTGGGCATTCCCGCGGTGATTCTGGCCGGCGCGGGCGGGTCGGGCATCGGCCACGCTTGGATGGGCTATCTGAAGCCGGGCGACAGCGGCAAACTGACTTGGGATTTCACCGTCGGCACCACGCCCGAGGGCAATTTCACCGTGGGCGAATTCGAGGACCCGCAGAACAACACGATCATGACCAACCTGGAGCTGAGCGCCGAAATGCCGGAGCTGTCGCTGTCGGCCGACGACCGCCGACGCGCGGCGGCGGCGGCGGCGGTGATTGCGGCGCATGCGCAGAGCGACACCACCTTTTCGGCGCAGGTGCCGGTCTGGGCGCGGATCGCTTTCGACATGGCGCCGACCCACCGGGCCACTTGGAACAGCCTGCTGGAATACATCGAAAAAGTTCCCGGCGCGAACAACGGTCAGATTGCCGACATCGTCACGGTGCTGGCAAAGCTCGGCCACGACCACCCTGGCGTGATGCTGCATTATTTCGACCGCCTGCACGACGCCGTCGAACACGACGGCCAGGTGTTTGATGCATCGCTGTTCGCGCAAATGAAGGCGGCGGTGGCCGGAAACCAGGCCGGGGAGCTGGAAATCGAACTGCGGCTGGCGCAGCAGGAAGCCTCGGAGGGCCACCGCGACCGGGCCTGCGCGCGGTTGCTGAAAATCGTCCAGACCTGCCCGCGGGGCGGAATCCCGGTGCTGAGCGCCGCCGATGAACTCGCGCGCCTGTGGCGCGAAGATCACCGCGATGACCGCGTGCTGCCGATGTACCTCGACCTGCTGGCCGCCAACAAACTGACCAGCCGGGTCTCGGCCGAGGTCATGTCGATGACGATGTATTTTCACCTGAGTCAGCGGGTGATCACCGAATACAACCGGCTGGGCCGCACCGACAACGCAAAGGCGCTGACCGACGAGGTCCAGAAATTCATCGGCCACTAACCGTCGAAGCCGTTTTTCAAGCCCGTACAATTGAAGGCATGAGCCCGGTGCAGGCCGGCGCGCGGCCTCCGGCAAACCGGCGGCCGGCCGCGGCGCGCCGATGGCTCCACCCTCCCCCAACCTGGAACGCACCGCATGGCCGCTGCAACCGAAACAAACTCGCCGAACATCGATCTGCAAGTATTCGCTGAACTCGATCTGGGACAGCCGATCGGCCAGTTGCGCGCGCTGCCGGTCCAGTTGGGGGCGGGCGCTCCGCCGGCGGTTTTGGCAGTCTATTGCGCCAATTTCGACGTGGACCCCTACGTGGAAATGTTTTTCTTCCCCACCGACACCTTAAAGCTGGCCCTCTTCACCACCGACGGAAAGCTGCTGTGGAAGCGGGATCTCGGGCCGGGCGTGGTGCCCGGGATGTGGTTCTGCCCGGTGTTCGCGGTGGACCTCGATGGCGACCGAATCGACGAAATCTTTTTCGTCAACAACACCGATCCGCAGCATCCGCTCGGCGTGCGCAATTACGTCCTGGAGCGCATCGACGCGTCAACCGGCCGCGCCACCGGGCAATGGCCCTGGCCGTGCCGGGACGGCGCGCAGTCGCTGAGCCACCTGTTCCGCAATTTCATTCTGGCCGGCTCGGTGCAGGAGAACGGCGTCCGGAAGCCGGTGCTGGTGACCGCGCAGGGCACTTACGAAAGCATGTTTCTGCAAGGGTTCAACGCCGATCTGTCGCCGCGCTGGGAGCACATCATCGCCAAGGGGTCGCCCGGCGCGCGGGGCAGTCACCAGTGTCCGGTCGTCGATTTCGACGGCGACGGCAGCGACGAGTTGATGTGGGGCGAACGCAACATTCGTGTGCTGGACGGCATGGAGGTGTTCTGCGCCGATCGCGAAGCCTATCGCGGGCATTCCGATGTCATCCAGCCGGTGCTGGCGCCGGACGGTCGCTGGTTCTTTTACACCTGCCGCGAAAGCGATCCCCAGGCCGATGTCCGCGTCGCACTGTTCGATGCCGCCGGCCGCCGCGTCTGGACGGCGCTCGACCACGGCCACATCGACATGGGGTGGGTGGCGCGGCTGGGGCGCGATCGTGAGCACCTCGCGATGGCGATCCGCATCGGCCAGAAAGTCTGCGGGCCGGACGGCCGGTTCCACACGGGCATGGAAGAATTTACTTTCGATGCGCTGACCGGCGCGCCAGTGAAACTGCCCTTCAGCGTCTACCGCACCGTGCCGGTCGATTTCAACGGCGATGGCTGGCACGAACTGGTCCGCGGCATCGCCAGCGGCAACGGGGAGGTGCTCGACCGCCACGGCCGCGTGCTGGCGCAGTTGGGCGCGCCGGTGGCGCTGGCGTCGAAATTCATGAACCGTCCCGGCGAACAGGTGCTGGCCTACTACCCCGACGGCAAGGTACGCATCTGGGGCGATCGTAGGGCCGAAGACAGCGATTTCGCGCGGGCGCGATATGCGCATCCGTTTTATGCCGCCAATCAACGGCTGACTTCCAGCGGCTCGAACCTGGGCATGGTGGCGGGCCTCTGAGTTTGGCCCAACCCAACCAAATCCCACCTAACCCGATCCCATCGGGCGGCGTCGCAGCTCGAACCAGAAAACCGGGCAGTGTTTTAGGATTCCGGCGCCGAGCGGCGTCTTTGCAATGAATCCGTGTCGGAGCCACGATGTGCAGCGGTGGGACCGCGGTGGGAGCGGGTGCAAATCCAGCGCCTGGCTCGGTGTCGCCGCCGTTGCGCATCACTCTGGCCCCAGTACACTGGGTCCCCAGGTACCTGACAGAATGAATCCGGATTCCGGGCAGCGCCGGAAATGCCGGCCGTTCGCGCGCACCGGCGCGTGCACCGTCAAGGATCGACCATGACGCTTCCGCCCTCCGCCGTCCCCCGCCCGCGCAGCGCGCCATCCGGCTACAGCCGCAAGATGATTCTCGTTCCGTCCGCGGTGCTGCTGGTGTTGGCGCTGATCCTGCTATTTTTGCCCGCCGCGTTCGGCTGGCCGCCCAACAATCCCTACCGCGATTCCGTGGCCGCCCAGAACATCATGTTCTCCACCTTCACCGATCCGCCGAAAACGCTCGATCCCGCCATCAGCTATTACGTGGACGAAGCCGGCTACCTGGGCAGCATCATGGAGACACCGTTTCAGTACGACTACCTGAAGCGGCCATCGACGCTGATACCGGATGCCGTCGACAAAATACCGCAACCGGTGTATCTGGACAAGGACGGCAAAGTTTTGCCGGAGGATGCACCGGACAGCGCTATCGCGCGGGTGGAATACACCTTCGAAGTGCGTAAGGGCATGTTCTATCAGCCCCATCCGTGTTTCGCCAAAGGACCGGACGGCAAGTTCCTGTACCATGACCTCGCCAAAGACGGGATTTCTATTTCAGGCATCAGCGATATCAACGACCCGTTTTTCAAGACCGGAACGCGCGAGGTCACGGCCGAGGATTTCGTCAACCAGATTCGCCGGATGGGCGATCCGCGGCTGATTCGCCCCTGTCCGCTGGTAGACCGCTGGTGCGAGATCATCGACGGCTACAAGGAGTATGTCGCCGCCGCGCAGGAGGCCTACGACAAGGAGGTCGAACGGCAAAAGACGCTGTCCAACGGCATCGTCGTGAAAAGCCCCTACCACCGGGTGCTGATTCCGCTCGATCTGAGCAAAATCCCCCTCAGCGGGGTGGAGACCGTCGATCGCTACCATTTCAGGCTGTACCTCAAGCGCCGCTATCCGCAAATGCTGTATTGGATGGCGCTGTTTTTCTTTTCGCCGGTCCCGCACGAGGCCGAGCAGTTTTACTACCAGGAGCAATGCGTCGATAATGGGTTGGCGTTCAAGAAATTCCCGGTCGGCTGCGGTCCGTATTACATCTCCAAGTACGATCCTGCGGAGGAAATCCGGCTTTCGCGCAACCCCAACTATTATCAGTGGGAGAAATATCCGTCGGACGGGAGCGAAGACGACCGTAAGGCGGGCCTGGTTGACGATGCCGGGAAACTGCTGCCGTTTCTGGATGGCATCCGGTACATGCATGAGCACGAAGGATTGCCGGCTTGGAACAAATTCGTGCAGGGCTACTACGATTCCTCGGGGATTACTGCCGAGGCCTTCGACAAGGCGATCAAGGTCGATACCAGCGGTTACAAACTGACGCCGGAATTCGTCAATCACGGCATTTCGCTGGTGCGCTCGCAGGACCTGGCCACCTATTACATGTGCTTCAACATGCGCGATCCGCTCGTTGGGAACGTGGATGCCAAGACCGAGCCGGACGCTCAAAAGCGGGCGGCGATCAACGAACGGCACCGCAAGCTGCGCGTGGCGATTTCGATGGTGATGGACTGGAAAGAGTACATTCAGATTTTTAACAACGGCCGGGGCATTGTCGCCAACGGCATTTTGCCGCCGGGCATTTTCGGCTTCCACGAAGGCAAGGAGGGCATCGACCCCTACACGCAGGTGTGGGATGCCGCGGACCATGAGGCGCGTTCCCAGCCGCTGGCGGATGCTCAGAAATTGCTGGCCGAGGCGGGCTACCCCAACGGCATTGACGCCAAGACCGGCAACCAACTGGCCCTGACCTTCGACAACGATTACACCACCGCGCACGAAATGCAATACTTCGTGTGGTACCAGAAACAGTTCGCCAAGCTGGGGATTCAACTGCAATCGGCGACAACCGACGAAGCGAAGTACGACGAGAAAATTCACAAGGGCGACTGCCAAATCTATGGGCTGGGGTGGTATGCCGATTATCCCGACCCGGAGAATTTCCTGTTCCTGTTGACCGCCAAGGAATGCGTGGTCGACACGGGCGGGGAAAACATCGCCAATTACACCAACCCGGAATACGACAAACTGTTCGACGAAATGAAGGCGATGCCCAACGGGCCCAAGCGCCAGGAACTCATCGACCGAATGGTCGATATGGTTCGGCACGATGCGCCGTGGGCGTTCAGCTTCCATCCGCAGGGTTTCGGGCTGGTGCACGGATGGCTGCACAACCTGAAGCCGATGCCGGTGGGATCGAACGGAACCAAATACCTTCGGATCGATGCGGCGGAGCGGGTGAAGGATCAACTGGCCTGGAATCAACCGCAGTATGGCTGGCCGCTGTTAATGTTGGCCGTGGTTTTCGTGCCGATTTTCGCCTATGGGTTTTTGAAGTCGGGGAACTGACGGCCGGACGGCCGCCGCGGAGAACGGTTGCGTGTTTGCCTATCTTGTGCGCAGAATCCTCTATGCCGTCCCGATCCTGCTGGGCGTGAATGTCATCACGTTTCTACTGTTCAACTTCGTCAACCTGCCGGAGACGCAGGCGCATCGCGAACTGGGCAAACACGCCGACAACATGAAGGTCGATGAATGGCTCAAACGCAACGGCTACCGATTGGAAAACGGCACGGACCGGCCGTACCTGTTCAATCCGGAATCGGCCAATCTCGGCTTCCTGGTGCGTTTCGACCTGACGGGGCTGCCCAAGGATGCGAAGATCACGGCGGCGCAACTGGAGCTGACCTGCAAGCGGACCGGTTCCGATGAGCCCGCGGCGGCGAAACCGGCGGCGCTGACGGTGCAGCTGCCCGCGTTCACCTGGAGCGAAACGAACGGGACGATTGAAAGTGAGCCCAAGACGCTCAATCCGTCCGGCGTCACCGCCCCGGATCTGAAACTGCCCGCAGGCCAGCCGCCGGTGCCGGTGCGCTACCGGCTGCCGGGTCTGGCGACGGTCGCACAGGGGTGGTACGCCAACCCCAAGGCCAATGGCGGGATTTTGTTGACCACCGCGGCGCCGCATGATCTCGTGATCTCCACGCGGGAAAGTGTGCTGGCCGACGAGCGGCCGGCGCTCGTGCTGACCTACAGCGCGGCCGGCAAAACTGTCCATCAGACGCTGCAGGATGGTACCGATGGCTACGCAGGCACGGAGGACGGCAGTTTTAACATCCCGGCCGGACGAGTCGAATATTCGGCGCGGGACGAAGCGGCCATTCGCAAGGTAAACGGCCACCTGAGCTGGGATTTTCTGACCGATACCGTGTTCTGGGAAAAGTCGGTGCACAAGATGTACTTTGACTTCGGGAAGTCCAATCGTCAGGAGGACATCAGCCGGGAAATCTGGCACCGCGCGCCGGCCAGCCTGATCGTGAACATTCCAATCGAGATTTTCGCCGTCGGTTTCAGCCTGACCTTGGCGATGCTCGTGGCTTATCTGCGCGGCAGCTTTCTGGATTTCTACGGCGTGTTCGCCTGCGTGGTGGCGATGAGCATCAGCATTCTGTTTTACATCATCGGTGGGCAATATCTGTTTGCGAAGGTGCTGGCGCTGTACCCGATCAGCGGCTACCAGGGCGGCGTGGCCGCGACCAAATTCGTGGTCATGCCGGTGATCGTCGGCTTCGTCGCCGGGCTGGGCACCAGTGTGCGGTTTTATCGCACGATTTTCCTGGAGGAAATGAACAAGGAATATGTGCGCACGGCTCGCGCCAAGGGCCTGAATGACTCGCAGGTCCTCTACCGCCACGTGATGCGCAATGCCATGATCCCGCTGGTGACCCAGCTCGTGGTGGATCTGCCAACCATTTTCATCGGCAGCCTGGTGCTGGAAAACTTCTTCGCGATTCCGGGCCTGGGCAGCTACACGCTCGACGGCATCCAGGCCAACGACGTGAACGTGGTGTATTCCATGACCTACCTGGGCGCGGTTCTGTTCATCGTCGGACTGCTGTTGACGGATGTGGCCTACACCTTCGTCGATCCACGAATCCGGTTGAAATAGCGAGGGGAGGCGGACATGCTGTTTCTGGCCGACGCGGCAATGCCGGGTGAAAGCCCGGCCTTCGACTGGTCGAAGTTTCTCAACAATTACATCACCCAAGACATTCTGGTGGCGCTGGTGGCGAGTGTGATCCTCGGCACGCTCATGATCCTGATGCGACGGGAGCATTGGCGGGCCGCCGTGCGGCAAATGTTTCGCAGCCGGCTGGCGGCGGTGTCCTTCGCCATTTGCTGCGTATTCGCGCTGATCGCGCTGCTCGATTCCATCTACTGGCCCTCGCCGCTCTACGATGGCGGCAAACCGGTGCTGGGCCCTCATGGCGAGCAGGCCTACCAGGTGCCCTACGACACCGATACCCTGCTGGACGATGTGCTGGATCATCCGTTTAAATTGCGGATCGACCACGAGCGCACCTATTCGGCTCCGTTCGCCTCCGTGGAGTTCGAAAAAACCACCGACGACAAAACCGGCCTGCGCATCGACAAACCGCTCAAGCACCCCGGGGTGCACTGGCTGGGCACCGACGCCAACGGCCAGGATGTGCTGTACAAATGCTTCAAGGGCGTCCGGACCGGCATGATCCTGGGGCTTCTGACCACCTTGTTTGCGGCCGTCTTTGCCACGGTTTTCGGCATCATGGCAGGTTATTACGGCGGCTGGATCGACGATTTGATCCAGTATGTGTACACCACCATTGGCTCGATTCCCTCCATCCTGCTTATCATCGCGTTCGTGCAGGTGTTCGGGCGGGGGCTGTTTCAGCTTTGCGTGATCATGGGCATCAGCGGCTGGGTCGGTCTGTGTCGCCTGCTGCGCGGCGAATCGCTGAAGCTGCGAGAAATGGAATACGTCCAGGCGGCGCGGGCGTTGGGCGTGCCCTGGCATCGGATTCTGCGCACGCATATTTTGCCCAACGTCATGCATATCATTCTGATTTCGGTGGTGCTCAGTTTCAGCGGGCTGGTGCTGGCCGAAGCGGTGCTGGCCTACATCGGCGTGGGCTTGGGCCCGGGCGCTGGCAGTTGGGGCAATATGATTTCTTCCGGCAAAGAGGAATTGAGCCGGGACCCGGTGATCTGGTGGACGCTGGTCGGTGCGTTCGTTTCGATGCTGGCGCTGGTTTTCCCGGCCAACCTGCTGGGCGACGCGGTTCGCGATGCGCTCGATCCGCGCATGCGCAAAGGCGAGGAATAGTCCATGACCACCCCCGCCAACTCCGCCACGCCCGCCACCCCCGCGACTCCCGCCCTGGCCGCCACACCGCGCGCACGGCGTCAGTTCGACGGCCCGCCGCTGCTGAAAGTGGAGGACCTGCAGGTGTATTTTCACGGTGCGGGAGGGAAACCGCTCAAGGCCGTGGACGGCATTTCCTTTGAAATCCGCCCCGGCGAGACGCTCGGCGTGGTCGGCGAATCCGGCTGCGGCAAGTCGCTCACCGCCTTGACCATCATGCGGCTGAACCCGACGCCGGCGAGCTACATCGCGGGCGGGCGCATTCTGTTCGACGGGCAGGACTTGCTGGCGCTGTCCGAACCGGAGATGCGGCGCCTGCGCGGCAGCCGGATTTCGATGATTTTCCAGGAGCCTTCCACCAGCCTGAACCCGGTTCAGACCGCCGGCCAGCAGATCGCGGAAGTGCTCGCGCTGCACCGCGGCCTGCGCGGCGCCGCGTTGCGGGCCGAAACGGTGCGGATGCTCGACCAGGTCCGCATCCCCGACGCCGATCGCCGCTGCGACGAATACCCGCATGAAATGTCCGGCGGCATGAAGCAGCGGGTGATGATCGCCATGGCGCTGGCCTGCAAGCCGCAACTGCTGATCGCCGACGAACCGACCACGGCGGTGGACGTGACGATCCAGGCGCAGATTCTGGATCTGATCGACGAACTGCGCCGCGAGCTGAACATGGCGCTGTTACTCATCACCCATTCGATGGGGCTGGTCAATGAAGTCGCCGACCGGGTGGCGGTGATGTACGCGGGCAAGGTGGCCGAATACGCGCCGGTCGAACTGCTGCTACGCGACCCGCGTCACCCCTACACGCGCGGCTTGATGGAATGCCTGCCTTCGGGGCACACCCGCGGCCAGGCGCTCAACACCATCCCCGGTACGGTGCCGCGGCCGCGCGAATTCCCCGCCGGTTGCCGCTTCTCCGGCCGCTGCCCGGCCGAAATGGCCGGCTGCCGCGGCACGCTGCCGAAGATTCTGACCGTCACGGCGGGCCACGAGGTCGCCTGCCACTTGTACGATCCGACTTTTGCGAACACGGAGCCCATCGCGGGCGCCGCCGGTCGCGGCATGCCGGTGCCGCCCGGCGAACCGGGCGCGGCCACCGCGGACGAGACCCTGGTCAGCGTGCGCGACCTGCAGATGTGGTTTCCCATCCGCAAGGGCATTCTGCAACGCACCGTTGGGCACGTGCGCGCCGTCGATGGAATCGACCTGGAATTGATGCGCGGGCGGTCGATCGCGCTGGTGGGCGAATCCGGCTGCGGCAAGACCACCGCCGGGAAGGCGCTCATTCAACTGCTTCGCCCCACCGGCGGCAGCGTCACCTACCAGGGCGAAAACCTGGTCGGGCTGTCCGCTGCGCGCATGAAGCCGCTGCGCCGTGACCTGCAGATCATTTTCCAGGACCCCAATTCGTCGCTCAGCCCGCGCATGACCATCGCCGACATTCTGACCGAAGGCATGCGCGCACACAACATGTACGGTTCGCGCGCGGAGGAACTCGAGCAGGCCCGCGAATTGATGCGCACAGTCCAATTGAGCCCCGACCTGATCACGCGCTACCCGCACGAATTTTCGGGTGGGCAGCGTCAGCGCATTGGCATCGCGCGGGCGCTGAGCGTCAACCCGGCGTTTATCGTCTGCGACGAGGTGACCTCGGCCCTGGACGTGTCGGTGCAGGCCGGCATTTTGAACCTGCTCATCAAGCTGCAGAAGGAAAAGCAGCTTACCTTTCTCTTCATCACCCACGACCTGCATGTGGTCCATCACATCGCCACCGACGTGGCGGTAATGTACCTGGGCCGCATCGTCGAGTACGGAACGGTCGGCGAAGTCTTCCAGAATCCGCGCCACCCGTACACCCGCGCGCTGCTGGATGCCATTCCCGAGGTCGATCCGGACTTGGCGGGACGCCAGCGCATTCGGCTGGAAGGCGACGTGCCTTCGCCGGCCGCGCCGCCGTCCGGGTGCCACTTTCACACGCGCTGCAACCGTCGATTTGCGCCCTGCGACGGCGACTACCCGATCGTTTCGCGCTTCAGCGCCACGCACACCTGTCGCTGCTACCTATACAACGCCGACGGCACGCCGAATCCCAACGCGCCCGCCGCGCAGGCAGCGCCCAACGCACCGAACATTCCGCGCGAAGTCTAACTGGCCGGTTGCCGCGTCAGCGGCCGCTCAGATGCAGCACCACCGCCAGCGCCGATAGGTCGGCTGGGGTCACGCCGGAAAGCCGCGCGGCCTGTCCAAGCGTGCGCGGGCGGAACTGCGTGAGCCGCTCGCGCGCTTCGAACTTCAAGCCGAGCACGCCCATGTAGTCGAAGTCGCCGGGGAGTTCCGCCGCCTCCCACTGTGCCATTTCCGCCACGCTGCGGTTCTGCCGTTCGATGTAGCCTTCGTAGCGATATTCCACCGCGAGGTGCTCGGACAGGGCCGCCGGCAGCCCCAGTGCTTCCAATGCCGGGAACCGTTCGATCACCGCCGACCAGGTCATGTCGTGCCGGCGCAGAAAATCCGCCGCCGACCGGCCGTCCACCCGCAGCCGTTCGCACCGAGTGCGCGCCTCGCCAAGCTGCGCATCGAGTGCATCCACCCGCGCGAGCGACGGCGTGTCGTACAGCCCCAGCCGCCGCGCCTGCGGCGCCAGCCGCTGCAGGCAGTTGTCCATCCTGAGCAGCAGCCGGTATTCGGCCCGCGAAGTGAACATGCGGTAGGGTTCGAAAATGTCTTTGGTCGTGAGGTCGTCGATCATCACGCCCAGGTAGGCTTCGTGCCGGCCCAGCACGAAGGGCGGTTCGCCGCGCAGTTTCAACGCGGCGTTGATGCCCGCCAGCAGGCCCTGTCCGGCGGCCTCTTCGTAGCCCGAAGTGCCGTTGATCTGGCCGGCCAGGTACAGGCCGTCGATGGCGCGCGATTCCAGCGTGGGCCGGATTTGGTGCGGCGGCGCCCAATCGTATTCAATTGCGTAGCCATAGCGAATCACCCGACAATGTTCCAATCCCTCGATCGTGCGCAGCGCCGCGTCCTGGACTTCCGGCGGCAGGCTGGTGGACATGCCGTTGACGTAGACTTCGAGCGTGCGCTCGCCTTCGGGCTCGAGAAAAATCTGGTGCCGCTCGCGGTCGGCGAAACGCACGATTTTGGTTTCGACCGACGGGCAGTAGCGCGGCCCCTGCGCGGCGATCTGGCCGGTGTACAGCGGCGCTCGGTGCAGGTTGGCGCGCAGGATTTCGTGCGTCCGTGCGTTGGTCCAGGTCAGGTGGCAGGGAATCATCGGCCGGTCGATCCGATCGACAAAGTGGGAAAACGGCTGGGCCGGTTGGTCGCCCGGCTGGAGTTCCAACCGCGCGGTGTCGATGCTGCGGCCGTTTAGCCGCGGTGGCGTGCCGGTTTTGAAGCGCTTGAGTTCGATGCCCAGTTTCGCCAGGGAGCCGGACAGCGACATCGCCGCCGGTTCGCCCGCCCGCCCGCCACGACTGGTGCGCTGGCCGACGTGAATCAGCCCCTGCAAGAATGTTCCGGTGGTCAGAATCACCGCGCCGGCGACGATTTCCAGACCGTTGCGGGTGCGCGCGCCGATGACCCGACGCCGCGGTGCACCGCCAACGCCGGTCCCCTCCGCTGAAGTCTCCAGTGGCTCGGCCAGAATTTCCTCGATGGAGTCCTGCAGAATGTCGAGATTCGGCGTGGCTTCAAGCGTCGCCTTCATCACCGTGGCGTAGAGGCGCTTGTCGGCCTGAGCACGGGGCGAGCGCACCGCCGGACCTTTGCTGCGGTTCAAAATGCGGAACTGGATGCCGGTGGCGTCGATGACGCGGGCCATCAGGCCGCCCAGCGCGTCGATCTCCCGCACCATGATGCCCTTCGCGGTGCCGCCGATGGCCGGATTGCAGCTCATCTGCGCGATCGCGTCCAGTTGCAGGGTGATGAGCAGCGTCGAGAGGCCCATGCGAGCGGCCGCGGCGGCGGCTTCGCAGCCAGCGTGGCCGGCGCCGGCCACCACGACATCGTAGCGGCGGCGATAGTAGGAAAATGCGGCAGGGTCGCTCGCCGGCAGGTCGGTCATTGCGGTTTCCGTGCGCACCGGCGGCGGCAACCTGTGCTCACCATCGCCTGGGCGCGAACAATCGCACGAATATACCGGGAAGCGGCCGCGATTCAATTACGTTCTGGCGGAGGGTGGGTGAGCAACGTCAACCGCTGCGCTCCCTGATTTGCGGCCGGGCGGAGCAGGCGGGTTCAATCCTGCAGCGGCTCAAGCCGGCTGCCGCGGCCAGTGTCGCAGAGAGGTTGGGCAGAACCGGCGGGTCTTCCAAGGCGGGTTATTTGGGCGCGGCCATTCCGGCAGGCTGCTTCGCCGCCTCGGGCGGCGCGGCGGGCTTGTCACCCGCCAGAAAGTATGTGGCCACCGCGTCGGTCAGCAGCACCGGCCCGATCGGCGCATAGGATTCCACCAGCACCGTCGGGTGCGCTGCGTCGCCGCCGGCCGACAGGCCGATGATCACGTTGTCCAGATGCGAAACGAAGGTATCGACCGGCGGCAGATCGACGTTTCCCGCCAGCTTGGTGGTCGCCACCAGCTCGTAGAGAATTTTGGTCACGCGCTTGAGATCGATGTAAATCAGCGTCGAGGCGTGCGGCGAAACCATCTTGCGCAACTGCTGGAAATCGTCGGTGTCCGCGAGCGAAACCTGGTTGAGCGCAGTCATCAGGCGCATGCTTTCAAGCGCGTCGCGGGTCTGGCTGCAGACGAACAAATCGTTGTTGGTGATGAACACGGTCGGTTCAAGCAGCGTGTCGGCCATGAACCATAGCTGCGGCGGCGTGACCACGAAGTTGCGGTAGTCTGCGTCCATGTGCCGGAAGGTTGGACGGCTTTTGTCCGGCTGCGCGCCGTCGGCCGGCTGCAACAGCGCCTGCAGTTTGCCGTCGACCGCGTCGAATAGCGCCGTCGCCTTGGCCTTGTCGGCCTGAGTCAGGCGCAGCGTCAGGCTGGGCTTGGGCACGTCCGGATCGAGCGCCACCCAGCAACTCCATTCGCCGGTCAAGGCCGGCGCCACCTGGCGGTCGAAGTCGAGCGAGAGATTTTCAGGCCACAGCGCGGCGATCTTGTCCCGCAGCCCCCAACTGTTGGGAATGCGGTCGTAAAACGCGCGAAAAAAGGCGCCCTGCGTTTTGATCGGGATGGTCGTCGCCACCAGCGCCAGCGTCGTGGTCGGTGCGCCGGCGAAGGCCCGATCGCTGAGCGGCGCGTGCGTCAAGGCTTCCAGCCAACCGGCTCGCTGGCTGCAATGAAACAGGATCGCTTCGCGAAAGCCCTTGCCGTCGATCGAGAAGGAGTAGCTCACGCTGTCCACCGCATCCAGTCCGGTCGGTTCGCCGGCTGCACCGGCGCCGGTGTCCGCGCCCGTGGTTGCCGTGCCGCCCGCCGTCTGATCGGGGCCGCCCGCCTCCACGCCCGCGGCCTCGGCCGGACCGTGCAGCTTCGGCAATCCTTTGTGTGTGAGCCAGGCATTGACCCGTTCGAGCGCCGCTTTGTTGGCCTGCACGATCAAATCCGGCACGACCACGCCGCTGCGGAGCATCTCCTGCGCCAGTTGGGAGGGCTGATCGTCCTTCACGAACCGTGCCGCGGCCGCGGTCACGCGCATGCGGCTCACGCCCAGAATCAGGCAGGCATGCCCTTTCGATTTCGCCAGTGCCAGGCAGCACACATCCTGCGGCTGGCCGTTGGGACCGGCCGACGAAAAGGTGGTGACGGCCACGCCGTCG
This sequence comes from Planctomycetota bacterium, assembly GCA_050730415.1. Taxonomy (GTDB): domain Bacteria; phylum Planctomycetota; class SZUA-567; order H5-PLA8; family JBOHNC01; genus JBOHNC01. The sequence goes on from JBOHNC010000179.1 coordinate 33,843, forward strand.
AGGTCTTCAGTTTTCACCGGCAGGTCGGACCAGTGCCCGGCCAATTTTAGATTGCTGCGCATCGCATCGTACAGATCCACCGCCAGATCGTCGACCTGGATCAGCGCCAGCGGTTCCACCGGGCCGCCGGCGCGATCGGGCGGCACCAGCGCGAAGGCGATTTCGCCGGAAAGCTGTTTCTCCAGCACCGCGCCCAGGCGGGTATACCAGGTCGCCGCCGGCGCCTGCGCGCCTTCGGGCAGCAGGCCGAGCAACCGGCGCACGTCGTTTTCCCGCAGCACGCCGACGATGCCGGTCTTCAGGAGCCGTTCGCGAGTCTGCTTCAAATCGTGAATGTAGGCGGCCAGAATGGCGTCGTCCGGCAGTGCGCGTAGCACGCGGGCCTGCAAAATCGGGTCGGCCGCCGGTGGCGCCGGTTCGGCTGCCGGAACAGGCGCCGGCGCGGGCGCTTCGTCGGCGCGCAAACCGACCGGCCCTGTCGTGGCCACGACAAGAACAGCCGCGGTGGCCAAGCTCAGCAGCGCCGTGAAGGTCCGGAGCGTCCCGGCCGTCCGGCGCTCGCGCCCATGAGTGTTCAGCGTTGGTTCCATAGCGAGGGCTCCGCTGTTTTCGGCGTAGGTCATGGATGTGCTCCGTTTGCCCCCACCGCCGTTCGCCCCCATCGAACGCCCGGGAGGGATGGATTCAATTTTCTGGGAAGCCGTCTTTGCCTCCCGGCGATGCAGGATCGGGCGCGAGCGCCCGCAGGCCGTAGATCATCAGGCCGATCGCAACCAGGCACCAGAGCACCAGCCGCACGCGGTCGTAGATCACCGATTCCTCCATGGGGGTGGGCCACTGATGCAGAAACGATTGTAGCAGCAGATCCAGAGGCAAAAGGAGATAGCCGACCGCCAGCACCGTGATCACGATCACCAGCATGCGCGGCGGCGGCCGGCGTTCGGGGTTTTCCCGCTTGGCCATCCAACCGGCCAGCGCCGCGGCCAGAAAAAAAACCGCCTGCACGAAAGTACCAATGGTCATCAGCGAGGCCAGCGCCGCGTAGTTGGGCCCCAGCATGCCGCCGGAGGTGGAAGCCATGTTTTCAAGCAGCGCGGCGGCGAGGCTCACCAGCAGCCCGACCAGCGTCAGCGCCTGGAAATCGGTGAGTACGCCGCGCAGTAGAAGCACGAAGGCAAAGCCGGCGCCGGTCACGAGCGCCATGGGACGCATGTCCGTCAGGTTAATTTCGCCCCAGTACAGTTGGCGGTGGGTCAACAGGAGCACCACCGGTCCGAGCAGCGGCAGTAGGGTCAACGCGATGCAGAACACGGTGAACGGCACCAGATAGGCCGGGGCCACCGACCGATGCGCCAAGGGCGCCAGCGGATCGTGCGGCATTTCCGAGGAGGGGCGCTGGGCCGGCGGAGGCGATTGAAGGGGGTCGTCCATGCGCTTGAAATCCCGGCCGGCGGCGAATTCGCGCGCGCCCATCTGGCGTAGAATCGGGACCGGTTCCGCGAAGGAGGTTCCCAACATGAGTCAGCGCGAAGAAAGCGAATTCACGCTTCCCTTCCCCGATTATCCCTGCAATGTTGCAAATGTGCGCACCCGACCGGTCATTCACCCCAGCGCCTACATTGCGCCTTCGGCGGCGCTCACCGGCGCCGTGCGGGTCGGCGCGGAGAGCAGCCTCTGGCACAACGTCATGGCGCGCGGGGATTTTAATTACGTCGAAGTCGGCAATCAGTGCAACATCCAGGATGGCGCCTGCCTGCACAACACCGCGCAGGCGCCCTGCATCATCCGCGACCGCAGCTCGGTCGGCCATATGGCAATCGTCCACGGTTCGCTGATCGAGGAAGAATGCCTGATCGGCATGGGCGCGATCGTCATGAATCACGTGGTGGTGGGGCGGGGGAGCATCGTCGGCGCCGGCGCATTGGTGCTCGACGGCACCATCATCCCCCCCGGAAGCCTGGTGCTCGGATCGCCCGCGAAGGTCCGTGGGCCGCTGAACGAAGAACAGGCTAAGCTGATCCCGCACACCTGGAAAAGCTACGTGAACTACAGCCGCGCCTATCTGAAATTCGGGGTCCAACCATACCCAGTATAAGGAGCGTGCGCGGCATGGACGAGAGGCGGGCACGGCGATAGACCGACACGCTTGACGATGAAATCGCTGGAAATCGCTCCTTGCCCATGGTAAGATTCTTACCAGTAAGAAGTCTTACTGGAGGTATCCCATGAAAATCACATCCAAGGGCCAAGTCACCATTCCGCAGGCGATCCGTCGCAAGGCCGGGCTGCTGCCGCACACCGAGGTGGAATTCGTGGTCGAAGGGCGGCGGGTTTTCCTCCGCCGCGTCGGCAAACATTTGAGTCGCGGTGAAGAATTGGTTCGTGCCATGACCGGTAAGGGCACCGTGAAGCTGACCACCGATGCAATCATGGCGCTCACGCGGGGCGAAGAATGAGCATGGTCATGGTCGACTCCAACGTCTGGTTCGATATATTCACGCAGGACCCGACCTGGTACGACTGGTCGCGCGCCGCGATGAAGAAGGTCGCGGACGCCGGGCCCGTGGCGATCAACCCGCTCATTTTTGCGGAAATTTCGACCCGGTTCGCCACCATCGAGGAATTGGACCACCTGCTCGCGACCCAGCAGGTCGCACGACTCGCTTTGCCGTGGGAGGCTAGCTTTCTGGCTGGCAAATGCTTCGTCCAATACCGCCGCCGCGGCGGATCACGGCGTTCGCCGCTCCCCGATTTCTTCATCGGCGCGCATGCCGCGGTTTCCGGCCTGACTCTCCTGACCCGGGATGCGACTCGCTATCGAAGCTATTTTCCCAAGCTACATCTGATTGCGCCGAAGTAGACCTCGCTGAGTCCACACATCTTCGAATACTGCGCGAACTACGGCCGCGCCTTTCTGAATTTCGGCATTCAACCCAACCAGTCGTAGCAGCGGCCCCGGCGATGTCTTGAAAGCCAGACAGTCGATGGTGCCTCGTTTTCTAGGAAACCTATTCAGCGCTGGACGGCCGCCTCGGCGACGCCGCAGCGCATCCGATAGATGTCCTCCAAAATGCCCACGTCGTGGAGCGCGTCCTGGGCGCTGGAGTGAAACGGTTCGCCGCTGCGCAGGCATTCCACGAAATGACGGATCTCCTGCGCGTAGGCCCACGTGCAGCGTTCGGCCGGGTGCAGCGTCGACAGCTGCTTTTCAGCCCCTTCGGCGCGATACAGTTCCACCGTGGCGCTGGTGTTGCGCAGAAGCAGCGGCGGCGCTTCGGTCTTCACCCAGCCTTTCCGGAAATACAATTGAGTGTGTTCGTCCCAGCCGTGCGCCGACAGCCAGCCGGATTCAAGGGAGCAGGTCACGCCGTTGATCGTGAGCACCACGACGCCGGCCACGCCATCGGGGCCGAGCGTCACCGAGTGCACGCGGGTGTTTTCGCGCGTCCCGCCGAGGAACCAGCGCATCAGATTGATGTTGTGCGTGTACTGCTGGAGATAGTTGATATAGCCGTTTTGCTCGGCGGCCGGCAGCCAGTCAGGCCAGGCGCTGGGCGAGGGTGGGACCGGTTCGTCGGTTTGATCGAAAGGCGTGTCGAGACCCGCGGTCCAGTCGCCGCCGAAGCCGTGGTTGCGGACGAAGGTCAGGGCGCCGAGCTCGTTGGAGGCGCGGAACTGGTCGACCAGGGCTTTCACGCGGCGATTGCCGGCGTCGTAGCGCTTCATGTAGGCGATCATCAGGCGCTTGCCACTGGCACGTTCGGCGGCCAGGATGCGATCGGCTTGCACAACCGACACGGCCATGGGCTTTTCCAGGAAGACATGCTTGCCGGCCTTCAGCAGATCGATGGCCATTTCGCCCTGGCCGGAATAGTGCCCGGAGATGGCGACGGCGTCGAGATCGGCCAGCGCGGCGAGTTCGCGGTGGTCGCGGACGGCGCGGGGGATGCCGAAGCGGCGACGGACCGTTTCGCCCAAGATCGGCCGGACTTCGGCGACGGCGGTCACGGTTACACCGGGCGTCTTCAGGAGGTTCGGCAGGTGGACCTTTTGAGCCATGAAACCACAGCCGACGTAGCCGATGCGGAGGGGCTGGGCGTTTGAGGCGGTCATGCGGCGGGTTCCTTCATGGGGGGTGTAGCCACCGGGGGGCGGGAAGTAGGGTAGCACTGGGTACTCTACCCTGGAGGACGGGTCGGGACAATGGCCGGAATTGCGAAAGCTTGTACAGGATTGCTCATGTGAGCGGCGGGCCAGGGGCACGGTCGGATCGTGGGCTGTATCTGAAGCAAGGGTAGGGGGTTGTAAGGGTGGGAGGGGAGTTTACAAAACGAAGCTATCGTCTCATAGGCTACTGGAATTGGGGGGCCATGCAAGGATGGTGCGGGTGACGGAACGAAGCCATATGCGAATATTATGCGCATATTAAGGGGGGCTTTGGGCTATAGGCTTTGGGCTTTGGGAAGCGGGCTTTGTCAAATAATTGGGCGGGTACACGGTTCGCTGGGGTCAGAGCGGCCTCGTGGTCTTTTTTTGAACCAAGCAGTCGCCTCTATTAGGCACATACCCAACCTGGTGGCGGTTTGTGATTCAGAGCTGCGCGGCATGGATGGGCGCGATTTTTATTTTTTCGTGAAGATGAACATTTTAGCGCACTGGTGCGTTGAACTGATGCAGACGGCTGTATATTCGTGGAGCCTGCTTCGGCAGATCGTACTCATTTGTAGGTTTGTAATTGATGATCCTCATGTGCAAACGGAACCGTGTCGAACAGCGGCAGGGCTTGGCGGCTCTTGCGAGGTGTTCGGCTGTGGGGCTCGGATGCATCGCGCTGATCGCGGTGCTCGCGCCGACGGCCGGCTTGGCCGCGCAGGCCGCGACGCCCGCAACGCCCACGGCGACGACGGCTCCCGCCGACAACCCCGTTCACGAACAGTTTGTGCGCTATCAGAAGGACCTTTCGCAGGCTGACCGTGGAGCATGGGTGACTGCGCTGATGCCGCAAATCGGGATCGGGACGGAGGCCAAGGAAGAGGCCCAGTTCTGGTACGGGCTGAACGCGCAAAAATTAGACAATGCTCGTTGGCAGCAGCTTGGCCGCGAGGCGCTGGCGAAACTGGCCAAAGACGGCAAGACGGTCTGGCAGACGCGCGCGCGGAATATGCTCCTGGAAGCGCAACTGATGACCGCTGCGCCCGACCGCGCCGCGCTGGCAGCGGCCAAGGTCCAATTGGATCAGGAACTGGGCCGGGTGGACAAGTCGCCCGGCGCCGTGGAAACCGCGGTCACGCTGGCGCATTTGTGCCGCTACCTGAATGACACCGACACCGCGCAGCGCGCCGCCAAGTATGCGCTCGACGTGGCCAAGTATCTCGGCTACCAGGGCCTGTATTCCGCCGATGATCTGGCCGAACTAAAGCGTGCGGACCGGGATGCCAATCAGGCGGCCAAAACGCCGGATGCTCAGCGAGAATTTGACTTGGCCGAGCAACTGATGCAGGATAGCAAGTACGACCAGGCCATCGACAGCTACAACCGGATCATCAAGAATTACCCCAACGATCTGCTGGCGCGAAAATCGGAACTGCGCGTTTGCCAGTGCATGTACTATCAGGAGAACTTTCTGCCGGCGCAGGTGCAGTTACTGAAGTACATCGAGGCCGATCCCAAGGGGCCGTACCGCGGGCAGATGCATCTATTGATGGGCGATATTTACTTGGAGCACGACTTCCGGTTGGAACGTGCCAAGCGCGAATACGCGGCGGTATTCCATCCGGACGATTACACCAACGATCCAAAGAAGATCGACGCCGCCGAACAGGCGGCCGAGCGCAACGATCGCGCAACGATCGCGCAACGATCGCGCGACGCTCGGGCGCACTGTTGAACAGACGCAGGCGCACAACGACAACGTGGTGCAGGGCGCCGATCCGCTGGCGCCGATTCTGGCGGCCGCTCGCGACCCCGCTAACAAAGAAGCCAAGATTGAACAATGGATGCCGGCCGGCGTGGACAAGACCTGGGCCGGTGCGCTCAGCGACGGCCAGGTGCGGTTGGGGATGATCGCTTACATGTCCGGCGACTACGACACGGCCGATGCCTGCTTTCAGGAAGCGTACCAACTTAACCCGGTTACCGATCAGCAGGGTTCACCGAACCCGGTGATTTTCCTGGCGGACTACTGCCGCAACAAGTCGCTGCCGCTGCCGAACTGGGCGTTAAAGGGGGGCGATGAAGAGGCGCGGGTGGCGCTTTTTATCGGCGCGCTGTACGATAAAACCAGCCAACCGAAGAAAGCCGAAGCGATCTTAAGCCGGGTGGCTAAAGGGGAGTTGGTCTATGCCAGCATTGATCAGCGCGCGGAGGCGCAGGATTTGCTGGGCGAGGCGCTGTATCACGATGACAAGGAAAAGGAGGCGGATGGGGTTTGGCGGGAGTTTCTGAAGCCGCCGTTGTCTAGCACCAAGGCGGCGCCGGATGCGCTGCTGCAACTGGGTTGCACCGGCAACGACTTGGATGCGTTGCGAAAATGTTACGAATGGTACCCGCGTACCGACGAAGGCCTATCGGCACTGGTACAGTGCGCCTACGCGCTGGTCTGCAAAAATCAGAACGTGGAGGCGCTGGCGTTGATGCGGACCGCGTCGACCTGGGACCCGAAAGACAATGGTTGGGGTTTCCGAGCCCGCCAATGGGTTCCGCTGCTCGAGGAAAAAATCAAGCGCGGCGGTCCTTGGCCGCTCAGTGAAGAAATCGCTGCCCAGGACAACCCGGACCTGACCAAGGCCTTGTGCAAAGAATATGGCAAAGACATGGCCGGAAATCCCTATCCACCGCCGGCAAAGGACAACAAGAAATGAAATGGACATTCCTTTTGTCGATCGGCTGCTGTCTCATTTTCAGCACCGTTGACTTTCTGGGCGCAGCGGAGGACCCGGCGTTGACACACGTCGTAACCCTTGCGACCAGGGACTTGACCCAATTTTATGCCGTTTCCGGTACAGGTACGTTACAATTGGTGATGACCACGGTAGCGGGGCCGGGAGTTCAGCTTGTGCCAAAGACCAGCAAAGTGCTGCAACGGGATTCGCGCATCATGTGGTCGCCGCCGTACTTGGATTCCGCCGAATACAATGTATATACTGCTATAGCTGAACCGGGCACGCGGGTATGTGTCGCGGTAACCGGCGATCTGACGACCGGGGGAAATGGCAGCGGAACGCTGGTGTGGAATTCGAATGCGATCGACATCGATATCGACATGGATACCAACCGCGACGGCCCGGAAAATGTTTTGACCGATCAGGACACCAATCCAAAAGAAGCGATGGAGGATGCCAAGGAAGACCAATTTCCCGGTGTCCTATGTGTAGTTGGTCAACCTACTGTAGCAGTGATTCGTAGGCTGAAGGTAGACACACTGCAGGACAATACGATTTACCTAGTTCGGGTACTGGTGAACGGTAAGCCTACGTTTGACGCTGTGGCAACGCCCGGCGGGCCCTCGCTCTTTACTGGCGATGACCTGCAATCGCGCAACTTGTACAACGAGGTGAAGAATGCGGGCGGGGATTTCAGATTTTACGTGGTGGCGCTGGAGGGGGGCTCTCCATTTCACGTTACGGCCAAGCGCGGTGGAACCAACGAGACCGGTCCAATTATCGATGCGCCCCCTGACGAGGTGGCAGCGACTCCAGTCGAGGTGAAAAGCATAACAGTGAGCCTGCAATCTACTCAGGATCCTGCCAACAAAACCAGGCCACCGGCCGATTCGGTTACTCAATCCGATACTACCATTGAATTCAAAGACACTGTCGTCGTGATGAGAAATGCCGGCCCGGTGGAAGTAACAGCGAAAGGTCTTAGCCCAGCCGCCGCGATTAATAAAGTACGGTGGCATATCGTCCAGAACGTGAATGATTCGGTGCCACAGGTTGATCTACCGATTATGCAGGACCCGAATAATCCGCTAAAAGCCACCGTGACGCCGAATGCGCCGGGATCCTTTTGTGTAATCTGCTATTTGGATGACGGTTCGGGCCACTACAGTCCCGGCGATCCTGTATTGGCCACGCTGCCGATCACTATCGTAAGCTGCAAAATAACGGTATCAAGCTTTGTAGCCGACGAGGCTTTCAGTGATTACAAGGCTAATCTGACCGGAGGTTTAAAGCATGGGACTGCCACGATGGAAATCCAGTCCCAGAATCACCATGCGATGGATTTAACAGCGCAATTACATTTGGATGGCGGCGGTAAAGACCGCAAACTAGTGCTTCGTCATTGCTAAAGTTTGGGATGGATTTGGTCGATATACCTTCAGGGGCTAACCTGAAGGGCATACCATGGTCAAGAA
>JBOHNC010000180.1:0-3299 GCA_050730415.1 Planctomycetota bacterium
GCGGCGGCGACCGGTGCGGTGCTTCGTTTCCTCCGTTGCGTCGTATCCACTGGATACGACTCCACTTTGGAAGCCTCGCACCGCTTGGTCGGCGCTCGCAAATCATGGCTCGCCCCCCTTTTCAGCAGCCTGCTAATGCATGAGATACACCTGCAGCTTCTGCCGGGCATCGTAGGCGACGATGTCGAGGGAGCCGTCATGGTTGACGTCGGCCAGGACGAAATCGCCGGTCAAATTTGGATCGGTGACCGATTTGATCAGGAGCAAACTGGAGGTCTCGCCGGAAATCTGCCAGTAGATGTCGATGCGGTGGGGGTAGCCAACCACGAGGTCGTCGAGGCCGTCGCGGTTCAGGTCCTGCACGACGCAGCGGGTGGGCGGCGCCGGGATGTCGGCCGGAAGATCGAAGGAACCGAGCAATTTCGGATCGGGCGGGAGATGTTCCAGCCGGTCGCCGACGGGGCGGTAGAGGTCCACGTGGGATCGGCTGGGGCCGCCGGTCACGACGCCCAGCCAGTCGCGATCGGCGGTCTTGATGCGAACCGCGTCGACGAACCAGCGGGCGTCAGGGCCGCTGTCGTACAGCGGTTCGGCCAGCGGGACGATCGGCGCCGCGCCGGCGGCCGGCGGCCACTTGACGCCCAGCAGTTGAATCTTGACCTTGCCCTGCTCCCAGCCGCTGACGAGAACCAGCCGGTTCGAGGAGCGCAAATCCACCAGACGGACCGGTGCGTCGTACGGATCGACGGGGCAGTCCAGCGTCTGCAAACGGCCGTCGGCGTTGGTGCGGAATTTTCCGTCGGCGCCCTGCAGGGCCACATGCAGAGCCGAGCCGCGCTGGTCGGCGTAAACGAGGTCGTTGCGGCCGTCGCGATCGACATCGAATGGAATCAGCGCGCCGGGGACGGTCGCAAGGCTGTAGGACGTGGGGGTGGCGGCGGGCAGGCCTCCGGTGCTCTGCGGCACGAAATCCAGGCGACGGCTGAACAGTTCAACCGCGGCGACATCGTCGCGGTTGACGCGACCCTGGAACCAGTTGCCGGCGCGGACGAACAGCGGCATGCCTTGCAGCGGCACATCGCAGGCGTCGGTCATGCTGAGGGTGTCGCCGGCGTCGGCGAAGGACAGATAAGTGAGCGTGCCCTGGTTGAGCGGCCGGCCGTGCGCGATCACGATGCTGTCGGGGTATTCAGAGGGAGCCTGCAGAAGCCGTCCGGCGTCCAGCATGACGCGCTCGGAGGCGTCCAGTTTGAGATCCAGCATGCGGGGCGCGGTGACTTCAAAGCCGGTCTGCACGCTGAAGGAATATTTGCGGGGGTAGTAGGTCTCATCGGGGTGTTGCTTGTCAAAGATCGACATTTCCAGTTCGAAGTCGTAACTTTTGCGCTGCATGACGCCGCCGACGGTGGCTTCGAAGGGCGCCTGCCAACGCAATTCGGAAATGCCATTCACCACCACGATTTTGGCGTCGGGGGGCGCCTGGAGAATCTTGACCTTCATTTGCAGGGAGCCCAGCCCCTGGCCCTGCACCATCCAGCGCATGCGCTCCATGGGGAAGAGTTGCTTGGGCGGATCGTGGACCCAGGAGTAGTTTTTGGCGGCCGCCAGTTCGGGGCTCATTTTCAGCACTTTCACGGTGATGGTCGCCGGCACGTTGGCAAGCACCGTGGTGCCGTCTTTGGCGCGAGCCACCGCGACGACAGTGAGCGTGAAGGGAGTGGAGGTTTCCTTGAGGCTGGGATCGAAGCTGGGCGGCGTCTGCCAGAGTAGCTGGGTGTGACCGGGGTCGAGGTGCGCGCCGTCGGGGCAGTCCTTGAGTTCCAGGGAGACGTCGGCCAGACCGGGTTGGGTGCCTTCCAGATCGACGGACGCTTCGAACGGCTGGTCGGGCTGGAGTTCGCTTTGGGCGGGCTTGAGGACCAGCTTCAGCAGCTTCGGGTCGAACTTTTTCGGCTTCACCACCACGACACTTTGGCCCGGATTGACCGGTTTGATTTCCTCCGCCTTGCGATGCATTTTAAACCAAATCGCGCCCAGCAGGGCGAGCACCAGAACGCCACCACCGGCGGCCACGAACATCAGCTTGTTCCGGCCGCCGGCCATTTCGACGGCGGCCGGCGCGAGAACTGCGGCGTTGGGATCGAGCTGATCGCGTTCCTGTTCTTCGCGGATGAGGTCAGGGAAATACTGGGCGACGAGGCCGCCGCCGGTCTGGGCTTCAATGAGGTCGAGGCACCAGCGGCAGGTTTTTTTGTCGTCGTATTCGACCACGTAGCGCTGTTCGAATTTGCGCAGGCAGCGGTCGCAGACGACTTCGGCCTGCGGCACGATCGTGGCCTGCTGGGCGCGGTCAAGCCATTCGCGGAGGTGTTCGGCGCGCGGGCCTTCGGGTTCAAGTTCCAGTGTGCGCTGGTAGCAGGCGCGGGATTCCTGGAGTTTCCCGTGCTTTTCGTAGGCCTGACCGAGGTAGTAGTAGGCCTCGGAGGAATTCGGATTGAGCTGCACGGCGCGCTGGATGCTGGCGATGGCCAGATCGTATTCGCGGTTGCGGATCTGGATGCGCGCCTTCAGGACGTGGGCGTCGGAAAATTTTTCGTGCTCGCCGAGAAACTGATCGACGTATTTGAGCGCGCCTTCGAGGTTGCCCTCCTGAAAGGCGGCGACTCCGCGCTGATATTTCTTCAGGTCCTTTTCGGGAATTTCTTCCTGCGCTTCGATTTCGGCCGCGCCCGGGATGTAGACGTCGGTCCGTTCAAGGTGGCCGTATCCGCCGGCGGCGCCAGGCGAACCGCCGGCGATCGGCGCTGGCTGGGTGATGCCGGGGCCGGCGACCGGCGGGCTGGTGCGGGTCGGCGCGGTGGCGCGTGCGCTCATCGGCTTGCCGGTGACCTTCTGGATCCACGCGGCGGTCTTGGCGGCGTCGACGGCGGTGGGCATCAGTTCGAGGTACTTGCTGAACGCTTCGGCGGCTTCCATGTCCTGCGAAAGCGCACGCAGACAGTAGCCGAGGAAGAAATAAATGGATGGATCGAGCGGAGCGGATTCGAGCACGTTGGCGAAGAAAACCACCGCATCCTGGTAGTTTTTCTCGTAGGTCAGAATCTTGCCTTCGATGATGCGGGTGGACAGATGATCGGGCGCGATTTCAAGGATTTTCTGGGCGTAGGTGCGGACCTGTTCAAACTGCTCCTGGTCGAACAGCTCGAGCATCTCATCGTACAGTTCCAGGGGATCGAGGTCTTCGCCGGAAGCGGCAGCGGCATCGGTCGCGGCGCTGGCGCGCGGGCCGGCTGCGCCGC
>JBOHNC010000181.1:0-7378 GCA_050730415.1 Planctomycetota bacterium
CGGCGGTTCAGGCCAGCCCGCCGGCGAGGGGGCCGGGTGGGGCGCGGCAGCCTTGGGGCCCATAGCGGGTCCGCCCAGCTTCAGCGGCGAGGAAGGGCCTTCCATGGGGAGCTCCCGAAACGCAGACCCGGTTCAATCTCCTCCATGGTAGGAACAGGCGGCGGAAGGGTCAAGACAAACTCCCCGGCGGCGGTCGGCCGCGCGCGGCGGCGGGGTGCTGGGAATCGGCCGGAATGGCGGCGTCCGGCTTCATTTTTGCTCCAGTTATACGGCTGCGGCGCCGATACGGATGACAGGAGATTTTCTGCCAATCCCTCCGCGAAAGGACGCCGCGATGAAAAAGTCCAACCCCTCTCCCTACCAGGGCAAAAACGTCACCGTGGTCGGACTGGGCCTGTTCGGCGGGGGGTCCGGTGTCACTCGCTACCTGGCCGAACAGGGCGCGCAGGTGACCGTGACCGACCGTCGCAAGCCCGAGGTGCTGAAGGCCTCGATTGACGCCCTGGCCGATCTGAACATCCGCTATGTGCTGGGCAAGCACGAACCGGAGGATTTCACTCACGCCGACCTGGTGGTGATCAATCCGGCGATCCATCCCGACGCCGAACTGGTGCAGTGGACGCTCAGCGCCGGGGTGCCGATCACCTCGGAAATCAAGCTGGCGCTCGAGCTGTGCAAGGGCACGCTGATCGCGGTGACCGGGTCGAACGGCAAATCGACGACGACGGCGATGATCGGTTCGATTTTGCAGGCGCATGATCCCGACGCCTTGGTGGGCGGGAATCTCGGCGGCAGTTTGCTCGCCGCGCTGGCGCCGTTCCGCGACACGCGGCTGGGCGGCTGCGACGCGCCGGTGGTGGTGGAACTCAGCAGCTTTCAACTGGAGTGGCTCAAGCGGATCGGCTTCCCCCGTCCATTCGACGTGGCGGTGTTCACGACGCTCACGCCGAATCATCTGGACTGGCACCGCGATTTTTCCGACTACGCGCAGGCCAAGTTCCAGGCGCTGCGCAATCAGACGACCGACGGCCGGTGTATTTTGAATGCCGACGACCCGTGGGTGGCGCGGTTCCGCCACATGGCGCCCGGCCACGCCTGGACGTTTTCGACGCGGCGCGCGCCGGAAACGGGCACGACCGGCGGGACGATCTGCGACGGCTGGCTGTGGCAGCGCGGGCCGGCGGGGGCCACGCGGCTGGCGGCGCTGAACGACCTGCAACTGGCCGGGGAACACAATCGCCAGAACGCGCTGGCGGCCTGCCTGGCGGCCTTTGCGGCGGGCGTGCCGGTGGCGGCGATCGGCGCGGGGCTACGCGGTTTCGGCGGCTTGCCGCACCGGCTGGAAACCGTCGGGCGGGGGCTGAACGGCGAGCGCTTCGTCAACGATTCGATCGCGACCAATCCCGAATCGACGCTGCGGGCGCTGGAAGCCTACCGCGAACCGATCACGCTGATCGCGGGGGGGTCGGACAAGGGCTTGGACTACACGGAACTGGGCGCGGCAGTGCTGAAAAGCAGCGTGCGGCAGGTGGTGGCGCTGGGGGTGACCGGGCCGAAAATCGCGGCGGCGGTGCGCGCGGCGGCGGCGCAGGCGCAGCAACCGGGGCCGGCGATCGTGGCGGTCGATTCGCTGCCGGCGGCGGTGAACTGGGCGTTCGCCGATCTGCGGCCCAATGAAGTGGTGCTGATGAGCCCGGCCAGCGCGAGCTTCGATATGTTTGCCAACTTCGAACAGCGCGGGGAATGCTTCCGCCAGGAAGTGCAAAAACACCTTGCGACGCTGACGGCGCATACGGTTTGATTGGGGCGAAAGAGAAGTTCTCGCGCAAAGACGCAAAGCCCGCAAAGTTGGTTGGGACATTCCATCGTTCTGCATTGGGCGACTTGGCGACTTGGCGAACTGGGCGCGAGGAATCTTAAGAAGTTCTCTCGCAAAGACGCGAAGCTCGCAAAGTTGCTCAAGACATTCCGTCGTTCTGGTATTGGGGCGACTTGGCGGCTTGGCGCGAGGCTGCCTGAGCCGCGCTCCTGACGGGGAACGGAAAATTTCTGAAATAATCCAGTCATCCGCCCGTCACAAAGCCACGTAGAATCGTGAACGGTCTGCAATCTGCATGTGAAAGGACCGCCGTGGCCAGTCGATTTTTGTCGATGTGTTTTGGTTTGTTCGGGTTGACGCTGCTGTGCTGCGCCGTGGCGGGATTGCGCGCCGACGAAGCGCCGCCGCCCCAACCGCCGCCGCCGGGTCCGGCCGGAGCGCCGCCAGACGGGGGATCGTCGGTGCCGGCGCCGGGCGACAAGCCGCTCGATCTGCACTTTCTCGATTTCCTCGTGCCCAAGCATCCGCGGCCGACTTGGCGGGTGGGGGCGGCGACCGACTTCGCGGCCACCGCGGGCATCGACGGTTCGCGGGCGACGGTGAACGTGACCGGGCTGGAAGGCAGCGTCGGGTACGAAGGCTGGCGGCTGCGCTACAAGCGTTCGATCTTCGCCTGGAATCTGCACGATTCGGCGGTGTTTCCGAGCGACCCGGCGCCGGAGGGCGCGCGGCGCGATCCGTGGCAGGACCTGAACACCATCGGCTTGGCGTGGTTTCATTTTGCGGTGCTGAAGCCGCACTGGACTTATATATTGGCCGCCGGCGTGAATGCGGCCTACGAAAAGGAAGTCAAAGACTGTTTCAACGCCTTTGCCATGGGCATGTACGGGTACAGTTGGCGGCCCGGCTGGCAGTTCAATTTCGGCGCGATTCTGGCGGTGAACCGGATCCATGTGATTCCGCTGCCGGCGGTGAGCTGGTCCTACCGCAAGGACGCGCAGGACGGGTGGTCGTTCCAGATCGGCATTCCGGAGTTCTGGCTGGCGTATCACTTTGATTCGCGCTGGCAGGTGAGCAGCCATTTCATTGAATTCGAGGGGGAAACGTGGCGGCTGGCCGACGACAATCCGGTCGCGCACGGCGGATATCTGGAAGCCAAGGGCGTCAAGACGGGGCTCGATGTCCAGTACAAGCCGACCGACCGGGTGACATTTACGCTGGCGGGGAAGTATGTGTTTAATCGGCAGTGGATCGTGCAAAGTTCGACGCTGAAACATAAAGAGACGATCGACCTGCATCCGGCGCTGGGTGGGCAGTTGCAGGTGGAGTGGAACTTCTGAGCCCTGCAAAGCAGGGCGTCAGAGGCATAGCCCAGCACTTCAGTGCTGGGAGAAGGGGGTATTGCCATGAATGGCCCCGCGCGGTCTGAAGCGATGTCACCCCGAGACGCTCGCCCGCGCGGAATGGGCAAAATCGTGGCCATAAAAATGAATGTGCTTCAGATCGCCGGGTTCAATGCCGCGCGACCGATTGACGGGCGTGCGCAAATCGCCTCCGCTCGCGCGGAATAGGAGTTTGGGCGTAGCCCCTTCCCCAGCACTGAAGTGCTGGGCAATGCTTCTTACGTCCTGCGGACGCAGGACTCAAGAATGGGCAGTCGATGAGATTTCCAACGAAGCTGGAATAGGAAACCGGCGGATTAGTCCAGCCAGGCTTTGTCTTTGATTTTTTTGGGCAGGTATTCTTCGGTGACGAAACTTAAACTTTTGCCGCTGAGGGCTTCCAGTTCCATTTTGAACTGGTTGGAAAGCATCTTGGCGATTTCCTTTTGCCACGGCTTTTTTTCCGAGAACCACGGGTAGCCGGCGATTTCCTTGGCGCGCTTACGGTCTTCGTCGTTCAGTTTGATGCACGCCGAACGGCCCAGGTCGAAGCGTTCGAAATCGAAACTCGACAGGCCCAGGAACCGCGCGTCGGGGATCGCCATCCGCTGCGATTCGTAGGCGAGGTTGATCGAGCCCTGTTTGACCACCGAGTAAATATAGTAGCCCCAGGGATCGTTGTCGGCGAACACATAGACCGGCAGTTTCAGTTCGTTGTGCATGCGGTAGAGCAGCCGGCGCACGCCGCGCGGCGGCTGGCCTCCGCCGTGAATGATGATGCAGTTGTGTTCTTTCCAGTATTTGTCTTCGTTGAACCGCCGCCACATGGCGTCTTTTTCGATCAGCAGAATGTACTTCGCTTCGCACTTGCCGAACTTGATCGTGCCCGGCTCGACGATGCTCGGCACCGACCAGCCGCCCGATCCCATCCGGCGCAGGTCGATGGTGTCGCCGGAGTCGGTCAGCGTCAGCGGCCCGACCATGGCGCCTTTGTTGGAAGCGTGCAGGTGGAGTTCTTCGCGCAGGGCTTCCAGGGTGACTTCGAGGTCTTCGATGACGGCGTCGGATTCGACCTGGTCGTCGACGGTGTTTTCCTTGGTGTGCCCCATCGTGTGTTTGATCATGTAGAACATATCGCGGATGGAGGTGGTTTTGCCGGAACTCAGCAGATGGTTTTTGACTTTGTCGGCGACCAGCACCGTCTGCATGAATTTCTTGGCGGTGGAGAGGTTGAACAGCAACCGGTCCTGCTTTTCACCCATCATTTCGATGATCTTTTTCTTTTCGCTGAATTTGACGTTCGACAGCGAACGCACCGGAATGGAGAGTTTCGGGTCGGCCTGTTTTTGCGCGGCTTTGACGATCTGGGTGGCGATCTCGTCGATCTGCTTGGCGGTGCGTTTGTCCGCGGCGGTCATGACGGCGGCGGGAGCGGATTTTGCCATGGCGGGGGTCCTTTCGTGAAGGGCGAACAGGGCGGGCACGGGGGCGTCGCCCCTACGAACAAATGCGCGCGGCGGGCCGCGCGGGCGAATGAAAACTCCTTAGGCGCTACGGGTGCCTTTTTCAGGCGGCGTTGCGTCCAGATCGTCCAGATCGTCCAGATCGTCGAGGTCGTCCAGATCGGCGGCGGATTCGACCGCCGGGAGACTTAGGGTGAGCAGCGGTTCGGCGTCGGCGGCGGCGCGTTCGCCTGTGGTGGCGGCGGCGGCGCGGCTTTGGGGCGGCGCCTGGATTTTGAGACTGAGCTGTTCAAGCCGCCCGCTTTTAGCGCTTCTTTTGCGTTCGGCGGGCGGTTCGGTTTTTTTTGCGGGGGTCGCCTTGCCGGGGGCGGCGGGTTTGCTTTTGGCGCGGCCGGGCGCGGGTGGTTTGAGCACGAACCCGCCGTCGTCGCCAGCGGCCTTGCTGCCGCCACCACCGCTTCCGTCGTCATCGCCGTCGCCGTCGCTGTCGGCGCCGTCTTCGGGTGGGTCGTCGTCGCCGGCGGGCGGGCCTTCGGGCGGCGGTTCATCGGGGTCGGCGTCGCCGCCGAGGCCGAGGACTTCGGTTTTGGCGCGGGCGATTTCGATCAGTTGGCTGCGCAGTTTTTCGAGGCTGACCGCGGGCAGGATTTCGTGGCAGGAGTTGGCGACTTCTTCGAGGTAGAGTTCGAACACGCGGCGGCGTTCGGCTTCACGGGCGGCGGATTTTTTGCGGTTGAGGAAGACACCCAGTTCGCGGCCGCATTCGGCGACGGCCAGCCGGATTTCCTTGATGATCTCGTCGTATTCGGCGATGGCTTCCTTGGATTCCGAGGTGAACGGCACCCAGACCGAGACGACGTGGATGAAAATTTCCATTGGGCCGAAGGGCAGTTGCCCACGTTTCTGCGACAGACCGTAGTTGCGCCAGTTCAGGCGGGTGACGGACTTGTACAGCGCGCAGTCGGTCTGCTTGTATTGCAGCGGCACGCGGTTGGCGAAGCGGGTCAGGCGGATCGGTTCGTCCTGGCCGCCGGCATCGTCGTCTTCGTCGAGCAGACTTTTGCGGCGGCGCTTGGGCGGTTCTTCGACGACCGGTTGGCCAACGGTGATGCTGTTGCCGCCTTCCCAGCCGTAGGCGATGCCGACTTCGACCTGGAAGGGATTGCCGCGGTAGACCTGGGGCGGGCGGCTGGTCGCGTTGTAGAACTCGGCTTTCACCTCTTTCTTGATCCCGGCGAGGATGGCGGGCGCGCCGATGGGCACGAGGCAGTCGAGGCGCGGGCGGGAAATCTTGGTGTTCAGGATGCTGGTGTGGAGGGCTTGGGCGTCCTTGGGCGAGATGCCTTTGGGGCGGGAGCGGACGGTGAGGTGTTCGGTTTTTTCGCAGATTTCGCGGGCGACGGCCGGGGAGATGTTGCTGAATTCGGTGCGCAGAAATTCCGACAGCGTGCCGGCGTCGGTGGTTTCGAGCATCTTCATCAGGATGCCCAGTTCGACGCCGTAGGGATGGGGATTGATTTCTTTGGGTTCGGGCGGGAGTTCCTCGACGGCGCGCGGGAACAGGATGTCGGGTTTGTTCGGCAGCAGGTAGTGGAATTCGGCATGGGGGTTGGCGATGGCGGTCTGGCGGAGGTATTCGTCGATGCCCTGGCGGCCGCCGATGTACTTGCCCTCGAGCGAAATTTTGACCCGGGTGCCGTGTTCGAATTCGACCCAGTCTTTGAGTTCTTTTTCGTCGAGGATGACGCCCTGGTTTTTGGACATGTCGATTTTGAGCTTGCAGTAGTAGCAGGGCGCCTTGGGGCTGGTGCGGGACCAGATTTCCATCGGGCGGCCGGTGGAAATCAGGCCGTACATGCCGGCGGCGGAAATGCCGATGCCCTGCTGGCCGCGGGACTGCTTGCGGCGGTGGAACTTGGAGCCGTACAGCAGGCGGCCAAAGACGTTGGGAATCTGCTTGGCGACGATGCCCGGGCCGTTGTCGCTGACGGTGAGGATGAAATGTTCCTCGTTGGTGTCGAAGTTTTCCAACTGCACGGTGACGCTGGGCAGGACGCCGGCTTCTTCACAGGCGTCGAGCGAATTGTCGACGGCTTCCTTGACGGCGGTGAGCAGCGCGCGGCGCGGATTGTCGAAGCCGAGCAGGTGGCGGTTTTTGGAGAAGAAATCGGCGACGGAAATCTGGCGTTGCTGGGTGGCCATCTGTTCGGCGGTGCGGCGGGTCGGCGGCGGTGGCGGGGGCGGCGGTGGTGCGGGCGGGGGCGGTGGAGGGGGGGGTGTTGCCATGCGCGATGTCTCGTCCTGAGGAGAGAAATGTTCCGAAAGCCGGCGATGCGCGCGCTCTACCCCCCGGTTGCGCGCGAGCCGCCGGAAAATCCGGCGGAAAGTATACACCGGCTTCCGGAGTGTGCACGGCGCAAGCGGCCGTCGGCGTGAATTGCGCGCGGGCCTGCAGGGCCTTTTAGTTCCCGCCTCCGCTTCCCAGCACTGGCAACCTATGCCCCCCGGAGCCAACTTCGCGCCGAAGTGCCGTGCTGGGCTAATCCCGGGCGTGCCTGCTGGCACTTCAGAGTTTTGGAGAGAACTAAAAGACCCTGCGGCAGCCCTGAGCCTTATCGGACGAAAACCGTGTTGAACTGAAGCGAAAGTGGCCGATCCGCTTCAACTTTCGACCGAAACCCGTTCAAAGGATGGATTTGTAGGGTATCGTAGGG
>JBOHNC010000182.1:0-23768 GCA_050730415.1 Planctomycetota bacterium
CCATCTGCCGACGGCTCCGCCGTCGCGCCGTCGGCCGCCGACGGCGCGGCGCCCGCAGCCGCCAAATCCAAGCCCAAAGCCAAAGGCAAAAAACCGCCCGCGCCCAAAGCCTTTGAACGCAATCTCGTCCTCCAAGCCGATCGCGCCCACGAAGGCCGTCTGCTCGCCACCCTCGATCGCAACGTTGACCTCGGCGAGTTCACCCTCGAGCGCTGCCGCTTCCCCGGCATCGACGCCAAAGCCCTCTCCGCGCGCTTCCGCCCGCTCGGACTGCGCGTCCTCGAACATCTCGTGCACCGCCTCGAACAGGAACGACCGGACCTCGTCGCCGCCACCGCCACCGCCACTACCACCGCTGCCGCTGCCGCCCACGGCACCGCGCGCGCACCGGCCGGCCCGGCCCGTCCGGCCCGCCCGACGGGTGATGTCCTCGAAGATGCCGATCAGGACGCTCAGGACGCTCAGGACGCCCAGGGCGAACCCGTTCCCGCCGGCTTCGCCGAGGACGCCGAATCTACCGCTGAATCTACCGCCGAATCGGCCGCCCAATCGGCCGGTGCCTCCGCGCCGACCGGCCGCACCGCCGCCCGTTCCGCCGCCGGTTCGCCCGAGCCCATCCAAGGCAATCTCTTCGAGCAGGCGCCCGCCGCCGTCGCCGCCGCACTGCCGCCGGCTGCGCTCCCCTTCAAGGTCCACATCGTCGAAACCCCGGAGCAGCTCGCCGACCTCGTCAAAGCCCTCCGCGCCGTGCCCTACTTTGCCTGGGACACCGAGACCACCTCCGAACAGCCCATGCTCGCCGATCCCGTCGGTATTTCACTTTGCTGGTCCGACGCCGAAGCCTGGTACATCGCGCTGCACTGCGGCCCCGCCGCCGGTCTTGAAACCCCGGCCGTTCTGAAGGCCCTCGCGCCGATCTTCACCGACCCCGCCGTCCGCAAAGTCGCGCAGAACGGCAAATACGATCTGAAGGTCCTCCGCCGCGCGGGCCTGGAAGTCAAAGGCCAGTACTTCGACACCATGGTCGCCGCATTTTTGCTCGAACCCGGCCGCGGCGGCTACGGCATCGACGCGCTCAGCGAAAAATACCTGCACTACACCAAGATTCCGACCACGGCGCTCATTGGCTCCGGCAAATCCCAGACCACCATGGACCGCCTGCCGGTCCGCCAGGTGGCCGAATACTCCTGCGAAGACGCGTGGGCCACCTGGCGTCTCGCCGGCATCCTTGAAACCCGCCTGCGCGAAGAGGACCTCTGGGAGATCTACAGCACCGTCGAACAGCCCCTGGTCGAAACCCTCGCCGCCATGGAATATGAGGGAATCATTCTCGACGCCCAGGTGTTAAAAGTGAAAGGCGAGGAAGTCCGCAAAGATTTGGTGACACTGGGGGAGGAAATTCACCGCCTGGCCGGTCGCGATTTCAATATCGACAGCCCGAACCAGTTGGCCGAAATCCTTTTCACCCAGTTGCAGTTGCCGATTCTGCGCAAGAGTCCCAAGACCCACGCTCCCAGCACCGACGAAGGCGTCCTCAAGGCCCTGGCCAAACAGCATCCGCTGCCCGCCAAAGTCCTCGAATACCGCACCCTCGCCAAACTGCTCGGGACCTACATCGAGGCTCTGCCCAAGTCGATCCTGCCCACCACCGGACGAATTCACGCTTCCTTCCTGCAGACCGGCGCCGCGACCGGCCGATTGGCCTCGTGGAACCCCAACCTGCAGAACATTCCGGTTCGCCGCGAACAGGGCGCCGCCATTCGCGCCGCCTTCAAGCCGCGCACCGGATGGAAATTTCTGGCCTGCGACTACAGCCAGATTGAACTCCGCCTGCTGGCCCACTACGCCGAGGACGAAACCCTCCGCGAAGCCTTCCGCCAGGGCGAAGACATCCACCGCGCCGTCGCCGCCCGCGTGTTTCACGTGCCGCTCGAAGCGGTCACCGACGAACTGCGCGGGCGCGCCAAAGCCGTCAACTTCGGCATCCTGTACGGTCAGGGCGCGCACGGCCTGGCCGAAAACCTCGGCATCAAGCGCGGCGAGGCCAAGGAGATCATCGACGAGTTCTTCGCGCGCCATCCGGGCGTCGCCGCCTGCCGCGAAAAAATTCTGAACGAGGCCCGCGCCAACGGCTACGTCACCACCTTAAAGGGCCGCAAGCGCTACATCCCCGAAGTCCACGCGCCGGGCTACAGCGAACGCGGCGCCGGCGAACGGATGGCCGTCAACACCGTTTTTCAGGGCTCCGCCGCCGATCTCGTCAAGGAGGCCATGAATGCGATCCATCGCAAACTCTTCGCCCCCTCCGGCGGCTTCCGCGCGCGGATGCTCCTGCAGATCCACGACGAACTGCTCTTCGAGTCTCCCCCCGAGGAACTCGAACGGCTCACCGCCATGGTCGTCGCGACCATGGAGGGCGTCGAAAAACTGAACGTTCCGCTCAAGGTCTCGGTGGCCGTGGGCAACGACTGGTCGGAGGTGTAATCCAGAGTGGCGGCGCCGGCGCCGCAGGGCGGCGAACTGTTCGTGCTCGGCCTTGTCGGCGATGTCTGCGCCGGCAAGTCCAGTGTCGCCCGCCTGCTCGCCGACTGCGGCGCGCTGATCTGGAACGCCGACGAGGCAGTCGCGGAAATCTACCGCACGAAGGACATGCAAGCCTTCGTGCGCGGGGAATTCGGTCCCGGAGTGTTCGACGCGCAGGGCGCGGTGAACCGCCGGGCGCTGGGGCAGGCGGTGTTCGCCGACCCGGTGAAGTTGCAGGTGCTGACCGAAGCCGTCTTCGCGCGCACCGGGCCCAAAATCGAGGCCGCCATCCAGGCGGCCCGCGATCGGGCCCGCGCGAGCGCAAGCGGCGTCGGCACAGCCGGTAGCGTCGGCGGCGGCGAGGGTGGCGGTCGGACGGTGTTGGTGCTCGATGCGCCCACTCTGTTCGAAAGCGGCCGCGCCGACCGCTGCGATGCCGTCGCCTTCGTGGCGGCGCCTGCCGAATGGAAGGAACAGCGGGCGATCCGCGATCGCGGTTGGCCGGCGGGCGAAGTGGCCCTCCGGGAATCGCGGCTGATGGATCGCCGGGTCAAGCTGGCGCAGTGCCGGTTTGTGATTGACAACGGAGCATCCTGGGACCATCTGCATGCGCAGGTGGCCGCGATGTGGAGGGAATTGCATCATGGCAAAGCGTGAATCGGCCGACAAGGGCCCGCGGCGTCCGCGCCGCAAAGGGGGCCGCGGCGAGGCCGAAGCTGAAACGATGGATGGGGATGCCCCCCAGGGTGCGCCGGCCGCCGGCGGCGCGGGAGCGTCCCGCGCTTCGGCCGTCTCGATGCGCCCGCAACTGGACGAGGATGAAAACATGGACGACAACGATGCGCCGCCCCCGGCGCCTGCCAGCTACGACCGCTACCAGGCCGACGCCGCCGTCGCCGCGGCCGCCGCGGCCATGATGGCCCCCCCCGGCGATGCCGGCGGATATACGCCCCCGGAAACGCGCGGCGCCCCCGAGGCCCCGCCTCGCCCCCAGCGCGACAACTACGATCGCAACGACCGTGACAATCGCGGCGATCGCAACGATCGCGGCCATCCCCCCCGCGACAACCGCCCGCCCATGGATCGCGACCGCCGGCCCGACCGCCGGCCCGAACCGCGCGAAGGCTACGAGCCCCAGCCCGCCAACGACCGCAGCATGAACCGCTACGATCGCGACGGCGGCCACCAGGACCGCTACCGCGGCGGCCGCAACCAGCAGCGCGGCAGCTACCAGCAGCGCGGCAACGGCGGCTACCGCAGCCAGCGCCCCAACAACAACGCCAGCTACGACCGTGAAAACCACGGCAACATCGACCGCAGCGCCCGCTACGGCAGCCAGGGCGCCTACCAGCCCCGCGCCGAAGCCGGCCCCCGCGGATTCTTCGACGACACCCCCATCCAGACCGCCGCCGACGCTGAAGCCAACGCACGCGGCGAGACCGTTGACACCTCCAACCTGCCCAAGACCGACATCTCCGAACTCCGCCTGCTCACCATTGAAAAACTCCACGCCCTCGCCGCCGAAGAAGGCATCGAAGGCGCCACCGCCATGCTCAAGCAGGAACTGGTCTACCGCATCATCCGCCGGCGCGTCGCCAAGGGTTCGGCCCTGTACGGCGAAGGCGTCCTCGAAATCCTCCCCGACGGCTACGGCTTCCTGCGCAGCCCCGAATCCAACTACCTGCCCTGCCCCGACGATATCTATATCGGCCCGTCGCAGATTCGCCGCTTCGGCCTGAAAACCGGCCACGTCGTCAGCGGTCAGATCCGTCCGCCCAAGGACAACGAACGCTACTTCGCGCTGCTGCGGGTTGAAAAAATCAACTACGAAGAGCCCGAGGTCGTCCATCAGAAAACCGTCTTCGACGAACTCACCCCGCTGCATCCCGACGAGCGCCTGATTCTCGAAACCACGACTGAAAACATTTCCATGCGCGTCATGGACATGGTCACCCCCATCGGCAAAGGCCAGCGCGGACTGATCGTCGCGCCGCCGCGCACCGGCAAAACCGTGCTGCTCCAGCAGATTGCCCACTCCATCGCCGCCAACAACAAAGAGGTCGTCCTCATGGTGCTGCTCATCGACGAGCGGCCCGAGGAAGTCACCGACATGAAACGCTCGGTCAAGGGCGAGGTCATCTCCTCCACCTTCGACGAAACCACCGCCCGCCACGTCCAAGTGGCCGACATGGTGCTGGAAAAAGCCAAGCGCCTCGTCGAATACGGCAAGGATGTCGTCATCCTGCTCGACTCCATCACGCGCCTCGCGCGCGCCCACAACACCGAATGCCCGCACTCGGGCAAGATCCTCTCCGGCGGTGTGGACGCCAACGCGTTGCACAAGCCGAAGAAGTTTTTCGGCGCCGCGCGCAACATCGAAAACGGCGGATCGCTGACGATTCTCGCCACTGCGCTGGTCGACACCGGCAGCCGCATGGACGAAGTCATCTTCGAAGAATTCAAAGGCACCGGCAACAGCGAACTGCATCTGGACCGCCGTCTGGTCAACCGCCGCCTGTTCCCCGCCATCGACATTAATATGTCCGGTACGCGCAAGGAAGACCTGCTGCTTGATCCGCAGGAACTCCAGCGCATCTGGCTGCTGCGCAAGTACATCCAGGAACTCAACGTGGTCGAATCCATGGAGTTCCTCGTCGGCAAACTCAAGTCCACCAAAAACAACATCGAATTCCTGCTCTCGATGCAGGTCTAGTGGCCCCAGGGGCCACTCCCCTGCCGGCATCCCTTCGGGTTGCCGAGTCGATGGACAGTTCAAACGTACATCCGCCGCTCCCGTTGGTCGCGGGAGCGGCTTGTAAACGTCTTGCAAGGAGCAGCGGGGGTTCGCCGAGACGATCAGGCGCCAGGCCGGTTTTTATATTTCCTGCCCGGTGCGTTCTTCCGCGACCCACAGGAGCGGCCACCCCACGTCGAAATGTGCAGGAAGTCGGCAACGCGGAGCGATACCGGTGGGGCCGCCGCCCCCTGGGCGACCGCACGTGTGCACTAAAAAAATCCGTTTCAGGCCAGCAGGTCTTCCAATCGAGATATATTAACCAAATAACTGAACAGCTTTACAACGCGTGCTGGAGAGAGAGCACAGGGGGCGAGGCTGCAAAGGGAAGACGACCACGAGGTAGTGTCTGCAAGCGGCGCTCACCAGGAGGAACTGACATTGACCAAAAATGACATTGTCATCGACATCACCAACGCGCTGGAAAAAGAAAATATCAGCGTCAAACAGGTGGAGGTGAAAGCGGTGGTCCAGAAATTTCTGGACCAGATCGCCGACATCGTGATCACCAACGGGCGTCTGGAGCTGCGCAACTTCGGCGTATTTGTGCTCAAAATCCGCAAGCCCCGCCTGGGCCGCAATCCCAAGTCCGGCGTGCCGGTGACCGTCCCGCGCCGCCGCACCATCGTCTTTTATCCCGGCAAGGTGATGGAAGAAAAACTCCGCGCCGCCGACAAGGCCGACGAAGCCGCCGCGCCCGCCGCTGGCGCCTCCGCCGGGCAGTAAACCCAAACCCGCGAGGCCGCCGCCATGCCGGTGCTGCGCGTCCCGGCCGAATTTTTCTCCGCCCCCGAATTTCCCGCTGAGTGCCTCTACACCGGCCGCACCGACCGAGTTGAGCGTCGGGTGCTGCGCCTGACCTGGCAGTCAGCCTGGGACCGCACCAAAATGCTTTTGCCGGTGTTCCAGGTCTTGGGCGCCGCGCACGTCGTCTTCCTGGATCTGCCCGTTCCGATGAGCTCGCCGCAGCGTCTCTATCGTTGGATGGCGGATAGTCGCTTCTGGTTCGGCGTATACCTAGCGCAGGTCCTGGCGGTGTGGGGTATTGCAGCGACGATCGACTTACAACCGGCGGCTGCGGCTAACCTGGTCATGGGCGCCTTCATCGCCGCCGCGCCGATCGCATGGCTGGGCTGGCTGACGGGGCAACGCGCGCGCGTTCGAATCCGTCTGATTGACCGGCAGGGGAACGTCGAACTGCGATTTCCCAGGCAGCACGCGGCGCGCTCGGCGCGATATAAAGAGGCCTTCGACCAGTACCTCCGCGCCGGTGGCGAGGCGCGTTCGGCAGGTCCGGACGCGGTCTGGGCGCGTGCGAATGCGCTGAACGCGGCTTGGCAGACGCCGGAATCCGGCCCGGTGCCGGTGCTAGTCGGCGATGGCACAGGAGGCCTTCCCGAGAAGGTTGAACCGCTGGTCGTGACCGTCGACTTCATGAACTCCCGGTTTGTGCCGCCGGTTTGCCTGTTTTCCGGCCGCACCGATGGGGTGATGCGGGTATTCGAATTCCTGCAATACGCCGAATTCACCGGCGTCAAATTGCGAGCTCTGGTGAAAATTCCCCAGCGGCCCGCGGCCCGCGCGGTGTGGAATCTGCAGCGCCACCTATGGCTGGCGGGGGCGCTGCTGGGGCCACTGGCAACCCTGTTTGCAGGGCTGGCCGTGGAAACATTGTTCGGACGGTCCTGGATGGGCTTTGCTGGCGTGACCGGATTGGTCGCCACGGTTGTCGGCTCGGTGTGGATGTACGGCTTTATGCGCCGACGGATCGTCGCGTTTCGCCTGACCGACGCCCGCGGCACATTGGAAATAGATTTTCCGTCCCGGCTGCGCGCAGTGCGTGCCGCCCTCGAGGCCGCCTGGCTGGAGTTCCGGGAAGCTGCGCGCACCGGTCAGTTGAATTTAGCGCCGTCAGAGGGTGCGGCGAAGCCGCCCCCGGCTGCGGCACAGGAGGAATTCCCCGACGGCGACGGGGGCGGAAGCTGGGACGAAGCCAAGGGGATTGCAAGATGACCGCATGGATGTGCGTTCGATGCACAGCCTGAGAGCCTGATCTAAAAATCTTTTTTCGTGTCTTCTGTGCCTTTTTGTGGCTAAAAATCTTCTCTTACCTTTGTGTATTTTGTGCCCTTTGTGGCTAACTCTTCACGCCTTCACCACTCCCAGCGGCGCAAAGTCCCCGAGGATCGCCTTCGCGTCCCCGCCCAGCCACGTCCCGATCATGTCCGCATAGATGTTCCGGAAATCGGTCGTGAACTTCAAATCGCCGCGTTCCAGCGTATTCATGTCCGGGAAGGTTCCATGCAAGCCCGGTTTGATCTGCGACCCAATCACGAACAGCGGCGCCGCCGCGCCGTGGTCGGTGCCGCCCGAGGCGTTCTCCATCACCCGCCGGCCAAATTCGCTGAAGGTCATGATCATGGTCCGGTCGAGGTTCCCCTGCTGCTTCAAGTCGGTCACGAACGCCCGCAGCGACGCGCCAACCTCCTCCCACAGATCGGCCTGGCGCTTCAACTGCCCCGCGTGGGTGTCGAAGCCGCTGATGTAGGCGTAGTACACCCGCGTCGGCATTTTGTGATGGATCATCCGCGCGATCATCTGGAACGAGTCGGCCAGCTTGGACTTCGGGTACTCCACGTTGGTCTTGTCTTCGGCCGCGGTCTGAATCTGGTCGGCGCTGATTTCCGCGTCCATCGCGATTCGCTGCAGGTAGGCCAACTGCGAAGTCTTCTTGAAATCGACCTGCTCTTTTTTCTTCAGCTCCGCGTACGCCCGCGCCATGTACGGGTTGCGCGCCGCTTTCCAGTCGAGGTCCGCGACCTGCGTGAACGACACCGGCTGAAACTTCGATCCGCGCAAGGTCAGCGGCGTTTCGCGCGTCAAGGCAATCGCGCTCTCCGGGTTGATCGGGTCGTTGCCCTTGCATTCATGGTCGAAAAACCGGCCCACCCAGCCTTCGTGGAAGGTCTTCTGCGGGGAGGCCAGTTCCCAGATGTCCGTCGACGAAAAATGGCTGCGGTCGGGATTCGGATACCCCACGCCATGCACGATCGCCAGCAGGCCGTCGTCGTACAAACTCTTCAGCCCTGCCGCGCTCGGGTGCAGCCCGAACTGGTCGTTGATCTTGAGCACCTGATCGGCCGGCAGGGCCAAGTTCGGCCGCACCTTTTTGTACACGTCGTGGTTGTAGGGCACCACCGTGTTCAAGCCATCGTTGCCGCCGGCCAGTTGCAGAATCACCAGGATTTTTTCGTGGTCGTTCTTCACGATCGGCGCGATCACGCCGTTGCCGCCGTCGGGCGGCGCGTCGTCGCCGCCGTACAGCCGCCCTACGGTCTCGCGGATGAAGGCCGGCACCGTCAGGCCCAGCCCCACCAGGCTCAGGCCGGTGCGCAGGAACTCACGACGGGTGCGGATCGGATCGGGCGTGGGGCGCATGGGTTTTCTCCTGTGTAGCTGCCGTTCAAACGGGAAACCTAGTTCAACTGGAAGGCTGGCAAGGTCATCATCAAACTCACCGCCGCCCGAATCTTGTTCGCCGCGTCCGGGTTGTCCGGTGCAAACGGATGGCCCGCGTTCAAGGTGTCCTGCAAGATCTTCATCTGGTCCGGCGCCACGTCGATCAGGTCCAACTGTTTGACGTAGTGCGCGATCACCTGGTCGGCTGTCTCGAGGTGATAGGTCTTCAAGGTCTCCAGCGGATCGTAGGCCGGTTCCGGCGCGGTGTAGAACGTCGGCGCCTGCATTTTTAGCAGCGTCTGCCGCGCGTCGGCGAACTGCGGCCCCGCCAGCTTGGCGTTCACCATCCGCTCGA
The DNA here is from genome assembly GCA_050730415.1 of Planctomycetota bacterium. Taxonomy (GTDB): domain Bacteria; phylum Planctomycetota; class SZUA-567; order H5-PLA8; family JBOHNC01; genus JBOHNC01. The sequence goes on from JBOHNC010000182.1 coordinate 9,132, forward strand.
CGTAGTCCGACGGCGGCCGCCCCGCCTCCTCCATCGCCGTGTCGCCGTCCTCGGCCCCGGCTTTTTTGTTCGGCATCGTCCGCCGCGCGCCGTGGTCGGTCCCGATCATCAGCGCCGTGCCGAAATTGTTGCGGATGAACAGCGTGCTTGTGTTGATCCACATCCGGCCGCCGTCCCAGCCCTTCACGTTGGGCGGCTGAAACAGGTCCTCACCCATCTGCGCACAGGACAAGTACATCCCGCGGCAGTTGTTGGGCGGAATCCCCAACTCCCGATAGGAACTCACCACCAGCTCCACCGGACTTTTGATCTGCGCGTGCATCGCGCCGTCCGAGTAAAACTGGTCGCACCGGAACATGAGCCGCATCGTTTCCTTGATGTCGAAATCGGTGTCGCGCAGCTTCTGCGCCAGCGCCTCCACCACCCACGGCTCGGGATTTTTGTAGGCGAAATACTCCCACAGCTCCTTGGCCAGAAACCGCGACGTGGACGGCTGCTGCATGATGATGTGGACGATGTCCTTCAGTTCGAAATTCCCCGTCTGCCCCAGAAAGGTCTTCGTCGCGTCGTCATGCAGCCGCGGAACGAACACCCCGGGACCGCCCGCCTTGGTCACCCGCCAGCCGGTCAGCGACCGTGCCGATTCGTGGATGTCCTGCTCGGTGTAAGTGTTCACCCCCATCGTGAATAGTTCCATCAGCTCGCGTGCGTAGTTCTCGTTGGGCTTGCCCTTCAGGTTGGAGTTGCCGTCGAGGTACTCGAGCATTGCGGAATCGGTCGAGATCGCCATCAGGAACGGCTCGAACTTGCCCACGCAGTGCGCCCGCTCCAATTCGTTTTCCTCGTACATGCTGCGCCAGTTTTTCACTTCCTTAAACCCGCTGGTGAAATGGCCGTGCCAGAACAGCGTCATTTTTTCCTCGAACGGATGGTTGGTCACCACCATCCGGTGCAGCCACCATTCGCGAACCCCCTCCATGTTGCCGTATTCGATCCGCTGCAAAACCGAAATCACTTCCAGCCGGTCGGACTGCTTCAGATTCAACATCATCCCGCCCTTGGCAAACGGCGTGAGGTCCGTGCCGGAGGGGTAGGGCGGATCGTTGCGGGGCGTTTTGTCGAAATCCACCAGCGCGTCCACCGCGCCGTCACGCCCCAGCTTCACCAGGTACTCGATCTGCGCCGGCGTCCCGCCGAAGCCCGCCCGATCCAGCAGATGTTCCGCTTTTTCGTAGGTCCAGTCCGGGTTCGGGCTGACGGTCAAATCTTCCGCCGCCAGCCGCGCAGCCGTGGCCGCCAAGCCGGCCGTCAACAGCAGGCCGCACACCGCCTGCAAAGCAATTCTGGGGCGCAGTTCCTTCATGCCGGATCACTCCTATCCCTGAGCCGTGCCGGAGTTTCCCGCAACGGCCGCATCAGAACCTGAGATGGGCAAATCCCAGGCCACGCCGTGCCAACCGCCATGTTCCTCTTAACCGCCTTTGCCCAAAAAAGGTTACAGCACCACCCCCGGCCGCCCCAAAGGCGCCTTCCGGTCCCGTATCGCGGTTTTTCTGTGGGATTTTTCCCCATCCCCGTGCCGGCCGTCGCCGGCATTTCATCCTGTGCTTCGGTTTATTCCGTTTTGTGTCTTGTGTGCCTTTTTGTGGCCAATCTTCTTCTTCGCTTTCCCTGTGTTTTTTTTGTGTCCTTTGTGGCCTCTTCTCTTATTTCCGCACTTTCACCGTGCGCCCGATCTTGGCCGACTTGTACACCGCCTCGCTCAGCCGCGCCACCTGCAGCGCGTACACCGGCGGCTCGTAGGACTTCAGGTCCTTGCCGTTGATCCAGTTCAAAAATGAAACGTCCGGCGTGTCGTTCGGCACGTTTTTCGGGATTTCCAGAATCTGCCCATTCAGCCAGATTTCGAGCGGCTTCCACTGATGCTGGTGCAGCCCCAGACAGCCCTTGTCCCCGTGGATGGTCAGGATTTCGTCGTGAAGCAGCGCACTACCGATCGTCGTCAGGCTGCCGAAGGCGCCGCCCTTGAAGCGGATCGCCACGATCGCATTGATATCCACCGGCTCTTTGCAGTTGTCCACCACCGCCGTCACATCGAGCGGCTCCAGCCCCGTCAGGAACATCGAACTGGCCACCAGGTGGCTGCCGGTGTCCATGAACATGCCGCCGCCCGAGGCCACCGGGTCTTTGCGCCAGCCGCCGGCGCGGATCCAGTTCTGCGTCACGTAGCCGTTGAAGGCCTGAATCTTACCGATTGTTCCGTTGGCCACCAGCGCTCGCAGATGCCGGTACACCGCCAGATGGTGCCGCTGATAGCTCACGTGCAGAATCTTTTTCTTGCGTTTGCTCAGCGCCAGCAGCGCCTTGGCGTGCCGCGATTCGATCACCAGCGGCTTTTCCACCAGCACATGCAGGCCGCGTTCCAAGGCCAGCTTCGCCTGCGGAAAATGTTGATTGTGCGGCGTGGAAATCATCACCGCGTCAAGCTCCGCTTCCTTCAGCATCTTGCGGTAGTCGGTGAATTGCGGCACCGGCGAACCGTATTTTTCGACGATCAGCTTGAGCGCCTCCTCCGACGGATCGCAGACGGCGCTGAGCGTCAATCCTGGATGGTTCTTGAACCGCGGCACGTGCGCGTTGCGCATGTTGCCGCCGCAGCCGATCAAGCCCAACCGAATTTTCTTGGCCATGGTCCATATCCTTGTGACGCGGGGGTCCCAACAGCCTATCACGAACCGCGCCCGCGGCACCCACGCCCTTCATTTTCTCTACCCCCGTCCCTGTTCCGTTCCCCGCCTGGCGTCCTTCTTCAGGATTCAGGATTCAGGATTGTCTTGCGCGTTCGCGCGCACGCTTCTCTCCTCCCCCATCCTTCGTTCTACTCCGCCTCCGCCTCCGCTACAATCTAGTGGCGCGTCAAGATTGAATTCAGGGGTGCGGTGAGAAGACAAAGCCAAGAGCCGGTCTGATGACCGGCGGTCCCAGGCCCAGCCAGGAGCCGGTGTGAACACCGGCGCTCCCAGAGGGGCGCTTCCTCCGCACCACCGCCCAATTGAATCTTGATGCGCCACTAGGACGCAATACCACCCCCGGAGACCCCCTCGTGTCCGATGCCATTTCCCTGTCGGTGATCGTACCCGCCTTCAACGAGGAAAAACTGATCGCTTCGAGTCTGCGCAGCATCCGCGCGGCGCTCACTGCCCAGCCGCCCGCCGGGTTCCGGTGGGAACTCATCGTCTGCGACAACAACTCCACCGACCGCACCGCCGAACTGGCCCAAGCCGCCGGCGCGCGCGTGGTCTTTGAACCGGTCAACCAGATTGCCCGCGCCCGCAACGCCGGCGCCGGTGCGGCGCAGGGCGACTGGCTGCTGTTCATCGACGCCGATTCCTGGCCCTCCCCCGCCCTGATCGCCGACCTGTGCGCCGCCATCCGCGCCGGCGACTGCGTGGGCGGCGGGAGCATCGTCGCGATGCGCAACCTGCCGTTTTCCGCCGAACTCCTGCTGCGGCTGTGGAACGCCATCAGCACCCAGGCGCACTGGGCCGCCGGGTCGTTTGTATTTTGCCGGCGCGACGGCTTCGAAGCCATCGGCGGCTTCAGCCTGGAACTGTTCGCCGCCGAGGAAATCGACTTTTCCAAACGGCTCACCGCCTGGGGCCGCGATCGCGACCTGCGCTTCCGCATTTTGCAGGCCCACCCGCTGCTCACTTCGGAGCGCAAAACCACGCTCTACAGCCGCGGCGAGCATCTCAAGCTGCTCTGGCGCGGGATGCTCAGCCGCAGCGGCGGCGTCCGCGACAAGGAAACCTGCCACATCTGGTACGACGGCCGGCGCTGACCGGCCGCATGCATCCGACACCAAGCTGCAACAAGCGCGAATTCAGATGGAGAAACTGCCCCCGTCGCCGCCGCCCACCGGCCGCGACAGAACGCCAAAAGGCGGCAAAATGGCCGCCATGAACACCATCCACTTCGGCGACAACCTCCCGATTCTGCAATCCCTCCCCGCCGGCGCCGCGCGGCTGATCTACATCGATCCTCCCTTCAACACCGGCAAAATCCAGGCTCGCACCCGCATCGCCATCCAGCGCTCCGACGTCGGCGACCGCACCGGCTTCCAGGGCCGCCGCTACAGCACCAAAAAGCTGAGTCGCCAGCACTACGACGATCGCTTCGAAGACTACCTCGCTTTTCTGGAACCGCGGCTGCGTGAAGCCCACCGTTTGCTCACGCTCGACGGCAGCCTCTACTTCCACATCAACTACCGTGAAGTCCACTACTGCAAAATTCTGCTCGACACGATTTTCGGCCGCGCCAGTTTTCTGAATGAAATCATCTGGGCCTACGACTACGGCGCGCGCTCGAAAACCAAGTGGCCCGCCAAGCACGACAACATCCTGTGGTACGCCAAGGACCCCGACCGCTACGTTTTCAACTACGCCACCCTCGACCGCATCCCCTACATGGCGCCCGGACTGGTCGGGAAGGAAAAGGCCGCCCGCGGGAAAACACCCACCGACACCTGGTGGCACACGATTGTCCCGACCAACGGCAAGGAAAAAACCGGCTATCCCACCCAGAAGCCGCTCGGCATCCTGCGCCGCATCCTCGCTGCTTCGAGCAACCCCGGCGATGTCGTCCTGGATTTTTTTGCCGGCAGCGGCACCACCGGCGCCGCCGCCCTCGAACTCGACCGCCAGTTCATCCTGATCGACAACAACGATCAAGCCTGGCAAACCATGCGCCGCCGTTTCGCCGACCGCCCCGACATCGACTGGCGCCGCGCCTGACCCGCCCCCGGCGCGCTCCGCCTGTCCCGTTTTTCTTCAAATCTTTTTTTGTGTCTTCTGTGCCTCTTTGTGGCTAAAAATTCTTCTCTTATTTATGTGCTTTTTGTGCCCTTTGTGGCTAAAACTCTTACTCTTACTTCCCCACCAGTTTTTCCAAATCCCCCCGCATCGCGTCCGGCCCGATGAGCCCCTCGATCTGCGCCCCCGGCCCCCACGCCAGTTTCTGGTCGGCCGTTAGGAACAAACAGCACGGCTGCGCGAACAGGTTGTATTTGTCCACCAGCGCCCGCATCGCCGGCGCCGAACCGTAGGTCATCAAATTGGCGTCAATCAACCGCACTTTCTGCATCAGCGCGATCACCTGCGGATCGCGGAAGGTCGTCTCCTGCATCACCCGGCAGTTGTGACAGGAAGGCGAGTGGAAAAAAATGAACACCGGCCGGCCGTCGGCCTCGGGCTTTCCCGCGTCATACTGCGTGATCGGTTCCCAGTTCAACCTCCCGGCCGCCACCGCCGGCCCCTGCCCCGCGCCATCGGCACCGACTGTCGCCGCCGGCGTCGGCCCATCGCCGCTCCCCGCCGGCGTTTCGCCGCCGGTCAGTCGCTGCATCCCGACCACCAGGTAAAATCCGCCGATCACCGCCAGCGCCAGCGTCGCCACCTGCTGCGTCCGTTTGCTCGCCTCCACCGGCGCTTCCAGCCGGTCCAGCGCGCCGAAACCCAGCCCCACCGCCAAAAGACTCACCCCCACCACCAGCGCGAACAGGGTCGGATTCGGCACTGTGTTGTTCCAGAAATAAAAGGCGCAGATCAGAATCGCCGTGCCGAACAGAATCTTGAGCAACTCCATCCATTGCCCCGGCGCCGGCAGTTTGCCGACGAAATTCGTCAGCAGAAAATAGGGAATGCCAAAGCCAAGCCCGAACGGCGCCAGGATCGCAAACCCGCGCCAGAAACTCCCCGGCCCCAGCCGCGTGATCAACACAATCGCCGCGATCACCACCGGCGCCGTGCACGCGCCCGCCAGGATCGCGGCCAACGTGCCCATCCCCACGCCGCGCGCCGCATTGCCCCACAACCCCTGCCGCCGCTGACCCGGCTGCCCGCCGCCGCCCAGCCGCGTCGCCAGCGCGTTCGGCACTTTGATTTCGATCACGCCGTACATGCCCAGCGCCAAGAGTCCGAACAGCGCCGCAATCGCCAGGTTGAACCAGGTCGTGTCGTTGAGCGCCGTGATCAGCCGCCCGCCGTCCGCGCCCAATCCGCCGATCACTCCGTAGATCGCCGTCAGCCCGAACATGTAAAACAGCGACGCCACAAACGCGTCCGACCGCGTCGGTTCGCCTGGCTTGATCTCCCCCGCCGCCGCGCCGCCCGCCGCCGCTCCTGCCATTCGCGGTTGCGCGCCCAAAATCCGCGAGGTGATTGGAATCAGCGGGTAGGTGCACGGCAGCCCGGTCGTCAGCACACCGAACACCAGCACCACCAGCATGAGCACCGGCAGGCCGCCGGCGTCGTAAATAATCTGAATTTTTTCCTTCATCGGCGCGTCGGACCACAGTACCGTCCACCACGATCCCTGCGCTGCCGTGCCGCCCGCATTCGTGTTGGTCGCCGCAACCGGTGCCGTCGCGCTGCCCGCCGGCGTGAACGGCTCGACCGCCGCCGCCTGCGAGGCGACCTGAAATGTCACGCGGTAGTTCTCGCCGCGCCGCATCGCCGCGGTGTAGTCGTAGCAAGCGCCTTTTTCGCTGCAATACGAGGTGTCGATGGCCAGCGTTCCCCCCAGCGTGCCCGTCACCGTCCCCGCCGGTGTGCTTGTCGGCGAGCTTGCCTGCATGGGGGGCGCCACCCGGAATTCCACCGTCGCCGTGACCGACGGCTCGGCGAAATACGGCGCCGCGCCGGCCTCCGCCGCAGGCTTCAACGTCCCCGCATAGGTTTCGCCGTCGGTCGCAATTCCCGGCCCCGTCAGGCTGAATCGGCAGGCCGCCGACTGAGCATCCCCCGCCATCGGCCCATTCAAGTGCATCCCCGCGCCCACCGTCCAGGTTACGCGCGCGCGGTACACTTTGCCGGGCGTGAGCACCGCATCGGGCAGTTCAATCCGGATTTGCGCGCCCTTCGGCGTCCAGTCGGAACCCGCCACGCGGGTCAGTTGCGTGACTTTGTACCTGTCCCCGGCCTCGGCCCCGGCCGCCGCCGTCCCCCCGGCCGGCGCCGGTGCGGTGGAGGGTCCGGGCGCGGTTGCCGGGACCTGCGCCGGCGAGTTCGCGGCCCCTCCAGCCGGCGTGATCGGCGGCAACCGCGGCGGCGAAAACGCTTCCGGCGCCGCCGCCTGGCTTGCGGCGGTCAACTTTTCCATCTGGAAGGTCACCGCGTAGCGCTGCCCGCCGAACGGCGAACACACAAAATCGTAGCAACTGCTGTCGCTGCAAAACGACGAATCGATCTCCAGCGTGCCGCTGACCTCGCCCGCCGCCGCCGCGTTCTTGCGCACCCGAAATGGCAGGTCCGCCGTGACCGTCTTCTCGTGGAAAAACGGCGCCACCCCGTCCTGGCCGCTGGCCTGCAACGTTCCGGTGTAGCTCACCAACCCGGTTTCGATGTCCGCGCCCAGCAGTCGCAGCGTGCAGTGCGGCGTGTCCGGACTGCCCGCCAAAGGGCCGTTCAGGTGAAACGAATCCGGCACCGTCCAGGTGATTTTGATGTGGTACACCCGACCGGCCGTGAGCTTCTCATCGGGCAGGTCGATCGCCAATGTCGCATGGTCGGCGGCGCGGAAATGCTTCCCCGTCGCCACCGCCTTCGTCACCTGCAAGGCCGGCAGCGGCCCGGCCGGCGCATCCAGCGGGTTCGTGAAATCCAGGGCCGCCGCCGGGAGCGCCACTGCCATCCCCAGGCCCCACAGCCAAAGCAGGCTCAACAGCAGCCGGCGCGTCAACAGGTGGCACGAGCGATGCACTGACATGCAGAATCCATCCTTTCAGGCGACCCGTTTAGTGGGGCCTTCCCGTCGGCCGAGCAGCAAAGCCGGCCGCGCATCGCACAACCCACGACCGCCGGCCCGCGGCGGAACACCAGTTTAACCGGCCAGACTTAAAACGATTCCCCTCGTTTTTTTTCGAATGCACGAAGTAGAAAAGCCGGTCATTCCGTCCAACTTCCAGCCCCCCGCCGCCGAGCGCGCCCCGGCCGCTTGACTGAGTCGCCCCTGCGGCGGACAATGGGCCGCATGATCCAAAGAACGAGACGGCGGCTGCAACACCCTCGCGCGCCCGGCGCCGGTGCGAACCATATTGCCGCCCTGTGACCCGAAAAGGAGAAACCCCAATGGCTCGATCCTGCATTCGCACCGAGCGCCCCCGTGCGCGCACCTGGATCGCCCTGCTGGCGGTGATCGGCGCCCTGCTCCTGGCCCCCGCCATGGCCCGCAGCGCCGAAAATGTCAAACTCACACCGCCGGAACTGATGCGCAAGTTCGCCCAAGCTCCCGCCGTCGAACAGATGGAATTGCTCCCCCGCATTTTCCAGCCCGACAGCAAAGACGACATCGCCCACTACAAGATCCCCGAATTCCTCATCAAGGTGCTCAAAGACGACAATGCCGATCCCCGCGTCCGCCATATCGCGCTCGATGGCATGGTCCACCTGATCGAAGCCGTCGACATTTCCTACCAGACCCAGTTCGTGCCGGCCCTGAGCGATGTGCTGTCCAGCGAAGCCACCTCTTCCCTCGTCCAGGAATATGTCCTGCTGGCCGCGCCCACCGTCGTCGATCCCACCTCCCCCGGCCCCAGCAAGGTCCTGCTCGAACGCATCCGCGACATCGCCAAGGACGAAAAGCGTGTCTCCGACACCCAATTGCGCCTGCGCGAACAGGCGGTCATCGCCCTGGGAAAAATCGCCAGCTCCGACGACCTCAGCCTCTTTTTCAAACTGCTCACCGACCGTAGCAAGCCCATCATTGCCTCCGCCGTCGAAGCCATGTACGAATACCTGAAATCCCCCGCCGGTCAGACCATCGAACTCACCGGCCAGCAGGTCGGCGACCTGGTCAACCTGCTCAAAAATCCCGCCACCAGCTACGATGAGATCGCTGCCATCCTCCGGGTCCTCGGCGTCAACGCGCGTAACTTCCGCCTGAACAACAAAACCAACACCCCGCGCGGCTCCATCGATTGCATGGAGAAAATCCGCGACCTGCTGCTCAAGCCCCAGCCCACGCCGGTGCCCTATTTCGTCGTCGGCGCCTGCATTGAAACGCTCGGCGACCTCGCGCAGAAAGAAGCCGTGCCCCTGATCCGCCTGATCCTTCAGCAGAAATTCATGTTCACCGCCGACGCCTTGCAATACCGCAAACAGAGCGTCGACGTCCTCAATGACGTGATCGCGGTCAACATCGGCGACGGCAAAAGCGCCAACCAGGTCGTCGTCGAGACCATCAAGCTGCTCGAAGAACTGCTCAACGATCCCAAGGAAGACGGCCAGGTCCGCGTGGCCGCCGCCTTCGACCTCGCCGATGTCCGCTACCCCTGCTACAACCGCGGCGACATCCTCGCCACTCTCTCCGCCTACGCCTTCAAGCAGGATGGCATCACCGTCGATCCGGCACTCATGGGCACCGCATTCCAATCGATCGAAGTCATCGCCGGACGCACCTTCCCGAAAGATTGGACCGGCGCCGACTTCGCCGACTGGTTCAACAAGGTGGGCAAAACCGAAATGGCCCCGCACTGATCCGGGCCGGGCAGCGTCCCGATCCTGCCCGGTTTTTCCGCTCGCTTTTTCTGCTCTTTTCCGCCCCGCAACCTCTGCCTTCCTCTGTGCCTCTGTGCCTCTGTGTCTCTGTGTCTCTGTGTCTCTGTGGTGACAGCGGTTCCTTCACCTTTCCATCGGCGTGGTGGATTTCATCTCCGAGCCGTGTGCTGTCCATCGTTCTGTTTACCCCATGTCGGCCGTCTGAGCCTTTCTTTCCGCAGCCCTGAAAGGGCTACACATGGAAGCCCAGGGTTGGCTCGAAGCGCGCAGCGCGTAGACCCAACCCTGGGTATACGGTCGCCAGACCGGCCCCGCGCGATCCGAAGCCGAACCTCGTCTCCGACCTGCCAGCGCGCGGAACCGCACCCGGCGGTCAACGAAGCGAATGCATTTCAACGCATCGCCCGCGACGTTCCGCGCGGGAATGCGTCGGAAGCGAGACCTCGCTTCGGACCGCGCGGGGGCGGTCTGGCGACCGCGTTCCCGGGGTTGGTTTTTCGGGCTGCGCCCTTCAAACCAACCCGTGGGCTATCTTCTGTAGCCCCTTTCAGGGCAGCGGAAAGATCGGCGTGGACGGGCGACACGCGCTGAACAAAACGACGGTCATTGCACGGCCCGAAGATGAAATCTACAGAGTCCTTTCCATCGCGACCTGCGCGCTGAATATTTCAATCGCCACCTGTCCTGGGTTTCGCCAGGCGTCGCCCGGCAGGCCGGCCTTGTGCCGGCAGCACGACGTCAAAAACTGTTCCAGCGTCATCCGGTGCTCCACCGCCACCTGCGGCAGATAGACGCCCCGCCGGCCGCGGCGGTCGTCGACCACGATGCCGTGCACCCCCAGTTGGATTTCATCCAGCGACTGGATTTCATGCAAAGGACTGAGTACGCTGATTTCGATTTTCAGCGCCGGCAGTTCCGACAGTTTCACCGGGTCGGTGTGGAAGCGGCTGTCGCAGGTCGCCGATTCCCGCGCCTGCCACGCCACTTCCTCTTTCAGCTCGTAGCGCGGCTCGAATCGCCCCAGGCAGCCGCGCAGCCGCTCCCCGTGCATCAGCGTCACGAAGGTCGCCCGCCGGATGTGCAGCGCCGCTTCCGTCTCGGCCGCCAGCGCCGGCACTTCCACCGGTTCGCCGCGCAGCGCGCGTCCGACATTGTCCCGTGCGATCGGCAACAAGGCCTGCAACGCGAATTCGGGAAGTTCCTGCATGGCGCGCTCGACTGTTTTCCCACGGCGGTGGGAGGTTCGCCGGTTCGCGGTCACTGTACCGAGCCGCTGGGCGGCTGTCAACGTCCGAAGCCGGGTTTGCCTGACGCGCTACAATGTCGCCGCGGCCATCGCACGGCCCTACCCGTGGGGCCGATGGCCCCACCCCCGGAGCCGACGCACTACCCGCGGAGCCGATGGCCCGTGCGACCGGCTCTGGAGTTCCGCATGTCCGATCCCACCGCCGCCGTCCTGGTCGTCGGCGCCGGCGCCCTGGGCCACCGCATCGCGCGCGCCCATGCGGGCGCCGCCATCCACGCGGGCGGATCGAGCCGCGTCAGCGCCTGGACCTTTTCCGCCGCTTCGGCCTGGCGGCTGAACGCCGAAGGGTTTCGCGCCGCCGCCTGCGACCTGCGGCCCGGCGGCGGCGATCTCCCACCGATTCCGCCTGGCTGCCGGACGGTCTACTTCTGCGCCGCGCCGCACCTGTCCGCCGAGGCGCACAGGCTGTACGTCGGCGGCTACGCCCGCGTCCTCGCCGCGCTGGCCCGCACCCTTCCCGGCGGCGACGGTGAGGGTGGCGCGCTCGCGGTTCCGCGTGTTTCGATTGGGCCGACCGGGCCGGCTGCCGCGGTCGGCCCGCTGCGGCTGGTGCTCGCCGCTTCGACCGGCGTCATCGGCGACCACGCCGGCGCCAGCGTCGACGAATCGGTGCCGCGCGACACGGCCTCCCCGCGCGGGCGGGTCCTGGCCGAGGCTGAAGACCAGATTGCCGGCTTCACCCGCGACCACGCCGCGGCCGGGGTGAGCGCCGTCATCGTGCGGCTGGTCGGGCTGTACGGGCCGGAGCGCAATCCGCTGGCGCAGCTCTGGGCCGGCGCCTACCGCTACCCCGGCGACCCCGACCGTCGGATCAACCTGCTGCACCTGACCGACGCCGCCGATGCACTGGTCGCCGCGGGGCGGCTCGACCTGCCGGCCGGGGCGGTGGAACTGATCCATGCCGCCGACAGCGCATATCCCACCCGGCGCGAATACATCGAAGCTGTCTGCGCCGCGTACGATCTGCCGACCCCGCCGATCCCCATGGGAGTCGCGCCGGCGCCGGATCGGCCCGCGGCGCCGGCTGCGGGCCCGGCGCTGGGCGGGCGGATGGTCGGGGACCGGCGGATCGCCAACGACAAGCTGCGCCGGCTCCTGCTGCCCAACCTGGCCTTCCCGTCCTACTGGGAAGGGCTGGGTACGTTCTGAACCGGTGGGCCGGCCGAAATACAAAACGAAGCTAACCGCGGAGTGGGTGCCTGAAGCAGGAAAGGTGAGGGGGCGGGCTGGGGTGCTTTCCAACCAAACAAACCCATATGCGAATAATATATGCATACCGTTGTGACGAGGCTTTGGGATGAGGTCGGGCGGCCGGGAGGCCTGCTGAACCGAACAAAGCCATATTCGTATATTATGCGCATAAAAACGAATTTTATTGAATATGGGTTCGTTTGGCAGGGGAGCGGATGGGATGGCGGCGCTCGTCTGCGGTTCCGGGGCAGAACAAGCGGTTCCGGTGAAGAACAAGAGGAGCGCGAAACGCGCTTTCCAGCGGAAACGCTCGATGACTCGCTCGACGCGGGCTGGTCAGCCCGTGCCACGACGGATGTCGGTGGTTTCGAGGGGGCTATAATGGAGGCACTCGACGCGGAGGAACTGCGGGCGATGTTGCCTTTTTTGACCGTTTCCTATCCGCCGCCCAGCGGCGTGCTGGCCCAGGAACTGGCGCCGTTCCAGACCGCGCTCACCCCCTGGCTGTACGTCGTCGTGGGCCTGACCGCCGTCGCGGCGGTGCTGCTGGTCTGGCGCCGCCATCCGGCTTGGGCGGCTCTCTGCGCCGCGGCGGCGTTCCTGACCGTCTCCGTCCTGTGCAACTTCAACCGCGACCGGCGGGAGGGCTGGGAGGAGGACGAATACGCCCGGCTGGCCACCCTGCGCGCCGACGAACTGTACTACTACATCCCCGACCCCGGCCGGGTCCGGCTGGCCGCCTGCGGCAACGACAACCTGGCCGCCGATGCCATGTATTTCCGCAGCCTCTTTTTCATTTACCAGACCGCCAATGCGCGCGGCAGCGGCGAACTCATCTACCACATGTACGACGTCATGCAGTCGCTCAACCCGCGCTGGAAGGAGCCGCAGTTGACCGGTCCGGTCCTGGTCAGCGCGCTGGCCGGCGGCAACGCGGCCATGCGCGACGATCGCATTGAACTCGCCCGCAAACTGCTCCTGCGTTCCCAGAAACAGTTCCCGCACGATTTCCGCTTTCTGGACCTCGAAGCCAATCTCTACTGGACCGCCGCCGCCAGCCCGGCGGAGGAAAAAAACTATTCCCGCCGGCTGGTCGAAATCTATGCCGAAATCCTGGACCGCTTCAAGCCCTACTACACGCTGCACCCCGAAGCCATCCCCTACCTCGAATATGCCCCGCGGCCGGTCCGCCGCGCCATTGCCGCCGCCGCCGCCGTCTGGTGGAACCGCCGCTTCCCGCATTCAACGCTGACTCAGGCCCAAATGGACGAGCAACTGACCGCCGCCGACCGCGCCGACCTGGCCAAGTACTGGGAGGGTCTGGAACATCCCGGCGACGAATCCGGCGGGTCGGTCGCCACGGCACTCCAATTTGCCACCTCCATCTGGAAAAAATACTGCCGCGGGCGCACCGAACTGCGCGCGAACCTGCTGATGTCGCTCGACGCGCCCGATGACCGGCAGGAACTGTTCACTCGCGCGGTGGCGCTGGACCGGGCGCTCGAAGCCGACCTGGAAAACCCGCTGCTTGACCAGCGCGAACGCCCCGAGAAGCTGCTGCAGTTCCTGCGCTGGACCGATGTCGCACGGCGCACCGCCTGCGAACTCCAGGTCGCCGCCTTCCTGAAGAAATACGACCGGCTGCCGACGCAGGCCGAGTTCAACCGGCTGGCGTGGGAAATCAACCGGCGGCTGAGTCCGCCCGCGCTGCCGGAAAAGCCGCCGTCGCCGGTCCCGCCGCCCGAAGACCCGTTCGGCTGGGCCTATGGGTATGCGCCCGGCGCCGATGGCCGCAGCTTCGCGGTCCGCAGCCGATTCGACGAAGTCTACCAGACCGATCTGAAGGCTTCGCGCCTGCTGACGCTGATCGACATGACCGCCGCCGATGCCGGGCAGCGCCCGACGGACCTCGACGAGGTCCACCGGTTTCTGATCAAGCGCTACCCGCACGGGCAGGTGGTTCCCGCGCCGATTCTGGACAGCTTCGGCCCGGAGCGCGACACGGTCGATGCGCCGTGCGGTGGGCGGTTCGAACTGCGGCAGGGGCGGTTGTATGTGCCGGCCGACGTGAAGCTGTTCTGGAAGCTGCGCGGCGCGCTGGTGAAGTTGACCTTCGACGAATTGCTTGATCGCATCGCGCCCTATGCGCCGCCGCTGGCGCCGGACAAGGCGGCCGGGTCCGGCACGCCGGCTGGATCGCCGGGCGCGCAGCCGCCGCGAGCGCCGCAGACGGGGCAGGTCTTGCCGTATTCGTGAGGGGTGCGGGTGGGACGGGGTGACCAGCCGAATGGCGCTATTTTTAGAACCGTGCGTTGGAAGGGATTGATCCGGTCGGGGTGGGCATTTCCGACGCGGGAAGAGAAGACCTCGCGCCAAGACGCCAAGTCGCAATGAAGACGGGGAGGCGTGGGGTCGGCGGCTGCGGCGGGGGGCTGCGGTCGCTGAATCCGAGCCGAAGCCCGCTCGGATCGCACCCGCCCGCCCCCCGCCGCCGGTGTCTCGTGCCGGACGGCACGAGCCAGCCGCCTCAGGGTGGGCAGGAGCACAAGGGGGATTGGAAGGCAAATTGAAAACGGCCGGAAAAAC
>JBOHNC010000183.1:0-13046 GCA_050730415.1 Planctomycetota bacterium
ATCCATTCCCAAGGCCCGCCCGAGGCATTGTGGCATCGGTCGCTGACCGATGCAAAAATAGTGCGAGCGAAGCTCGCGCCCTATTCTTTTCTTGCGCGCGAGCGCATTCCGAAGTAGCACGGGCTGACCAGCCCGTGTCGAGCGAGTCCGCGAGCGTTTCCGCTGGAAAGCGCGTTTCGCGCTCTGTTCTTTCTTCAAGGTTTTCCCTGGTAGCGTCCGTCCGGTTCGGAGGGAGGGGGTGCTGGGAATACCGGCACTCCTTTACCCCTATCAGGGGTACGGAACCCCTATCAGGGGTACGGAGCCGAAGGCGGGGTTTGGACGAATAGCTTGCGCTCAGGCGGGGAAGCGGGAGCGGACGAAGGACAGGAACTGCGAGATGTCGGCTTGCGGGCCGTCGGCGAGTTTGGCGTTCGAGCCGTCGGCGCCGATCTGGCGCACGGTCACGCCGCCGCCGGTGGGGGCTTGGCCGAGTACGAACACCGAGGCCGCCTTGGTCGCGCGTTCCACCACGATGGCGGTGTAGAACGGCGCGAGAACCGGCTTTTGCGCGGCGAGCTGTTCAGGCGTGAGGCCGGTCAGATCGATTTTGGGCGGCGTGGGGTGCTGCATCAGGTAGAAGTCGCGTTTGTCGTCGAGCTTCCCCTGGTGCGCGGTGAACTTGGTGGCTTCCTCGGTGTTGCTGTCGCACTTTTTGACCTGGCAGGTGGTCAGGTAGAAAAAAGTCGGGCAGGTGCGCGGGGATTGAACCCAAAGATCGATGGCCTTCTGGAGACTTTTGAAGGCGTAGTGCGGCAGAATGAAATAGGCCATCGCGTAGCTGATTTCGAACAGGAGTTCCTCGCCCGGGCGCTTCACCGTCGGCGGCGCCGGGTCCGGTTTGTGATCTTCACGCGGAGCCAGAAAGCCCATCGGGTTTCCTCACGGTCGATGCTTCGGGCGCGGAGACAATCCGCTACAATCAACCCACCATTCATTATAGGGCCGAATGCATGAGACCGGCTGAGTTGCGCGCTCCGATCCTCCTCTTTCACGATTTTCCGCGCCGGCGCGCCAGGATGGCCGCGGCGGTGGCGCTGGTGGCCGTGGTGGCGGCGCTGGGTTCGGTTCGCGCGGCGGACGCGGCGAACGCGGCGGGGAGCGCGGGGAGGTCGAATGCCACGCCGCTGGCGGAGGTTCGATTTTTGCCCAGTCCGGCGGCCGACTGGCGATTGGATGCGCTGGAAGATTACCTGCGGCTGCTCAGCCGCTGCACCGAAAACCGTGCGCACGCGGGGCAGGAGCTGGCGGCGCTCGATCGGCGTGAAATGCAGACGGGGCAGACGGAGATATCGCTGGCGCAGCTTCTGCAGGGCGAGGGCGTGACCATCGACCTGACCGCGCCGTGGCAGGCGCATCTGACGGCGGCGCAAATCGGTCCGGCGCCGGCGGCCGGTGCTGCGGCCGCGGGACCGGCGGAGACGGCCGGGCCGGGAACGGCGATTTTAGCCGGCGGCGGGAAGGCGGCGGCATCCACGCCGTTCATTCGCGCGCGGGTGTTTCACATGACCCAGAAAGTGTCCGGCGCCACGCCTGACGATCCGCGCGAGACCTGGCTGACGGTCGATGCCGAGCGCGCCGATTTCGGGATTTTGGCCAGCCCACCCGAGGCGCGCACCGGCAATGAGCGACTCACGCACGCCGGTGGTGCGGGGGGCGATACATTGGCGCAGGCGCTGTCGTGGCCGTTCGTGCTGGACCTCGACCGCAAGGTGCGAATCACCTACCGGCGCGCGGCGCCGGGAAAAACGGCGCACGCGGAGAGCGCCGGCGCGGCCGGTGCGCCAGGGACGCCAGGGACGCCAGGGAGGTCGTCCACGCCCGTGGTTCCCTCCGCAGCCACGCCGCTGCCGCCGACCGGAGTGATGGGGGAATTGGAAAGCCTGGAGTACACGGCGCCGCGCGCGCATGTACTGCTGGTGGGCGACGGGCGCGCGGGCCGGACGCTGTTCTGGTCGCCACCAGGCGCGGGCGACGGGCCGGGCCCAGGCGACGGGCCGAACGGCGGGCCGGGCGACGCAGCAGCGGGTGCGGCCGGGACGGGCCCGACGGGCGCAGCGGCGGAACCGGCACGGCTGGAGGCGACTTTTGCCGGGGGCGTGACGGTGCAGGTCGAAGCCACCGGGCTGGTGGTGGAACTGGCTTGGGCGCCGGGGAGCGCCGGCGCCACGGGCGGGCCGAGTGGGCCGAGCGGGCCGGGTGCGACGAGCCCAGGGAGCGGCGCCACCACCGCGATTCGCTGGGCGGGCGCGGGGAAGGTGCATTTGACCATCGCGGGCCTGCGCGCCGACACGCAGGCGGGATCGACCGCGCGGCGCACGCAGCGCTGGACGCTAACGGCCGATGCGTTCGCCCTGATTTCGCTGCCGGCCGCCGGTCGGGCGACGCCGGCGGACGGGTCGGCGACGGGCGCGGATTTTGCCACGGCCGCGGCGTGGCCGCTGACGCCGCCGCGCAGCACGCACCCGACGTTGCTTTTGTCGGCGGCCGGGCGGGGGCGGTTGGTGCAGTCGGAAATCGATGCGTCGGTTGGGGCCACGAAGGGAAGCGTCGGTGGCGGAGCGGCGGGTGGGTCGTCGTCGGCGGTCGCGCAACTGACCTGCGTGTTCAACCGGGGGCTGGTGGAATTTGAACGGGCCGGGGCGTCCGCCGACGCGGGCGCGCCGCAGCCTGCCGTCGCGGCGCCGGGTGCCGCTCCGACTTTGCAGCGGGCTTGGTTGGAAATTGCCGCGCCGACGCGGCCGGAAGATGCAGTCTGTCGGACCATCGATGCCGATCCGCAGTTCTACCGACCGCTGCAGGCAGGCAGCCTGGCCGCACTCCTGGGCAAGGTGGACGGGCCGTTGGGGCTGGCTCCCGACCAACCGCTGGCGGAACTGGCGGCGTTCGGGCCGCGGCTGGCGGTGCTGGCACCGCCGGGGACCAACCCGGCCAAGCCGGGCGCGGCCGACAGCACCGACGCCGGGCCGGCGATGGAGGGACAGATCGCGGCGGAGCGCATCGCGTTGCAGGAGACCGGCGCGGGATATCATCTGCTGGCAGTCAGCGCCGCGCCGCTGGTGACGCGCTGGAGCGATGGGCGGGACGACATGTCCGCGGCGGCGATGGATTTCGTCGATGGCACGCTGACGCTGCACGGGGCGGCGCGGACGATTCACTTGGGAGTGAATCCATGATGCGGCGACGGTTTCTCGGGGGAGTCATTCTGGCCGCGGCGTGCCTCGGCGCCGGGTTGAGTGCGGCGGAAGCGCCGGGCGATCCTCCGCCCGCGCCCGCGCTTGCGCCGACGACGATGCCGGCGGCGGCGCAACAGTGGACGCTGACGGGCGGCGAAAAGGGGACCTCCCAGTTGACCACCGTCACGCGCGGCGGGAAGACCTACGACTGCCTGATCGCCAACGGCGGGAACAAATTGGCGGTGACGTTCGGCGAAGGCGTGGCCATGCTGCTGGAATGCGATCTGCTGCTGGCCGAATACGATCGAACGACGCGCGAACTCGGGCGCGTTTTGTGCGCCGGCCACGTGCGCGTGACGTCGACGTTTCAGCAGGCGCATGCGACGACCGAAGCAGGCATGGGCTCCGGTAGTTTCCAGTGCGCCGCGCTGGAATTTGAACGTGCCGCGCCGCTGGCTGCGCAGCCGGCGGGCCAACCGCCGGCCGACGGGCAGGCGCGTCCGCTCGGCTTCGCCCTGCAGGGAGTCTACACGTTGACCGCCGCGGTGCCGGACTGGCCGGACCTGCCGGCTGCCTTCGGGCAATGGCTGCATGCGCTGCCGCCGGCGACCGAGGGCCGGGTGTTGATGTGCACCGACCGGCTGACGTTGCTGGCGCCGCGCGTCGTTTTCGATCCGGTGCTGGGGCGGTGCGAGGCCGGCCCCGAGGCCGTGACCGGCGCGCTGGAGGCGACGCCGGCCGACGGAGCAAACGGCGATGCGGGAGCGAAGTCCGCGACGGGAACGGGTGGCTCCGAGGAGATCGGGTGGAGTCCGCTGCGGCGCACGCGATTTTCGTGTCGCACGCTGACGGCGCATTTCGCCTTCGGCCCGGGCGGGACGCTCGAACCACGCGATGACCTTGTCATGCAGGGTCGGGTGCTGATTCAGCAGGAACCGCGGGCGGGCGTTCAGCCGGCGGACGGCAGGGCGGACCTGAGCGCGGAGACGGTGACGGTGCACTATCCCGCGCCGCCGGCCGCGCCGGCGCCCGATCCGCGCCGGATGCCCATGAAACCGCCGGCGGTGCTGACGTGGGCCGATTTCGCGACGGTCACGGCGCGGTCGGCGAGCACCGGCGGGGAACTCATCGTCCACGATGGCGATTTGCTGCTGCGCGGAGGAACGCTGGTGTACACGCGGACGGGCGACGTCGGCACGCTGGCGCCGCCGGCGGGGGTGAAGTTTGCGGTGGTGGAAATGAATGCCGCACCCAGCGGCAGGTCGCCGACCGTGGCGCGGGCGCGGCTGAGTGCTCAGCATTTCACCTTTCATCTTCAGACGCGCGATTTTGAAGCCGGCGGCGAGCGGCTGCTGGAGTCGCTGCCGCCACCTGTAAGCAGGCCGGCGAAGAGTCTCGCGCCGGCCGCGCCGGTGGAGCGGGCCGCGCCGGGTTCGTCGAGTTCGGTGGGTTCAGCGGGTGGGCACTGATTCGATGCGCGCCGGAATTTTGCAGCGCGCGCGGGTCTGGCCGGGGCTGGCAGTTGGCGGTGCGCAGATTTCATTGCATGGGCGCGCGCAACCGCTACAATCAGGCTGAATCACGCACTCACGGAGGCGCAACTCGATGTCCGGGACCGACAACATGATCGTGATGAAGCAGCCGTCGGCTCAGCCGGCGGGCGGGGTGCTGATCGAAAACAAGGCGATCGAACGGCGGATTCAGAAACTGGCGAGCGACATCGACTGGTATTGCCGCGAACAGGCCATTGCTGAAATTCACGCGGTCGCGGTGCTCACCGGGGCCGCCATTTTCGCCGCCGACCTGGTGCGTTCGATTCAGACGCCGCTGTACCTGTCCTTCGTGAAGGCGACCAGCTACCATGGCACCGACCGGGCCGAGGAGGTCACCTTCAGCCTGCTCGAGGACCTCCCGGCGGAAATCTGGCAGGGACGGCCGATTCTGCTGATCGAAGACATCTACGACTCCGGCCACACGATGGCATCCCTGTTCAAGCATTTCCAGGACCGCGGCGCGAAAACCATCCTGAGCTGTGTGCTGGTGAAGAAAAATAAATCGCGCCACGAAGAATTCCCGCTGACCTTCGTCGGCTTCCACATCCCCGATCAGTTCGTCGTCGGGTACGGTCTGGACTGCGACGGAAAATATCGCCAGCTCAAGGACATCGTGGTCCTGGACCGCAAATAGCTTCGCTGCGATCTGCGAGCGCATTTTGGGGTCGCCGCGGTTACTGGGCAGCACGCCATTGGGTCAGCGCACCATCCGGTCGAGCACCACCTTCAGGGCGGTTTCGTCGGCGCGCACGCGCAGATAGTTCGGCCGCGCAATATAGACTTCGCCCGGGTGCGCACCGGCGCGGCAGTGTTTGCGCAGGGCGTAGACGACCTCGCCCTCGATTGCCTTGCGCGAGCTGAAATGCAGGCACAGGCGGGCGGCTTCCAGCAGCGTCGCGGCGGGGAATTCCGGGTCCTGGCCTTTGGCGAGCTTCCGCCCGCAGCGCACCAGCACGTGGGCGCCGGGCGCGCCGGCGACGTGGAGCAGCAGATCGTTCCCCTGAGCAGTCTGGAAGGTCAGGCGGTGGTTGTCGCGGGCGGAGCGTCCGACGTCGATGACGAAGCCGTCGGCGGAAACAAACCGCCGCACGAACTTCGGCCCGGGCGCCGGTCCGGTATTTGGCGCGTCGCCGTCGCCGGCCGCGCCGGCGGGCCCCTGTGTGGAGGCCTTGGCCGCGCGGTGCGCTGCTCCTTTTGCCGATGCATTGGCAGGCTGGCCGGCACGCCGGCGCTGGCTTGAGTCCACGCGCGCGGGTGAAGCGGCGGCGGGATCGGCTGCGCGGATGGATTCGACGCGGTCGCAGAAGTCCGGCCAGGGCAGGGTAGCCAGGTCGTCGAGGTTGGCCTGCCGCGCCGCGAGATCCGCCAGGGCGCGTTCGAGCGGCGGCAGCGCGGTGCGCGCGTATTCGGCGGCCTTGCGCCATTTGTGGACCCGGTCGAAGATTTTGCCGGCATTTTCGAGCAGCGTCAGATCGGGGCGCACCGGAATGGGGCGTTCGAGACCCCAGGCGGCATGATCGGGCCGCGGGTCGACCGTCTGAAAGCCGCGCACGGCACGCTGCGGGTGGGCCTGGAGATATTGCCCCTCCAGCACCGCGCGGGCGATGTCCTCGGCGCTGCCCCCCTGCGCGCGGATCGCGCCAACGCGGCGCAGCAGCCGGGTGCGTTCGGCTTCAAGCGGCCGGGTGAAACTATCCAGCGCATCGGTGCGGCACCGTGCGTGCAGATGGTCGATGAATTCGTCGCGAGCCGCCGCCACCGCTGCGAATCCCGCCACCGCGTTGCCCGTGTCGATGTTCCCGCCGCGCCCCTTCCCGCCGTTCCCACCCCGACCGCCTAGACCGCCACGACCGCCGCCTGGGTGCGGCAGGCGGTAGGGTTCGTTCGGTTCGAGTGACCGCGCCGCGGTGCGGGTGGGATGGATGCTTCGCAGGATTGGGCCTTCCAGCCACTGCGCGTCGTCGATCGGCAGTCCGGCGGCGGCGGCGTCGGTCAGCGAACGCTGGAGAAGCACCGCGTTGCCAGTGGCGCCGAAGAGTTCAAGCACCAGAGTCTGGGCGGAACTGCCGGCCGCGGCGGCGAAACCAACCAGCGCGATCGGCTCCTGCGGCCAGGCGATGATGCGCTCCGCCCGCGCTCCGACCAGGTCGGCCAGCCAGCGCTGGGCGGGTGGAGGTTCGGCGAAGGGCGGGGGCAGCGGGTCGTCGGTTTGATCGAGGGCCAGCAAGCCGACCGCTCCGGCGAGAAAACTGGCCAGCATGGATCCGTGGGCGCGGTCGGGGCCCAGCCAGTCGAAGCGCCAACCGCCGGCCACTGGAAGCACGGCGGTGAGCCGGGCGGGCAGGAGCGGCTGGAGGCGGCTGACTTCGGCGGCCAGCAGGCCCGGCGGGAAGCGCCGCGCGCGCGCCGGTGCACGGTTGGGCGGCGGCGGCGACGGAGGGGGAGGCGGCAGATCGGAGCCGGCACCGACGGTCACAGCTTGCCCGATTCGGCGAAGCTGTAGTACACGCCGTCGCCGATGATGACGTGATCGAGGATGGTCAGGCCGAGGAGTTCGGCCGCCTGGTTCAGGCGGCGGGTGACGGTCAAATCGTCGCGCGAGGGGGCCGGATCGCCGGACGGATGGTTATGCACGAACACGACGGCGGTGGCCTGCGCGCGGATGGCCGGCGCGAAGACCTCGCGGGGGTGGATCGGAGCGGTGTTGATGGTGCCTTCGCTCACGCGCAGCGCGCGGAACAGGCGGTGTTTGTTGTCCAGCAGGCCGACGTAGAAATTCTCGTGCGGGCAGTCGCGCAGCAGCAGGTGGAAGACTTCGAACAGGTCGCGGGCCGTCAGGATGGGTCGGCCGGTCTGGACCTGGTCGCGGGCCCAGCGCCGACAGATTTCGGCGGCGGCCAAAAGCCGCAGGCGATGGTCCGCATCGGCGGCTGTCTGGCCGAGGCGGCGGCGCAGTTCCAGGCCGTCGAGCGCCAGCAGGCCACGCAGGCCGGCTCCGGCCTGCGCTGTGCCCGCCCGCGCCCGCCCCGGCGCTTGCGCCGGTGGGTTGGCGGCGCCGTCGCGGCCGTCATCGTCGTCACTTTTTGGGTCGCGACCGCTCGCGACCGGCACACGGCCGCCGGCCAGCGCGTGAATCTGGCTGACGCCCAGTTCGCGCGGCGGTTCGGCGGCGGTCCCACCCGTGCCGCTCTCCGCATTGCCGGCGGCGCGGCCGCCTGCGGGACCGTCAGCGGCTCGGCTGCTGTTTGCAAATCCGCCGCTGTCTGCGAGGCCCTCGCCGGCGGCGCCGGTGGCCAGCATCCGGCGGGCAGCGTCCACGCCAGCGGGTTCCACCTGCGCGCCGTCCCAGAGAATCGCGACGAGGTCCTCGTCGGCCAGTTCCTCCCCGCGGCCGGCGTCGAGGGCGGATTTCATGCGGTTCAATTCGTCGGCGGTTTCGCCGCTGCGCAGGGCGTGGGCGCAGTAGCTGACGCAGGCGCAGCGGGCGCAGTCGGGCGTGGCCAGGCAGGGCGCGGCGGCGCCTTCCACCCCGCCGCTGCCGGCATGCAGGCGCAGGTAGAGGCTGGTCGAGAGCGCGTCGATGCCGCGGCGGCGGCCGACTTCGGCGATGAAGTCCGTGTAGGCTGTCTGCACGCGGCGGCCCTGCGCGTGCGGGGGAATCCAGCCCAGGCGTTTCAGGAAGCGGGAGACTTCGGGGGCGCATGGGAGCGCGGTGGCGCGGGAGAGTCCGGCCTGCGCCACGATGCGCCGGACCGCGGCTTTCACTTCGGAACCGGCCGGTTCGGCATGCAGCGCCACCTGCAGATCGTTGACGACGCGGCCGGCGTCGAGCGGCACGCCGGCCAGCGGCGTGGGCTTGCGGGTGCGATTCACCGGTCTTCCTGCGAGTACTTCCAGATGAGATGGCCGATCGAACCGATCAGCGCGACCAGCGCGGCGCTGGGCAGCAGGGTCAGGAAAAAGGCGCCCCAGCCGTCCGGCGCGCCGGAGTTGAAACCAACCACCGCGCCCACGCCGATGCTGATGGGCACTGCCAGCAGGCCGACGCCGAAGGCGACCATCGCCGGCGACACGGTCGAGCCGTGCCGTTCGACTACCCGTTCCACGGTGCGCTCGCTGACCACCGCCGGCGGCGCGTAGGCCGAGGCCTGGCGGATGGGTGACCAGCGCTGGGGTTCGATTGCCGCGGGCGGCGGGTCGTTGATGAGAATCACGCGCTGTTTTTCCGGCGGCGGCTTGGGCGGGGGAGCGACCGCGCCGGTTTTGGGCTCCGCTTCGGCGAACACCTGCAGGAACTCCTGCTGGTGCGCGTGGGCCAGGTGCAGCACATCGCGGAGGACCTTGTTCAGCTTGAGCGTCACCACATGCTGTGGGCGGCCTTCCATCAGCACCACTTCATGCACGTGCTGCAGGATCGGGTCGAGGTCGCCGAAGCGGATCACCTGCACCGCGGCGGCGGCCATTTCGTTTTGGACTTCCGGTTCGAGCGCCTCGTCGTGCATCAGACGGATCAGAAAGGTGGTCAGCGGATGGGCATCGGGCGCCAGATCCTGCAGCGACGGATCGGGGCGACCCAGCACGAACGGGCCGGTGGTTTCGGGCAGCGAGACGGCGGCAATCTGCTTGATGGCCATCTGATTGATGCTGTCGATGCGAAACCGTTCCATGGAGGCGATCCGTGCGGGCCGAAGCGGGGGCGCCCGGCGCCCGCGGGGAATCCGCCGGCGCGCGCCGGGGAACGATTATCCCACAGATTTTTTTCCGTGTCGGTTAGACTGGTGGGAGTGGAGACGCGATCGCGCCATGAGCTTCCTCGACGACCTGCAAAAAAAGCCCAGCCGGTTGGTGATGGGCCTGATGTCCGGCACCAGCGCCGATGGGGTGGATGCCGCGCTGGTTCAGATTACCGGGCACGGCAAGGAGCTGCGCCAGGAGCTGTTGCATTTCGAAATTCACGCCTATCCGCCCTATGTGCGGAAGGAAATCATGGACCTCTCCAACGGCGACGGCTGCGATGCGCGGCGGTTGGCCGAATTGGACGCGCGGCTGGGCCATGAGTTCGCCCTGGCCGCCGAGAAATGCCTCCAGGGCGTCCGCATGCCAGCGGAACGACTCGATCTGGTCGGCAGCCACGGTCAGACGCTGTGCCACCGCCCACCGCGGCCGAAGGGCACCTACTTTGCGCCGGAATCGATTCTGATGGACCTCGGCGCGTCGCTGCAGATCGGCGACCCGGCCTATATTGCCGAGCGGCTCCAGAAACCGGTCGTGAGTCATTTCCGCCAGCGGGACATCGCCGCCGGCGGGCAGGGCGCGCCGCTGGTGCCCTACGTCGATCAGTTGCTGCTGCGCAGCCCCTCCGCGTCGCGCGTGGCGGTCAATATCGGCGGCATCACCAACCTGACGTTCCTGCCGCCGGCCGGGTCCGACGAGCCGGTGACCGCCTTCGACGTCGGCCCCGGCAACATGGTGATGGACACGCTCGCTTCGATGGCCACGGTGGGGGAACTCGAATACGACCGCGACGGCGAACTGGCGGCGCGCGGCAAGGCCGACCTGTTTTTTCTCAACCAGCTGGGCGCGCATGAGTTCTATACCAAGTCGCCGCCGAAGAGCGCGGGGCGGGAGGAGTTCGGGCGCGACTACGCGCAGGAAATCTGGAACCGCGGCGTCGCACGCGGCATTGCGCCCTCCAACTTGATGGCCACCGTGACGCGCCTGACGGCCATGGTGCTGGTGCATGCGCTCGATCATCACTTGCGGTCGAAGCAGCCGATCAAGGAGGCGATTTTCTCCGGCGGCGGCGTGAAAAATCCGGTGCTGATGGAGCACATCAAGCAGATGTTGCAGGGCCGCTGCGTGGTGGTCACCTCCGATGCGCTGGGGTTGCCGGCGAAAGCCAAAGAGGCGATTGCCTTCGCCATCCTGGCCAACGAACTGGTGTTCAATCAACCGACCAACCTGCCGCAGGCGACCGGCGCGGCGGGACTGCGCGTGCTGGGGCGGATCACGCCGCCGTGACGAGACGGCGATGGTTCGGGCGCCGGTTTGCCCACGGGCGCCGCGCGCCGCCGGTGGGTCAACCGGCGCGACACTTCGCGCGCCCGGCCGCACCGGCCATCCGGCGCGACCTTCCCGCGCGATCCGATTGCTCCGGCCGATTGCTCCGGCCGCGGCGCGAGCCTATAATGGAACCTTCACCCAGGGCCCGGCGTCATGGCAGGCGACCGGGCTCCAGACGGAAGTCATGCAGCATGTCCAGTCCCACCGCGCCGCAGGCGCCCGCACCGGCCGACGATCCCGAAGCGCTGGACGGTTTCCACGACCTTGGCCAACTGCCGCTGCCGGCGCGTTACCTCACGCCGCCGATCGATGCCATCAACCGCGAAATTCGGCGGCTGAAAGAGCATTTCGGCCGGCGCCTGGTGATTCTCGGCCACCACTACCAGACTGATGACATCATCCAGTTCGCGGATTTTGCCGGCGACAGCTACCAGCTCGCGCGCGAAGCGGCGAAAATTCCCGATGCGGAATTCATCGTCTTCTGCGGCGTTCATTTCATGGCCGAGTCGGCCGATATCCTGGCCCAGGCGCACCAGACGGTCATTCTGCCGGATTTGAACGCCGGCTGCTCGATGGCCGACATGGCCTCGATCGGGCAGGTGGAAAGCGCCTGGGAGGTGCTGCAGCGCAACGCGCCGGGCCGCACCGTGGTGCCGGTGACCTACATGAATTCGACGGCGGCGATCAAGGCGTTCTGCGGGCGCAACGGCGGGATCGTGTGCACCAGCTCCAATGCCGATCGGGTGCTGCGCTGGGCGTTTGAGACGCAGCACGCGGACGCCTGCTTTTTCTTCCCCGATGAACATTTGGGGCGCAACACGGCCGCGAAAATGGGCGTGCCGCTCGATGCCATGGCCGTCTGGGACCCGCAGGTGCGCTTCGGCGGGATCGCGCCCGATCAGCAGCGGAGCGCGCGCATGCTGCTGTGGAAGGGGCATTGCTCGGTCCACATGCGATTTTTCCCCGAACATGTCGCTGCGATGCGCAAGGCGGTGCCGGGTGTGATTGTGGTGGTGCATCCGGAATGCCGCAAGGAGGTGGTCGATCTGGCCGACGAGGCCGGCTCGACGCACTACATCGAAGACCGGGTGGCGCGGGCCAAGCCAGGGGAGGCTTTCGCGATCGGGACGGAAATTCACATGGTCAACCGGCTGGCGCAGCGCCACGCGGCGCGGGGCGTGCGGGTGCAGAGCCTCTCGCCGCTGCAATGTCTGTGTTCGACGATGTACCGGATCGATCCGCCGCACCTGTACTGGTGCCTGGATGAACTGTCGCGCGGGCGGGTGGTCAATCGCGTGCGGGTGGATGCGCGGACCAAGGCGGAAGCGCGGGTGGCGCTGGAGCGCATGCTGGCGGTGTAGCATTTTTCGAGCGAGAAGCGGTGGCGGCCATGGTGCCCGTGGGGTGACGCTCCAGGGAATGGGCGCGGTCGCGGAGCCGAATGCGCGGTTGGGACGAAAAGCGGGCGTGCCCGCCCGCGGTCCCGGCGACGCGCTGCGCGCGCCAACGCAAAGCAAGCAGGGCAAGTCGGATTTGGCGAGCGAGGCCGGCCGCCGTGGCAGCCTGCTGGCTATTCTTCGGCGTCTTCTGAGTCTTCGGATTCGGCGGGGGATTCGGAGCCTTCGGCGTCATCGGAGGCGTTCGGATCGGTTTCTTCGGTTTCCGATTCGGCGGCGGTGTTTTCGGCGGAGTCGGCGGGGAGTTCGGTGGTGCCGGCGCCGCGCCGTTCGGTCTCAAACAGATCGTCGACGTCGGTCGCGGCCGCAGCCGGCTGGGCGGCCATTTCCTCGCTGACTTCATCCAGCGGCGGCGGACCGGTTTCGCCGGTCTCGGGGTCGGCCGGGAATTTCTCCGGCGGCAGTTCGCCCATGTCGATGAGCGACACCGGTTCGGCGGATTCTTCGGGCGATTCGTCCTGCATCGCGGTGGCGCCCTGCGGGATGGCTTCGGAGCCGCCCTCGAGGGCCTGCATCTCGCTGTCGCTGGCGGCGGCGAAGTCGGCGGGCAGTTCGTCCCACCAGCGGTTTTCGAAATTTTCGAAGTCGCTGAGGTACTCGCGCGCTTCCTCGACCGACAGGGCCGGGCCGTTAAGGCAGATGCTCTTGCCGTCCGAACCGTAGGCGTGGTGGCGACGGTAGACCATGATCGATTCGCCGCGCCGGTGCTGTTCGCGCCGCCGCCAGCCGCCGCGCGATCCGCCGCTGCGCCCCCGGCC
>JBOHNC010000184.1:0-7797 GCA_050730415.1 Planctomycetota bacterium
CGCCGGAACAGGGCTAAACACTGGAAGTCATTTTCTGGCAGTCTCTTATAAAAATGTAATCCTTATCTTTGTGCCATTGGGGCCTATGGCCCGTGGGTAAAAAAGCCGGCGTAGCCGGCGCTATTAATTTCTTGCGCGCGCAGCGCTCACTCTTCTCCCAAATAAACCGACATCGCAAAGTTTATGCGGCCACATCTACGTTTGCTTATCCTGCCCAATAACAGCCGAAAACACTGCCCTGAGAAAATCGCGCCCGCACCCCACCCTTCCGGAGTTTTGATTTCCGGCGGCCCCGTGCGCCGGGCTGTTTCTGCACCGACCGGCTGCCTCCTTTTTTCGAGCGCGCCCATACAATCTAAAACTCCCCCGCCAGGAGTTTTCCCATGGCCACCAAAATCGCGCTGTTCTGGCCCGGCGACTACCGCGCCAAACCGAACGAATGGGCGCTGCCGAGCATCACCGCGGCCACCCTGCAGATGGAAAAAGCCCTCCGCAAACTCGGCCGCAAATCCTATCGCGTGAAGGGCTACCTCACCAAACCGTACGAAGCCATCGAAAAACTCGGCCCGATCGACGACCCCATGATCGGCGTCTGCGTGCACTGGTTCTACGGCCCGCACACCACCGACGGCGTGGTCGGCAAAACCAATCCGCTGCTCTTGGCGAGCAACTTCTCCGGGCAGTGGCCGGGGCTGGTGGGATTGCTCAACACCGGCGCCTGCCTGGAATCGGTGGGGCGAAAATTTTCACGGGTCTGGACCGACGCCCACGATTGGACCCGCGACCCCGCCTTCATGAACCGCCTCGAAGAATGGTGCACCACCGGGCGGATCGCCTACCCTGAGGACGAACTGAGCTACCAGGCCGCCGTCAGCCCCGCCGCCGCCAAGCTGGCCGGCAAGGTGGCCGAAGACATCCGCCGCCGCCGCGTCCTGGCGTTGATGTTGGGCGACACTTCGATGGGCATGATCAACGGCTATTTCGGTCCGCGCGTACTGAATCAGATCGGCTTCGCCGAACACAAAGTCGACCAGACCTGGATCCTGGACCGCGGTCGGCGGATCGCGCCGAAGCGCATCGACGCCGCCTTCGATTTCGTGACCCGCAAGGGCGTGAAATTCCACTGGGGAGAAAAAGGCGCGGAAGATTTCACGCCGGAGGCCACCCGCGAGCAGCTCCGCGATTATCTGGCCGTGCTCGACCTGGTCCGCGAATTCAAAGCCGACTGCCTGGGCTGGCAGTACCAGCTCGGCTTGATCCCGCTCCGCCCGCCCAGCGATTTCAGCGAAGGCCTGTTCAACTCGGTCTGCCGCCCGGAATCCGACGGTGATCTCATCACCACCGCCACCGAAGCCGACCAGGGCAATCTGGTGCCGATGGAACTGATGAAGCGCCTGCTCAAGGCCAAGGGCCTGCACCAGGCGGTGATGTTCCATGACGTGCGCTGGGGCGGCCTGCACCAGGGCCGGTTCGCCTGGGTGCTGTTGAATTCCGGCTCCTGCGGCGCCTACGCGTTCAACCATGACCCGGACACGCTCAAGGGCGTCCACAGCTACCGCCAGCCGGCGGGCTATTTCCCCATTGCCGGCGGCACTTTCGCCGGTGAAAGCAAACCCGGCAAGATCACCTGGGCGCGTGCTTACTTGAAGGACGGCGCGCTGTGGATGGACGTGGGCGCCGGCGAGGCGCTGAAACTGCCGCCGAAAAAACGCGACGCCTGGTGGAACGGCACCACCCGCCAGTGGCCGTTCATGGCGGCGACCTTGAATGTCCGCCAAGACACGGTGATGGCGCACTACATGTCCAACCACATCGCGGTGGCCTACGGCGACATTTTCGGAGAAATGGCGGCGCTCAGCCAGGCGCTGGGCTTCAAAGTCCGCGTACTGGCCGGAAAATAGAAATCAGCCACAAAGGACACAAAAATCACATATTAAAATCCAACCCCTGGCAGTCGATTTCCAATCTGTGTATTTTGTGTCCTGGGTGGCTGAAAGGTTCTGCGATGAAAAAAGCGGCCGCAAGGAACACAAAGTTCCCCTAGAAATTTCCACATGCCCGGCATTCGTTTTTTACGTTGTGTATTTTGTGCCCTTTGTGGCTAAAAGGTCCTGCGATGAAAATGCCATCCGCCTGTTTTCTCGGCATCGACGTCGGTACGGGATCGGCGCGCGCCGGACTGTTCGACCGACGCGGAAAACTCCTCGGCAGCCACGCCCACCCGATCCAAATGTGGAAGCCGGCGCCGGATTTCGTGGAGCAATCCTCCGACGACATCTGGCGCGCCTGCTGCCGAGCAGCGCAGGGCGCGCTGAAGGCGGCCGGCATCGGGCCGCGGCAGTCCCACCACATCCAAGGCATCGGCTTTGACGCCACCTGTTCGCTGGTGGCCTTGGGCGATGGAAACCAGCCGGTGACCGTCAGCCCGACCGGCCGTGACGAACAGAACGTAATCGTCTGGATGGATCACCGCGCGACCGAGATCGCGGCCTGGATCAACGCCAAAAAACATCCGGTGCTGAAGTATGTCGGTGGCGTGATCAGCCCTGAAATGCAGTCGCCCAAGCTGCTCTGGCTGAAGCAGCACCTGCTGCCGAGCTGGCGGCGGGCGACGCGCTTTTTCGACCTGCCCGATTTCCTGACCTGGCGAGCAACCGGCGACGACACCCGCAGCCTGTGCACCACCGTCTGCAAGTGGACCTACCTCGGCCACGCGCAACGCCCCGCCCGTAGCCGCGCCGCGGCTGACTCCGCCGGCGCCTGGGACGATTCCTACTGGAAACAGATCGGCCTCGGCGAATTCCCGCGCGAAGGCTACGCCCGCATCGGCGCCCGCGTGCGGCCCATGGGCGAGCCGTTGGGCGCCGGGCTGACCGCGCGCGCCGCGCGCGAGTTGGGCCTGGCGCCCGGCACCGCCGTGGGCGTCTCGATCATCGACGCCCACGCCGGCGGCCTGGGCATGATCGGCGCGGCGCTGGACGGCGCCTCGCCCTCTCCCACCGATCTGGAACGCCGGCTGGCGCTGATCGGCGGAACTTCCAGCTGCCACATGGCGGTCTCCCGCAAGCCCCGGTTCGTGCCGGGCGTGTGGGGGCCGTATTTCAGCGCCATGGTGCCGGGGATGTGGCTGACCGAAGGCGGCCAGTCGGCCACCGGCGCGCTCATTGATCACGTGATCCTCAGCCACGCGCGCGGGCCGGAACTGGCGGCCGAGGCCCGGCGCGGGGACACCACCGTGTACGCGTTGCTCAATGAACGCCTGGCGGCGCTCGCGCGGGACTGCGCCTTTCCGGCCGAACTCACCCGCGACCTGCACGTCGAACCGGACTTCCACGGCAACCGGTCGCCACGCGCCGATCCGACCCTGACGGGCATGATCGCCGGGCTGAAACTTTCCAGCACCGTCGATGACCTGGCGCGGCTGTACCTGGCGACGATCCAGGCGGTGGCCCATGGCACGCGGCACATCGTGGACAGCCTGAACGCGAAGGGGTTCCACATCGACACGCTGTTCGCCTGCGGCGGCGGGACGAAAAATCCGGTGTTCCTGCGCGAACATGCCGACATCACCGGCTGCAACATCGTGCTGCCCGCCGAACCCGAAGCGGTGCTGCTGGGCGCGGCCGTTCTGGGCGCGGTGGCCGGCGGAGCCTTCGCATCGGTCCCCGCCGCGATGGCGGCCATGAACCGAGCCGGCCGGCGGATCGCGCCCGCCGCCGACGCGACTGCGCGCTTTCACCGCGCCAAACACAAGGTGTTTCACCGCATGTTCGAGGACCAGATGGCCTACCGCAAGTTGATGCTGTAGCGCGATGGAAAAGTTCGGACACAATACGCATTCGGCGTCGGCGGCCGCCCTTCCGGGTATTGCCCTTTCCGGCGCAACTTGTGGACGTCTCCGGGGCTGAGCCTGGCTGCGGAACGGCGCGGAGTCTTCCCATGAAACGCTCCCTGTTTGCCCTCGCAGTGCTCACCCTCCTGGCCTGTGCGGCGCCGCGCACGGCCGCCGCGATCGACTCCGGCACCCACATCGATTTCGTGCTCCAGTTCGACCACACCGCCGACAACCGCGAATCGTTTTCGGACGGCTACGGCCTGTGGGTCACCTACCGCCACGATTGGGTGCCGGATTTTTCGATCGGCGCGAGCCTCGGTTGGCATCAGTTCACGATCTGCCGCTGCAACATCGGCACCGGCGAAGACACCGTGACCGCCGTGCCGCTGCTGATCACCGCTCGCTTCGACCTTCCGCTGCTCGGGCCGTTCACCGTGTTCGGCCAGGTGAGCGGCGGCGTCTCGTTCAATTTCGTCAGCGGCGGCACCGAACAGGCCTTCCATGAAAACATCGATCCCTCGCCCAGTTTCGACGGCCAATTGGGAGCGCTCTACGCGTTTCTGCCCAACATGAGCGGCGGCGTGCTGGTGGACGTATTCGTGAGCGACGCCAACCTATACTCCAACACCAACCAACTGCCCAACCATGTCAACCTCGGCCACGAAGGCATCGGCTTCATCTTCGAAATTTCGTTCTAAAAAACAGCCCGTGCCAGCTGCCAGACCCTGGCGCTACAATGGCAGCGTCGATCCGCTTGGAAGCCTGCCATGTCCGCTCCGCCGCCACCGCCCACTGCTCCTGCGTCACCTACCGCACCGTCTCCACCACCCTTTGAGCCGCTCGACGAACGCTTCGCCACGCCGGTCGAACTGGAAGCCGCGCTGCGCGCCGTGACGCCGCTTATTTTCCCGCCCGGCCGGCCCGACGAACCTCCGCTGTACACCGTCCGCGCGTCGCGCTGCCAGTTCCGCAACGGCGCCGAACTGGTGCCCGACGCCGACGGCGAATTGCTACCCGACGAAGACGGCGCCTACGCCTACAGCCTGCCGCAGTTCAAGTGGATCTGCACGATCGGCGGCAACGCCGACTTCGCCGCAAAAGGCTCCGCGGAGGACCGTTTCCCCTCCCTCGATGCGCTGATCGCGGCGGTGCTCCCGCGCGTCCGCAAAATGCCGCCGTGGGAATTCTGGGAGGCCTGCGGCGACGGCTTCGACGCCGCCTTCACCCCCGCCGACGGCCGAGTGGAATTGGGCTATCGCCTGAGCACCACCCAGGATCGAAACGGCGTCGTGCTCCTGCATCTTTCGCTCTGCCACCGGCGCATACCCGCGCCGCCTGAACCCGCCTGAGGCGGCTGTGTCGAAATCTTCGATTCCATGTCTTTTTCTTGGCCCCGCAAGGGGCCGCCTGTAGGTAGCCGTGGCTGGAACCCACGGAAAGGTACGTCGTGGCGCACCCAGTCGAAAGGCACGCGCCACGACCTACCCATATCGTTCTTCCGCGCGACCCGAGGCGGAACCACGACTACGGCCTTCCATCGCGCGGAACCGCCCCGACCTGCTCCCCCTGCATGGTTTCTACAAAGCCCCCTATCGCGCCGCGGGCGTGAAACTCGCGGATTTACGGCAGTAGACCGCCTTCAAATAGCGGCCTTCGAGATGGTGCAGGCCGATGGGATGGTCGGGCGCCGCTCCGGCGATTTGGAAAATCGCAGCCGAGCAATTGGCACCCGCGGCGGCGGCCTGGAGATATTCCAGAAACATCGTCTCGCTGACCGGCCCGCTGCACGAACAGGTCAACAGAATTCCATCCGGCGCGAGCGCCGCCAGCGCCAGCCGCATCAGGTCGCGGTACTTGCGCGCGGCCGATTCCAGTTCGTGCCGGTCCTCGGCCAGTTTGGGCGGGTCGAGCACGATCAGGTCCGGCGCCGCATCCGATGCCAGCGCGCCGGCGGCGCGCAGCACCTCGAAGGCATCGGCGTGGATGAACTCCACCGCCGCGGCCGCATTGCCGTTCAGCGCGGCGTTGCGCCGAGCCTGCGCCACGGCGGCCTCGTCCAAGTCCACCGCGCGCACCCGCGCCGCGCCGCCCTGCCAGGCGTGCAGCGCGAAGCCGCCGGTATAGCAGCACAGGTCGAGCACCCGCCGGCCGGCCGCCAGCGCCGCGATGCGCGCGCGGTTGTCGCGCTGGTCCAGAAAAAATCCGGTCTTGTGCCCGCGCCCAACCGCCACTTCAAAGCGCAGTCCGTGCTCGACGATTTCCGCCGCCCCGCCCGAACCGGCCTCCAGACTCGGCGTCCCCTCCGCAGCGGCCTGCACCGTCGGTTCGATTCGGAATCCTTCCAGCCGCGCCGCTCGCTGGTTGGCCATGAAAGCAACCCGCGCGCCGCGGTATTCGGCTGCCAGCGCCGCGCCGATTGCCGCCCGGTCGGCCGCCATGCCGGCGGTGTAGATTTCCACGCCGATCGCCGCCCCGAACACATCCACCGACAGCCCGCCCAGCCGGTCGGCTTCGCCGTGAATCAGCCGGTAGCCGCCGGCGGGGTTCAAACCCAGCGTGTGCTCGCGGAACCGCCGCGCCTCCGCCAGCCGCGCGGCGTAGAACGCCATGAGCGCACCGGGGTCCGCCGGATGAAACGCCGGATCGGCCGACAGCGGGCGCACGGCGATCTGGCTGTTCAAGTTCAGGTGCCCGAAGGCCAGAAAATCCCCCGTGCGCGACACCAGCCGCACCCAACTGCCGGCCGACAGCGCTTCCGGCGCGCGAATCATCTTGCGAAAAATGCGCTCCCGCCAGGGATCGGCCGCGGTGCGCAGTTCCACCGCGGGCACCGCCGCGGAATCGGCCGGGCCCGATCCGGCCCGACCAAGGCCTTCCAGCGGTTGTCGCTGCGATGGCGATTCTTCAGGCAGGCTCACCTCAACCCGCCGCGCCGCACTTCTTGAGCACCGCGATGACCGCTTCGACACATTTTTTGGTCGAGGGAATCGGCGTCTCCACGTCCCCTTCGTATTCCAGCGTGAAATACCCGGCGAAATTGTTTTCCATCAGCGCCTCGATATAGGCCTGCAGGTTCAGGTTGCCCGTGCCGATCACCACGTCCTCGGGCTTGCCCGCGCGGTTGAAAATGAAGTCCTTCAAATGGATGCCATACAGGCGGCCGGCGAATTTCTTGGCGATTTCGACCGGGTTTTCGCCGCTGTCGAGCATCCACGCGGTGTCCATGCACAGACCCACGTTGGGCGAGCTCTTCGCGAACAGTTCCTCCAGCGCCCGGACCGAACCCAGCGCGTGCTTGCGCCCATGGTTGTGGATGGCGATTTTCTTGCCGTATTCCTTGCACAGCTTCTCCGCCACTTCCAGCCCGCCGGGTCCGAGATCGGCCGACAGAGTGGTGAAACCGGCGGCCTTGGCGAGATCGAAGGCCTTGCGCGCCTTGGCTTCGTCGGCGCCGAAACCCTGCACGCCGAACGAGGAAATCGTCACGCCCTGCTTTTTGTACAGCGCCACGATTTTGGTCTGGTCGGTTTCGGTCTCGGGCTTGTAGTGCGTGCCGGACATTTCGATCTTGTTCACGCCGCACTGCTTCAGCGCGTCCATGACCCCTTCGTGGGTCTTGATGCTGCGGAAGCACCAGCTTTGAATCGCCATCCGTTCCAGCAAATTGATCGCCATGGGAAAACTCCAAAGTGGTATCTGATGGGGGTCACGGGTGATCCTATCCGAGGTTGGCCGAATGCCCAGCCGCCGCAGGCTGCGCAGGCACTCCGCAGACACGGAAAAATCTGCAAATCCCCCTCGCGCAAGAAGGTGAAATGTCGGATGATTAGACCGTGCAACGGCGGTGGGTTCCCCGCTGCTGACCTGCGGCGGTGGCAAAGCCTCTCTTTGGCCGCCGCAGTACCCCTGTCCGTGTGATGGTCGCCCTTCCGAATCAGGAACGCGCCCGCGCGCGGCCGCCA
>JBOHNC010000185.1:0-4047 GCA_050730415.1 Planctomycetota bacterium
CCGCACCTGCGTGCAGTCTATTCCCCATCCAAACGCCACTCACCCAAGTGGCACGGGCCTAGGGCCCGTGGGCAAAAAAGCCGGCGCCGCCGGCGCCATTAATTTCTTGCGCGCGCCGCGCGCACTCTTGTTTTAAACCAACCAACCAACCAACCAACCTCAAGCCGCTCAGCGAGCCAGCCGGACGTGGATCGTCGTTTCGGATTTCGATTTCACCGCCGCCGTCACATCGACGACGGTGAACCTGCCGTCGTCCGAGTCGAACTGCTGCACGATCGTTCCGCCCGCGACGAAATATTTTCCATGCGCCAGCACGAACCGCAGTTGCGCGGCGTCGAAGCCGATCTGAAATTCGTCGATCAGCTTGGCATGGATTTCCGCCTGCGTCCCGTCGTTGGGTTCCAGACATTCCACGCGCAACGGCGCCGGCCGCCCGCGCGGGATGACCAGTTCGGGGATCGCCGCATCCGGCGCGTCGGCCGCCAGCGCGATGCCGCTGCGGTCCATCGGAATCCAGCGCAGCGAATCCTGCGTGCCCGCCCGCAGCTTGCGCGTCCCCGCCGGAAACTGCGCCGCCTCCGGGTGCGAGTCCTCCGTGTGCCCGTCGAAAATCAGCTTCACCCCGCCGCGTTGGATCGTCTCGATCGGCGCGAACCCTTCGAAGCACAGCAGCACGCGCGCCTGCGCCGCGGGATCGGCCTTCAGCAGCGTTTCGGCTTCCAACCACGATTTGTACGCCGCGCCCGAGAAGGTCACGATCCGCAGCGCCCCGTCGCTCACCCCCACCGCCTGGTCGCCGAAGAAATCCCCCCAGCGCCCCATCGTGTGGTTCCCGGCGCTGATCGAATAGGGCATCCGCAGGTCCGCCAGCCCGCCGCTGACGTAGGCCGCGTTGACTTCGTTGGCGATCAACAGCCGCCGCGCGCCGGCCAATTGCGCGACCGCCGCCACCTGCGCCAGATACTCGCTGGTCTGCTCGCCCCAGGTGTTCATGTGCCCGCAGCCGGCCAGAAAATATTGCGCCGGCAGCGGCGGC
Organism: Planctomycetota bacterium; assembly: GCA_050730415.1. Taxonomy (GTDB): domain Bacteria; phylum Planctomycetota; class SZUA-567; order H5-PLA8; family JBOHNC01; genus JBOHNC01. The sequence continues at coordinate 1,037 of JBOHNC010000185.1, forward strand.
GCCACCGCTGCCGCCTCCCCCAGAACCAGTGGCCAGTCGCCCTGCCGGTCGTGGCAGGTGAGGTCCAAATCGTACAGGTCGAAGGGCGCCTCCTTCGGCAGTGTGAAAGTCAGCCGCACCAAGCCGTTGAACCGGCCCAGCTTTAGCGGCTCGGCCGCGCCGATCGTCAGCGCAATCCGCCGGAACCGGCTGACCAGCGCCGCCTTCGTCACCGGGTCGCCCCAGGTCTCATAGACCGCCGTGAAGCTCGCTCCCGGCTGCAGCGTCAGCGTCCGCCCGAAATGCGGGCAGGCGACCTCGCCCCAGCCCTGGCAGCGCGGGTCGCGCGCGAGCGCCACCACGCCGAGGTCGATCCGCCCGCCCGCGGCCGGCACCGTGAAGCTCTTCTCCACCGGCGTCCAGCCCGCCGCGGTCAGCCGCAAGGTGTAGTGCCCCGGCGCCAGGCCAAACAGCTCGAAATGCCCGTCATGCGGGTCGCGAACGTACTCGCTGCGCACGATATTTCCGTCCTGCAGCAAGTCGCCGCGGGCGTCGGTGAGCAGTTCCCCGAAATCCTTCGTCAGCAGGTAGCCTTCCACCGCCGCGAACGGCCCGACGCCCTCGGTCACGCCCGCAAACCAGGCCTCGCCGCCCACCGCCTCAATCGTCAGCCTGTGCTCGCCCGGCGCCAGGTGGTCCGCGACCAATACATTCTGCGGCAACGCGGCGACCGTCAGCGGCTGCCACGGACCGTCATCGACCTGGCAGCGCAGCGTCTGAAGAAGCGGCGTGCCGTACCACGGCCCCGGCGTTTCGAAGGCGATCGGCAGCCGCACCGCCAGCCAGTCGGCGTGCGAGCGGAACGTCAGCCGGTCGCCCGGATGCAGCACCGCGACCGCTTCCCCGACGGTGCGCGGGTAGATCGAGGTTTTAACCCGGCCTTCGCGCTGGAACCGATCGGCGTCGGCCGCCGGCGTGTAGCGCCAGCGCCGCCAGACCAGATCGAAATGGTGCTCGAAAAGTTTCGTCACATCTCCCCCGACCGACATGCGCAGATGGCCCGCGCTGGCGGGCGGCGTGCGGCAGGTGAAGGTCAGGACCGCGCCGTCCACGTCCAGGCGGTGGTCCTCCGCCAGTAGCGGGCCGCTGACCTGGTCAACCGTGTAGCTCCCGCCGAGGCACAGCGACGGCGTGATGAGGCCGTAGAGCGGGTTCAGAACACGCGCCGTCATGGTTTCGCCCGCCAGCGCCATTGGCAGAGTGCGCTGTTCCGGCAGGATCGCCGATTCGGCCGATGCCAGCTTCAAATCGCTCAGATGGACCGGCGCCGGGTGGCCGTCGGCCTGCGCGGGACCGGCCAGGAGCAGAAACCCGAAATAGTCCGGCCGGCAGTTGGCCGCTCCCGCGATCCGCGACCAATGCACCTCCCCGCCCTGGGGACCGACCCGGTTGCGCACCACGTCGCAGCGCAGCACTTCGCCCAGCGTGCCGTCGACGCCAAGCAGTTCCTTCAGAGGCAGGGCCACCTCGGCCTCCAACCGGCCGTCGTGGCGGCGGACCTGCACCTTCCAAGCCGGGTTCCAGTCGTCGTGGGTGCGCAACGCTCGTTCCGATCCCGGGTCGTAGTCGATCCGCGCGTCGCCCTGCACGCCTTTCCAGTTGAACAGCAGGTGCGCGACCCGGTCGAGGTGTTCCGCGGGCGCCAGAAAAATTTCGATCCCGTCGTCCTGCCAGATGTCGCCGTCGCGCTGCGTGGTGCACTGCGGCGGCGGCCCGTCCGCCGGCCACTCCTCCTGGATGCGCAAATACAGCACCCCGCCGTGGTGGCAGGCCAGCACCGTGGTGTCCGACGGAACTGTCTGCCGGCTGCCGCCCGGGTGGCACACGACCAGCCGCGCCGCGCCCGCCCAGCCGTCGAGGTTGGGGTCGGCGGCTGGAAGCGTCGGATCGTCGCCCGACGCGGGCACCGCCGCCGCGGGGCGGAGCCACAGCATGGCGTCTTTTTCGGCGGCCGGCCCATCTTCGGCGCTCACCGTCACCGTCACCGGCGGTTGCGCCTTCGGGGCCCCGGCCGACCGGCTGCCATCGGCGGACATGGGGGTGTCTCCCGGCGCTGATGGTTCACTGCAACCGGCCCAGCACAGGAGGCCCGCTGCCGCCGCCAGCACCACCCCCCTCAACAAGGAAGCACGGGGGCGCTGCGCAGGCTTGGGCAATGTGAGGCGGAGCATGCAATAATCTCATGCGGGAAGGCGCGAAACCTGCCCCTCGCGCCGCCCGATTGTACTCGGACGGGGAACCTCTGCCCCGCCCGCCGCATGCCAGCCGCGGCTCCGCTCCACCAAGCACCCACCGCACGATCCCAGCCACATCACCCAACCAAACAAAGCCATATGCGCATAATATACGCATATGGCTTTGTTCCGTTCCCTTCCGTCCTGCGCCCCATCCAAGCCCCATCCGCCCCAGCAAATCCAGTAGCCTATGTGACGGTAGCTTCGTTTGGTTAAACGGCCCCTCGCCCGGAACCAGCCCGGAACCAGCCCCGAACCTATCCGCTCTCCCCTGTTATACGCATCCCAGTTAATTCCTGCCATCCCGTATTCAACTGGATTCGGTCGTGTTTCCCATGCGTCCTCCCAGCCCACCTGTTCCCGAGCCCAACCCGGATTCTTCGGCCGATGGCTTTCTTTGCGCCAACGGCGCAAAAAAAGACAGCGAAGGGTTGGCCGCAGGCCTACCCTGGAACGGGTGCCTGCCTGCCCCTCGGCCGCGCGACCCGAGGCGATCACAGCATCGCCGCCATTTCATCGCGCGGAACCGCACCCGACCTGAGCCGCGTTCACCGTTTTCGATTCAGCCCCGGGAACCGATGTCGAACAGGCAGGCATTTTCTGTGGTTCTTATTAGCTTCGTTTTGTAAACCGGTTTCAGGCCGGAACCACCGCCTCGGCCGACCCCACCTTGCCCCGCCCAGCGCCGCCCAGCGCCGCCGGTGCGCCGCCGCGGGCGGGCCCGGCGGGGGGTCCGGT
>JBOHNC010000186.1:0-8717 GCA_050730415.1 Planctomycetota bacterium
GGACTCAAAACCGAATCGGAACCTGTTTCGAAAAAGGCGGCGGGCGACACACGCGGAAAAAGAGAAAATCCAAGAAGCCGCGCTGGAGCGCGGCGCTCCCAGGGGGGCGGCAACCAAGAAGGGCGGCGGGCGGCGAACGTGTGGTTTGGGCCTATTGGTTTTTGGATTGGAAATGGTGGACGACTTTTTCGAGGCCTTCGCAGACTTCTTCGGTGTCTTGGTCGGTGAAGAATTCGTTGACGGGGAGGCGGCAGGCGGTGGCGATGATTTCTTCGGCCACCGGACATAGGCCTTCGGGGTATTCGTAGCGGCGCTTCAATTCCTTGTTGGTGAGCGGGAATTCGGAGTGGCGCAAGATATTGCGATCGGTGAACAGGTTGTAGCGGTAGACGGGGCGGTCGATGTAGCCGAGCGACAGGGTGATGCCTTCGGCGGCGACGGCTTTGACGAATTCCTTGCGGGTGGCGCCCAGTTTTTTCTCGTCGATGCAAAACATATAGAACCAGTAGGTGCAGCAGAAGCCTTTTTTGACGCCGTGGGCGGAAAGGCCGGGGAGGCCGGCGATGCGTTCGGTGAAGCGGTCGCCGATCTGGCGGCGGCGCGCGACGATTTTCGGGAGTTTGGCGATCTGGGCGATGCCGACGGCGGCTTGGAGTTCGGTCATGCGGTAGTTGGGGGCGAGGAATTCGGGGTTGTTGGGCGAACCGTCGCGGCGGTAGGCTTTGTCGCTGAACAGTTGGGCCTTCAGGGCAAGGCCATCGTTGTTGGTGACGACCATGCCGCCGTCGCCGGTGGAAATGTGTTTGAAATCGTTGGTGGAGAAGCAGCCGAAGGCGCCGAAGGTGCCGGCCAGGCGGCCTTTGGCGTCGCGTGCGCCGAAACTTTGGGCGCAGTCTTCGATCAGGACGAGCTTGTGTTTTTTGCACAGCTTGACGATGGGGTCCATGTCGGCGCAGTTGCCGGCGAGGTGGACGACGATGACGGCGCGGGTGTTTTTGGTCAGGACTTTGGCGATGCTTTCGGCGGTCATCATGTAGGTGTGGGGGTCGAGGTCGGCGAAGACCGGCACGGCGCCCTGGTAGAGCACGCCGATGACCGAACCGAGGTCGGTGATGGGCGCGGTGACGACTTCATCGCCGACACCGACGCCGGCGGCGGCGACGGCGCAATGCAGCGCGGCGGTGCCGGAGCTGGTGGTGATGACGTGCTTGACGCCGGTGTAGGCGCTCCAGGCGGCCTTGAACTGGGCGGTTTTCTTGCCGAAGGCGTAGAACAGCGTGTTCTGGTCGAGGGCCTCTTTGAGCTGCTGGAGTTCTTCGGGGCCGAAGCGTTTGCCGGCGCCGTAGGGGACGGTTTTGGCTTTGGGGCCGCCGGCGATGGCGGCGGTCTGGGCGGTGAGTTCGCCGGGGCGGGCGGCGGTGTGGGCACGGCGGGTGAGCGGGCCGGCGCGGCGGCTGGTTGAGGTCATGGGTGGGTTCCTTGCGGGTATTTTACTCGAAGACGTGGTCTCAGGGGCCACGGCCCTGGTGGCAGTGGCCTCAGGGGCCACGACCCTGGCGGCAGTGGCCTCAGGGGCCACGACCCTGGCGGCATCCCTTCGGGTTGCCGACTTCCTGCACATTTCGAAGCGGGGAGGCCGCTCCCGTGGGTCGCGAAGAAGGGCGCGGGTGGACGGATTGACTCCGGAGCCGAATGAACGGTTTGGGCGAAGAAGCCGGTCTGATGACCGGCGCACCCAGGGAAGAGAGCGCGAAACGCGCTTTGCAGGGGAAACGCTCGCGGACTCGCTGGACACGGGCTGGTCAGCCCGTGCCACTTTAAACCGTGCGCTCCCGGCAAAGTGCCTCGCCCGCTCTGAATTTTTGGGGTTCCTTCATCCATCATCCCTCATCCTTCACGCTTCATCCTTCGTTTTTTCCTCAGTGGTAGCCGCGTTCGCGGTGGTTGATGAGGTCGAGGGGGACGAGGTCGGCGATGTTGATGGGGCGGTTTTCGCGCATGGAGTTGTTGGCGGCGGCGCCGATGAGCATGCTCATCGCGCCCGCGCGGGAGCCGGCGGCGCGTTTGAGCGGGTCATTGGGGAGTTTGCTGCCGAAGATGTCGCGCAGGAGGACGTCGTCGGCGCCGCCGTGGCCGCCGTGGAGTTTGCTGTTGACGTTGTAGGGCGCGATGGTGAGCACGCGGGATTCTTCGTAGCCGGTTTTGGTGACGCGGACGGTGTTTTCGCCGGCATCCCAGGGGGTGCGGTGGAAGCATTCGAGGTCGATTTTGCCTTCGGTGCCGTTGATCGAGAGGCGGAAGCCTTCGTAGGGGAGGAAGGCGTTGAGGCTGTAGCTCATGTGGACGCCGCCGGTGTAGCGGACGGCGAGGATCATGGTATCGGGGATGTCGACTTCGCTGTCGAAGACGCAACTGTCGCGCTGGTAGCCGTCTTCGGCTTCGGCTTTGAAGTACAGATTGTGCAGGTTGGAGCTGCTGTCGACGCGGCCCCACTGCGGGGCGAAGGGGCACTGGTCGATGACCTTGCATTCGCGGCAATTTTTGCCGTGGCCGGGGATGGCGTGTTCCTTGCCGTAGCGATTGCGGGCGCCGTAGGCGAAAACCTGGACGGGGTCCTGTTCGATGAGCCAGTTGACGGTGTCGAAGTGGTGGGTGGATTTGTGGATGAGCAGGCTGCCGGAGTTGGCCTGTTTGCGGTGCCAGCGCCGGAAGTAATCGGCGCCGTGGATGGTGTCGAGCCAGTAGTTGAGATCGACGGAGACCAGTTTGCCGATGTGGTTTTCGCGGATGAGTTCTTTGCACTTGGTCACGGCCATGCCGTAGCGCATGTTGAAGGTGACGGTGACTTTGCGGCGGGTTTTCTTTTCGGTTTCGAGGATCTGGCGGCACATGGTTTCGTCGGTGGTCATCGGTTTTTCGGTGACGACGTCGGCGCCGGCTTCCATGGCTTGGACGGCGAGCGGGGCGTGGAGGCTGTCGCGGGTGGTGACGAGGACGCGGTCGGGTTTGACGGTTTTGAGCATTTTGGCGTAGTCGGTGAAGAGCGGGATTTTGAGCTTGGGGTTTTCCTTTTTCATCTGCGCGAGGGAGTATTTCATGCGCTGGGTGTTGAGATCGCACAGGCCGACGAACTGGACGGTGTCGGCGTAGTCGCGGGTGAGCGGCAGGAGGTAGGATCCGAGGCATCGGCCGCCGGTGCCGACGACCGCGTAGCGCAATTTGGACATGGGTGGAACTCCTTGGGGGGGACAGGGGACAGGAAAAAAGAGAATGCGGGGGGGTGGATCGGCGGGGGTCGATAAATTTGTATGCTGAGGGGCGAAAAATCAAAGCGTCCGAGGGATTTTTTTCGGCTCGGCGGCCGGCCGTGGAATCACCGTTCGGCGCCTTGGACTTCGAGGCGGTTGCCGTCGGGATCGGCGGTGAAAAAACGGTCGACGCCGGGGATTTTGAAGTCGTCCCACTGCACGGCGAAACCGGCTTGGGCGACGGAGTCGGCGGCGGCGTGGACGTCTTGGACCCAGACGCAGAAATGGCGGGGGCTGTCGGGGTCGGGCTGGGGTTTGACGACCAGATGGACAAAGACGGGGCCGACTTGGTACCAGGCGCCGGGGAAGGTGAAGCTTGGGGGGCGCGGGACTTCGGTCAGGCCGAACAGGCCGCCGTAGAACTGCTTGGCGCGGTCGATGTCGGTGACGTCGACGGTGACGTGGTCGACGCGTTCGACGGCGATGGCGGGGGGCACTTTTTTGCTTTCAGAAATCAATTGTAACCTCCTACGCATTTTATGAGTTACCGGATTTATGGGCAACTGCCTGAACTCCCGATCACTTCCTTGTTTTGGCCCCGCCAGGGGGCCAGATTTGGATAGCCGTGGTGTGGAGCGCCCGTTCGGACGGGCGCGGAACCCACGGAAAGCGGTGGTTTTAAAAGCACGCCGACCCCGTCAAGGGGTCGAACCATGCCTCACTTAAAATACCGCTCGTCGAATTTTACTCCTTCGCGAATCAGAAATTCACGCAATTCTTCCTGAAACGATTTTTGGCGATGATGTTCTTCCTGATTTTTGATGTAATTAATCAAGCGGGAGCGATCGGCCATCGCGCATGTAAATGCGGCGTAGCTGTCCTGCCAGCCTGAAAATTCCGGAAACAGCTTTTTCTGCCGAATCCACAACGACGAACTGACCTTGATCTCCCGCACCAGATCCGCCAGCGCCACCGTGGGGTGCAGACTGGTCAGAATATGTAGATGATCGGCCACGCCGTTAATGCGAATCAACGTGGACTTTTTGTTTTTGAGAATGCCCCAAATGTAGCGAAATAATTCCCGCCGGTTCTCGGGCAACAAGGCGGGCGCGCGGTTTTTGGTCGAGAAAACGATGTGATAGGTGATTTGCGTGTAGGTTGGCATTTGGCGTGAGCTCCATTCGACCCCTTGCGGGGTCGAAGAACATTTCACGCCATCGTATTCCGTGGATTCCGCGCCCGTCCGAACGGGGCGCTCCATACCACGGCTATCCAAATACCGCCCCTTGCGGGGCGAAGAAAGGGAGAGCCGGTGGATTCGTACGGATGGGGATGACGCTGCCTGAAATTCTAGTTCCAAGAATCGATGGTGAGGGTCTGGCCGGCTTCCAGGGTGACGGAGGGGGTCAGGACGACGCGGGTGCAGTTGTTGGGCCGCGGGTGGGCTTGGGCTGGGATGCTGCGGCCGGCGAGGTGTACGACGGGGCCGGCGGGAGCCAGGGGGAAGGCGAGGTCGAGGGTGCGAAGGATGAGGCGGCCGGTGTGGAGTTCGATGGCGGCGCGCTGGGCGCCGGGTTGGAGATGCTGCCGCAGGACGCCCCAGCCGGCATCGACGCTGAAGAACGCGGCGAAGTTATCGTGGGCGACTTGGGGGGCGAAGCCGAGGCGTTGTTCGGGGGCGCTGTACTGGAAACCGGTGAGGGCGGGCAGCAGGGCGTAGGAGGCCATCGAGCGGGCGTAGTGATGGCCGCATTCGATTTCGTCCCAGGGGTTGCGGCGTTCGCCGTCGAAGCGGGCGCGGGTGCCGGCGACGATGGCGAGGCCTTCGTCGAGGAGGCCTTCGAAGATCAGGTGGCTGGCGACTTGGTATTCATTGCCGGGCCAGACTTCGTCGGCGTAGGGAAAGGGCAGGGCGGGGCGGCCGCCGCGGGGCCAACTGCAAATGAGCAGGCCGGCTTCATTGCCGTGCGCGTAGATGCGCTGGGGGTTGGGATGGGCCGAAAGATTCGACCGGAAGTTGTAACGGAAAATGGCGGACAGGGTGGACTTTACGTGGGCCGGGTCGAACAGATCACCGAGCCCGACGAGGCGCGCGAACCACTGGCCGATCAGTTGATCGCTGAGGCAGCCGGCGCCGTATTGATATTTGGGGAAGGCTGTGTTTTTGGGATCGGCGGTCTGGCCGCCCATGGAAATGGCGGGGTCGTGGGAGCCTTTGGCGTCGGGGCGGACATCCTGAATGTAGTATTCGCCGTTGAAGAGGGAGGCGTCCATCTTGGCGCGGCCGGATTCGAACAGGTGGCGGTAGGTGTCGGCGGTGGCGGTGTCGCCGAGGTGGCGGGCGATTTCCTCGCCGGCGCGCAACGCGCCGAGGTAGAAACTGCCCATCATGGAGTTGGGGCCGTAGAACTCGATGTCGAAGGTATTGTGCTGGATGCCTTCCATGACGCCGTCCCGGTCGGCGTCCCAGAATTTCCAAGCGTATTCGAGGGCCTGTTTGGCGCGGGGCCAGAGTTTCTTGAGCCAGTCGTCGCCGGCACCCAACTGCCAGTCGCGGTAGAGTTTGAGAATGCCGCCCATTTGGCCGTCGGCGGCGGGGTGGAATTTCGGCTGGGGAATGGTGCCCAGCGGCAGCGGGATGCGGAAGGTCATGCTGCCGTCGTCGTGGAGGTTGATTTTGTAGTCGGCTTCGCGGATGGTGCGTTCGAGGGCGGGGAAGAGGAAGGGCAGGGCCTGGGCGTAGTTCCAGACGTGGGTGCAGGTGCCTTCGCAGCAGCCGGCGGTGTCGTGGCAGCCTTCCCAGCCGTAGAACGTGCCGTCGGTCAGGCGCAGGCAGGTGGTGGTCTTGAGGATGGAAATCTGCGAGCTGACGGCGTCCAAAACGGGCGCGGGGAGGGTGGAGCCATGCAGGGCGGCGGCGAAGGCGCGGGTTTCGGCGCTGAGGCGGCCGATGTCGCGGCCCAGGTAGCCGGCGACGGCGGAGGCATCGGCGAAGCGGGTGGCGTAGTGGGTTTTGATCGGGCCGGGCTTGTCGTTGCCACCGCGTTTCCAGTCGATCCAGGGGGTGTGCCAGACGATCCAGACGGGGAGGGTGACGCTGCCGTGGGCGGGGACGGTGGCGTTCAGGCCGAGGCAGCCGACATCGGTGGTTTGTTCATTTTCGTTGACGGCGGGGGCGCGGTTTTCGGCCAGACGGCCGGTGAAGGCTTCGTCCCAGAAGCGGGTGAGGGGGTCGAACCAGGCACCGCGGAACCAATGGGTTTGAACCTGTAAATCTGCGTGCGGGGTATACAATGCAAGTGTTCCATGGCGCACGGAATCGGGCTTGTGGCGGCGATTGGAGAAGGCCAGACCGCGCACACCGGGCTGTTCGAAGAAAGCGATTTCGCCCCGGCCGGCTTCGGGGAAGCCGAGTTTGTTTTCCAGGTTGGCGAAGAGCACCGCGCGGACGGGTTGGTCGCCGGGATTGCGCAGGGTGACATGGAACAGGGCGCAGGGCAGGCCGCTGTCGTCGGCATTGAGCGGCAAAAACGGGTTGAAGGCTTCGAGTTCGGCCGTGAGCGGCGCGCAGGGGTCGTCCAGATGCAGCCGTGCGAATGGAAACTCACCAACGAACACGCAGTTGCGAAAATGCGGAAGACCTGCTCCGTCCATCCGTGTGACGCCATGGCCGCCGCCGCCCATGCCGTGCTGATGCAGGCCGGCTTGGGTGTTGGTTTTGCCCCAGGCACCGACGGGGCCTTGCAGGACGCGGGTGACGGGTGCGTCGCCTTCGCGCTGCATGTGGAGGGTGAAGAAGGTGTAGTTGAACAGGAGGCCTTTGTTGGGGGTGTGGAAGAGTTCGAAGTCGCGCAACTGGCCCCAGCCGCCGAGGGCGATCGAGCCGGCGCCGAGGCCGCCGAGCGGGAAGGCGATTTCGTCGAGGGCGCGGCCGCGGTAGGTGCGGGGGCCGGCGGATGGAGCGGCGGAGGTGGCTGACGCCGGGCGGGCAGCGGGGATGGGTGCCGAAACGGACATGGGTGGAACTCGACTTTTGAACGGGGGACCAGATGGGGGTCGGCAGAAAAGCGGGGTGTGGTGGGCTCAGTATATCCACGTCGCGGCGGGGATGGAGGCGGGGGCGGGAAAAAAGTGGGGTACGGCGGAATCTGGTGGGGGGCAGAAGAAAAGGATGAAGCGTGGAGGATGGAAGGAAGGCGAAGATGCGCGCTGCGCGCGCAGGAGCCGGCAAGGTGGCGGCGCGCCCGGGAATGGGAAGGCTCGCGAAGGCGTATCCCCAGTTTGGACGAGGAGAAGGAGGAAATCCAAGAAGCCGCGCTGGAGCGCGGCGCTCCCAGGGGACGCGCGAGGTTTAAGTTCGGTTTTGGGTTTCCTTCATCCTTCAGGATTCAGGATTGTCCAAGGGGCGGGGGCAGCCAGGGCCAACCGGTTTCGGCCAAGAGTTCGCGGGGGGTTTGGCCGGCGTCGTTGGGCAGATCGAGGGGAGCGCCTTTTTGGCACAGGGCGCGGGCGACGGCTTCGTATTCGAAGCGGGCGGCTTCGTGGAGGGCGGTGTCGCCGTGGGCGTCCTGGGCATCGAGGGCCGCGCCATTTTGGAGGAGAAACAGCGCCATTTCCTCCTGGCCTTCGTAGAGCGCCCAGTGCAGGGGGGTTTCGCGGGCGAGGGTGCGGGCGTTGATGTTGGCGTGGCGATCGAGGAGCAGGCGGGCGGCGGGCAGCAGGCCGTCGCGGGCGGCGAAGTGGAGGGCGGTGAGGGCGCCGCGAGCGGGGCGTTCGAGATCGGCGCCGGCATCCAAAAGTAAGGCAAGCAGTTCCGGCGCGTGGGTGGGATCGGCGAGGGCGGCCAGGTGGATGGGCGCGAGGCCTTCTTCGTCGGCCAGGCGGGGATCGGCGCCCCAGGCCAGCAACTGGCGCAGCGCGGCGGGGCGGCTTTTCCAGACGGCCATCCAGACGGGGGTGCGGCCGCGGTTGTCGGGGCGGTTGAGGGCGGCGGGATCGGCGTGGAAGGCGGCGGCCAGGGCGGCCGAGGCGGCCGGGTCATCGAGTTGGGCGGCGTGGTGGAGATCGGTCACGGGCGGCGGGTCCTCATGCGGGAGCGACGGCGGTGCGCGGCAATGGGCGGAAGGGCGCGCGAAAAAATTGTACTCGGCGCGGCTCGGGTGACGACGCGCAGGCGGTGGGCATTCGAAGCGAAGAGGGCGGGCACGGGGGGCCGCTCGTACAGGCAGTGGGGCGGGGGGTGGAATTGGTGAAGATTTGGCGGCGCGGGGTCGATATAGGTTCGGGGGCATCGCGTGGTTTTCCCTGCGCGGCTCGGATTGGAGACGGCCATGGGACTGAAAACATACATCGCGGCATCGACGCTGCTGGTGGCGGCGGGCTTGGGCGTCGCGTGGTTCGCTTGGGGCGGACACCCAGCCGAGGCGGCGACGCCGGGGGCGGGTTCGCACGATCCGTTGAGTGTGTCGC
>JBOHNC010000187.1:0-6801 GCA_050730415.1 Planctomycetota bacterium
GCGTTGAAGCCGTGCTCGGCGTAGAGAATCAGCGAAGTCTGCATCGCATCGGTCTGCTCGGCGGTGGGCTTGGCGCCGGTGAGGTATTCCAGCAGCCGGCCGGCCAGGGATTTTTCCCGGCTGCCGACGTAGCGCACGCCGCGCAGCCGCACCGCCCAAAGCGCCAGCACCATTTCGGCTTCGCCCAGGAACAAATGAAAGCGGTCGCGAATATCGTCGGCGGTCACCAGCGGGTGGGCATTCTTGAAGGCGCCCACGGCTGAGAGTCCGGTGCGCATGACATCCATGGCCGGCGCCTCGTCAGGGAGGCGGTCGAGCATTTTTTTGAGCGCCGGCAGCGGGCGCGCCCATTTGCGGATGGCGCGCGCGAACAGGTTGACCTCGCGGCGGGCGGGCAGTTCCTGGTGCATCAGCAGGTAGGCGACTTCCTCGAAGGTACAGCGCGCGGCCAGGTCGGAGCAGCGGTAGCCGCGGTAGAGCAGCCCGTGGCGCTCAGGCGACACGCGGCAGATCGCGCTGCGGGCGACGATCACCCCGGCCATGCCGTCATCGACCGGCTTGGCTACCGGCCCGGCCTCCGGAGTGGAACCGGCTGGGGTGGCGGGAGTGGTCATGGCGTTTGTCCTTCACGAATGCGTTGTTCGATCGCGGCGTAGCCGATGAGGTCATACATGGTTTGGCGCGTCATCATGCGGGGCAGGAGTTCTTTTTGGGTGCCGGTGCGAGCCAGTTCGCGGTAGGCATCCTGCGCGGCCTGGAGCATCATGCGGAAGGCGGTCAGCGGCCAGATCACGGCGGCGACGCCGGCTTTCTCCAGGTCGGCGGCGGTCAGCAGCGCCGACTTGCCGAACTCGGTCATGTTGGCCATGACCGGAACGTCGAGCGGTGCGAGGGCCGCGGCGATGCGGCGGAATTCGGCGGCATCGGCGAGGGCTTCGGCGAAGATCATGTCGGCGCCGGCGCGGGCGTACAGCGTGCAGCGGGCGATCATGGCGTCGAGGCCTTCAACGGCCTTGGCATCGCAGCGGGCGACCAGGTAAAAACTGTCGTCGCGGCGGGCGGCGGCGGCGGCTTCGATCTTGGCCGCCATGGCTTCCGGCGGGATCAGCATTTTGCCGTCGAGGTGCCCGCAGCGCTTGGGAAAGGACTGGTCTTCGATGTGAATGCCGGCGACGCCGGCGGCTTCGAATTCACGCACCGTCCGCGCGACATGGACCGGGCCGCCGAAGCCCATGTCGGCGTCGGCGAGGACTGGCAGGCCGGTGGCGGACGCGATGCGGCGCGCGGCTTCGGCCATTTCGGTCAAGGTGGTGAGGCCCAGGTCGGGCAATCCAAAATCGCCGGTGGCGGTGCCGCTGCCGGAGACATACAGCGCTTCGAACCCGGCCTGTTGGGCGATCATGCCGGTGACGGCATTGAAGGCGCCGGGGAGGGGCAGGAAGCCGCGCGCCAGCCGGTCGCGCAGCCGCCGGCCGGGAGGGACGAATTCCGCGCGCGCCGGCCCAACCGGGAGCACAGGCGTGCCTGGTCGCGCCTTGTTGCGGGCTGCGGGGGCATTCGAGCGGCCTGATTTTTTCGCGGCCATGCGGGGTTACTCCACGGGCAGTTCCATTTTGCGGATGAGGCGCCGGACGGAACTGAGCCGGTCGAGGCGATGAAGCATACTGAGCGCCTGGTCGGCCTGTTTCTCGGGCATTTTGTCGCCGCACAGGTCGCGGAATTTCAGCTCCAGGACTTCGTCGGAGGCCGGCCGCTCGGGATGGCCCAGCGGCAGATCGACGCGCTTGCTGAAGGAGCGGCCGTCGGCCATCGTGACGATGATGTTGGTGGGGTAGGCCTTGGGGTAGAGCGTGGTGTACTCGGGTTTTTCGACCACCCGGACGGCGTCGACCCAGCGCAAGGTTTCGGGGTCTTCGCGGGTGGGCTGTTCGTAGAATTCCGGGCGCAGCTCGCCATTTTTCAGCGTGACGCCGACGATGAACGGCAGCGAATGATCGGCGGTTTCGCGGCTTTCAGGGCGCCAGCGTTCCGGGCCGTGGCCGATGATTTCGACGCCGGCCTTGAAGGTTTCGACCAGGATTTCCTTGGGCCGTTCGCCGCCGATCTGGTCGAACAGTTCCACGCAGGATTCGACCGCGGGGTGCGAATGGTATTCGGCGGAGACGCATTTGATCATGGTTTCGGTGAGCAGAAAGCCGCGCTTGTCGGAGCCGGGGCGGGTCCAGTCGAGCGGCCCGGAGACCTGCTGGCAGAAGCCCATGTCGCCGGAGAAAATCGGCGCGGGACCGGTGATGCCAGCCTTGGCCATGGTGACGGCCAGCAGCCCGATGCGCGAAGCGTTGGCGAAGGCGAGCCCCTTCCACATCGAAATCACGCCGGCGCGGGTGAGCCGGAGCGCGTTGCCGCAGACGCCGGCCAGGCCCATGGCGTGCAGAAGCTGTTCGCGGGTGAGCCCCAGCAACCGACCGGCGGCGAGTGTGGTCGAAAACACCCCGTAGGTGACATGGTCCCAGCCGCGGGCGCGGATCGAGGCGGAATCGCACAGGCGACACTGGATTTCGTAGGCGATCACGGTGGCCAGAATCGCGTCCTGGCCGGAGCTGTCGGCCAGATCGGCGGCGGCGAGAATCGCGCCGATGTTGTCCGACGGGTGGGCCGGTTCGAGCGACAAATAGGTGTCGTTGAAGTCCATGTAGCGAATCAGCGCGCTGGAACCGAAAGCCGCCCATTCGGGGGTGGTCTGGATGCGCGTGCCCAACATGCGAGCGGTGCCGCCGGGGGCGGATTTCACCGTCGGCAGCATCGACCGAATGATGCGGCAGGGTTCGGCCTGCCAGGCGCCGAGCGCGCAGGCGAAGCTGTCGAGCCAGCGGCGCTTGGCTTCGCGGACGGTTTTGCGGCCGAGATCGTCGAACTTGAGGTTCAGGGCGAAGTCGACCATTTCATGGGAGAGGTCGGCGGTCACGGGCGGTGCCTCCGGAGAGCAAATTGCGGTGGAACGGCATTGGGGAATATGCTACGACAAGGGTGGGAAAATAGGGCGGGGTCCGGGAAAAACGCGCGGTCGGGCGCTGGAAAGTGGCGGGCTCGGGAGGAAAATTAAAAACAAGAACGACGCGTCAAGCCGCGCCACAGAAAGGTGACGTCAAGCCGCCGCACTTCATGCGCGTTGGGCCAGAGAGGTTTTTCACGCGTTGTGGTAGGGGTGACCTTTGATCAGCGTCATGGCGCGGTACAGGCCTTCGAGCAGCACCACGCGGGCGACCGAGCCGGCCAGCGTCAAGCCGGAGAGGCTCCAGGTGGCGTTGGCGCGCGCGAGCAGTTCGGGGTGGACGCCGAGCGCTCCGCCGATGGCGATCACCAACCGCCGCTTGCCGCTCATTTCGCCGGCGCCGCCCAGCGCCGAGCGCAGCAACGTGACCAGGTCGTCGGTGCGCACCGAACGGCCGCGTTCGTCGCAGACCACCAGCCAGTCGTCGGGCTTGACGATGCGCAGGAAGCGGTCGGCTTCGGCCTTTTTGATTTCCTCCTGCGGGCGGCGGTCGATTTTTTCCTCGCGGATCTGTTCCAATTCAAACGGCCCGAGCCGGCCGAGGCGTTCGACATATTCGGTCACCGCCGCGACCAGTTCGGCCGGGCGGGGTTTACCGGGGAACAGCAGGACGATTTTCATGGGGCGGTCTCCGCGGGGGAACGGTTGAGTACAGACGGGGCGAGTGCAGGCGATGCGGATGCGGGCGGGGTGGTCGGCGCCGATGGGCGGGTTTCCAGTGCGTAGATATTCACCTGCTGGACCGTGGTCCGGGCGTAGCCGTCGGCCTGCAGGGCGGCGCGGATGGCTTGGTCGCGCGCGGGATCGGTGGCGAACGGAAAACGCGGGTCGTCGGGCCAGAGGACCAGCGCGGGCCGCGTCGGGGCGGCGAATTGGGCGGGGGTCAGGTCCGGACAGCGGTCGCACAGAAAGGCACGGCCCTCGTAGAAGTAGGGAAAAATGTAGCCGCGGGTGAGCGGCAACGGCGTGCCGGTGACGATCCGCGCGGGCAGCAGCCAGTCGGGGTACACCAGCACCGGGCCCGGGTGGGTCGCGTGCGCGGCGGCGATGGCCTGCGCAAGGGGCCCGATGTCGGCCTCGGGGCGATTGGCCAGCGCTTCCTGCTTGTCGAGAATCCCGCTGACGCGGTACATCGCCAGCAGCGCGGTCAGCGTCAGCACGATGCCCATCAGATGCGTGGGCCCGACCCGCTTCTGGCGCACGATTTCGGCGGCGGAGGCGGTGGAAACGGGGGCGTCAGTGGCGGCGGCATCGGTGGCGGCGTCCGTGGTATCGGCGGCGGCGACCGGCGGCGCGAAGACCTGCGCCATGCGCTGGAACCCGATCAGGCATTCCTCGCCGATGGCCGCCAGGCCAAAGGCGGTCAGAAACCCGCCGGCGGACACGGTGTACAGGTGCGTCCAGGCATTCTGACGCAGCAGCACCGCCTCAAACAGAAACAGGAGCGCGAAGGCGATCAGCAGGGCCGCTTCGGCCGGCAGCCGGCGGCCCATGGCAACGGCTTCGGCGCGCCGGAACTGCGCCGCCACCGCCAACCCGCAGCCGAACAGGCCGAACCACAGCAGCCAGAGTTGCCCGTCGCCCACGCGCGTGGCCTGCCGCGCCAGCAGCGCGAACCAGCCGATGGCACCGGGCCCCAGCGCGCCGGTCTGGTCGTGGTTGGCACCGAGGGTGCGGAAAATACCACGCTCGGCCCAGTGATCCACCGATCCCCCACCCCAGTGCAGCCAAGTCAGCAGCACCGCCAGCGCTGCGACGACCCCCGCGAGCGCGCCGGCGGCATCCTGCCAACTGGCGCGATTGCGCCGCAGGGCCACCCAGGCCGCGGACCAGAGGAAAATCACCCCCGCGGACGGATTGCTGACAGCGACACTTGCCGCGGCCCACAGCCCGAGCGCCAGCAGCCGGCGGCGACCGGCCGCAGGAACGGCGCCTGGCGCAGGCGGCGGGCTTGGCGGACTCCCTGGCCGGGCTGGCGGGGCCGGCGCGGCTGGCGGGGCCGGCGGATCCGGCGGGTCGGCTCCGGGAGCAAGCCGTTCCGCAGCGGCGGCCGCGGCCGATTCCGCCGCCGGAGTCGGCGGGGCGCGCAGGGCGACGAGCAAAAAACCGAGCAGCGGCAGATGCCCCAGGAGGAAGACTTCGGGGCAGGTGGCGAAATGAAAAAACAGCGGCTGCGTGGCCAGCCCCAGCGTGCCCAGACAGGCAGGCAGCCGGGGAAAGAGGCGGCGCAGCAGCAGGTAGACAACCGCCAGCATCGCGGTCGAAAACAGCAGCGCGGGCAGTCGCACCGCCACCAGCGTCGGCCCGCAGAACCAGGAGCAGACCCATTCCAGCAGCGCCACCGTCGGCGGGTGGGAGTTGTGCACCGCGAGGGTCCCGTCGGTGGCGACGCTCCAGACCGGCAGTCCATGCGTGACCGCCAGCCCCTTTTCGGCGTGCGAGGTGGTGAAGACCCAGAACTGGGCGTCGAGAAAACCTTTGAGGTTTCCGAAGGGGTTTTGCGGGGTGATCGGCAGATTGGCGATCGGCCCGGTCAGATAGGGCTGCTGGAGATACGCAAACAGCGCCAGGCCCGCGGCCAGACCGACCAGCTCCCAGCGGGTCCACGGCTGGCGGGTTGAGGTCACGGATGGCCGGCCGAGGACGCCGGCGCGGCAGGATCGCCCGATGCTTCAGCCGACGCGTCGGCGGGGGTGGCGGGGGTGGCGGGGGCTCCGCCCATCGCGGCGGCGGGTGCTCCGTTGGTGGCGGCGGGGGCGCCGTGGGCGGCGGAAGGCTGGCCCGGCGGCAGCTCGGTGGCGGCCAGTTGGATCGGCGGCGCGACTTCCGTCTGGCTGGTGATGACCGATTCGAAGGTTTCGCGCTGGAGGGTGGTCGACAGCTTCCAGCGTTCATCGTTGACGTTGGGCCAGTCGGTGCGGCGGTGCGCGCCGCGCGATTCCTTGCGGCGGAAGGCGCCTTCCAGCATCAGCCGGGAGACCAGCAGCATGTTCTGCAGTTCGATGCCGGCGAGGTCGCTGGGATCGCGCACGACCACGTAGCGTTGCCACTGGTCGATTTTGGCGGCGGCGGAGGCCAGATTTTCCGCGTCGCGAAAGACCCCGCAGTTGTACCACATGACGCTTTGCAGGCTGCGGCGGACGTCGGCGGCGTCAATCAGCGTCGGGGTGCGCTCGAAGCGGCGCTTGAGCTGCCGCGGCTGGCGGTCGTCGAACTGCAGGTTGGCCCACTCGATGGCCGCGCGCCCGGCCTCGTAGCCGAACACCAGGCCTTCGAGCAGTGAATTGCTGGCCAGCCGGTTGGCGCCGTGCACGCCGGTGCAGGCAACTTCGCCGGCGGCCATCAGCCGGCGGATCGTGGTCTGCGCATTCATATCTGTCTGCACGCCGCCCATCATGTAGTGCGCCGCGGGCCGGACCGGAATGCGGTCTTTGACGATGTCCAGACCGTATTGGCTGAGCACCTCCTGGATGGTCGGGAAGCGCTCGCGAATCCGCGCCGCGGGGATGGTGCTCAGGTCCAGGTAGACGCAGTTGCTGCCGGTGCGTTGCATTTCCTGAATGCTGGCGGTGGCGACGACGTCGCGCGGCGCCAGTTCCATCTGGTCGGGCGCGTAGCGGCCCATGAACCGTTCGCCGCGCGCGTTGCGCAGCCAGGCGCCTTCGCCGCGCACCGCCTCGGTGATCAGAAACCGTGGCGCGCCGGCCAGGTACAGGGTGGTCGGATGGAACTGGATGAACTCCATGTCC
>JBOHNC010000188.1:0-28628 GCA_050730415.1 Planctomycetota bacterium
TCGAGGTTCAAATGTTCGCACATGCCCTTGATGGCGGAAAGTTCCGCACCGTCGTAGACCTGTAGCAGCCGCGCGGCGCGGCCGCTACTCAGAGGTGAAAGGCGAGAGTTGAGAAGTGAGCAGAAAATGAGAGAAAGGGAAGAACGATGATTAAACTGGGCGTGAATACCGTGCTGTTCGGCGGCTTCGATTTGAAGACCGCGCTGACTCACATCAAGGCCGCCGGCTACGACGGTGCGGAACTTTCCGCCATCAAGGGCATGTGCGAACATTTGAACCTCGACCAGTGGGCGGACCAGGTCAAGGACATCAAAGCCATCGCCGGAGACCTGGGGTTGGAACTGCTTTCCATCGAGGAGGCGGCACTCGATCCCGAACGGTTGAAAAAGGCCTTCGACGCCTGTGCTGCGCTGGGCATTCCCATCGTCAACATCGGGCCGGGCGGGAAGATGAATGTCGAGGAAGATTTCGTGCGCCAGACCGACCTGATCGCCCAGCAGGCGGAGGTCGCAGCAGGTTACAAGATCACACTCTGCGCCAAGGCGCATGTCGGCCAGGTGATCTACAGCACGCCGACCACGCTGCGAGCGATGGAAAAAGTGAAGAACCCGTTTTTCGGCATCGACATGGACCCGAGCCACATCTACCGCGCGGGGGAAAAGCCCGAGAAGGCGCTGCCGGCGGTGCTGGCGCGCGTGAAGCACGTCCACATCCGCGACTGCAAAGGCCCCGGCCCCGCGCCGGGAACACCGGAGATGCAGGCCTGTGGACGCGGCGACATCGACTTGGTGGGCTACTTCAAAGCCATGGTCGACGGCAAGTACAACGGACCGGTGTGCCTGGAAGTCATCGGCGCCGGAAAGTATGAGCTGGCACGCTGCGCGATCGTCGCGGCGGAGTCCTACGGGTATATGAACGCGGTGCTGAAATCACTCGGGGCGAGGTAAAAGAGTTCACCACAGAGGCCCAGAGACACAGAGACACAGAGAAAGACAGTTTTGTAAGGAATAGAAGAAAGGGACGGGGTATATGGGGAAGAAATTGAATCTGGTGCTGATCGCGATTGACTCGCTGCGGCGGGATCATATGTCGCTGTATGGGTATGAACACAATACCACCCCGCATCTGGCGAAGTTCGCGCAGGGGGGCACGGTGTTCGACAACCTCATCAGCCCGCATATTCCGACCACGCCGGCCTACGCGTCGATGCTCACGGGGCGCGATTGCTTCGGCACCAACGCGGTGGCGTTGCGGCATCAGGGGGAAATCGCGGCGCCGATGCTTTCAGAAATGCTGAAGGCCAAGGGCTACGCGACCACCTGCGTCGGGTTCCCCGGAAATCCGTCGGGGCGCGGCTTCGAGAACTACCTGAACTATTCCGGCTGGGGAAGCTGGGAGGAGGGGCGCAGCCACAAGGCCGAGAACCTGAACGCGCTGGCGATTCCGGAATTAAAACGGCTGGCCGGCGGGGCCAAACCATTTTTCCTGTTCATGCGGCACATGGATCCGCACAGCCCGTATCTGCCGCCGTGGCCCTACGAGCGGATGTTCTACGACGCCAACGAATGCGACCCGGACAACAAATCGATGGAACCGGTGATGGCCTTCAAACCGTTCCGCGATTATTTCGCCACCTGGATGCCGCCGGGCTGCACCGACAGCCGCTACGTCGACGCGCAGTACGACGGCGCGGTGGCCTACATGGACGCCTGCATCCAGAACATTTTCGCCGCGATCGATCAGTTGAAGCTTTGGGACGACACCCTGGTCGTCGTCAATGCCGACCATGGCGAAACGCTGAACGAACACGAGTGCTACTACGACCACCACGGCATGTACGAAAACTGCCTGACGGTGCCGTTGATTTTCCACCTGCCCGGACGAATTCCGGCCGGCCAGCGCCGCCACGATTTGGTGCTCCATGAGGACCTCGTGCCGACCGTGCTGGAGCTGCTGGGGATCAAGCTCAAGGAAAAGTTCGACGGCCGCACGCTGACGCCGCTGTTCAAGCGCAAGGCCATTGCGGGCCGCGCCGAATCGTACATCACCGAATGTACGTGGATGCGCAAGCACGGCTGGCGGACGCCGGAGTGGAAACTGATCCACGCGCTGGAACCGGATTTTCACTTCAAGCCCGAAGTCGAACTGTACAACCTGGTGAAGGATCCGCTGGAGCTGAACAACGTCGCCAAACAGGAACCGGCGGTGGTGGAGTTCCTCGAAGCGCGGATGCAGGCGCACATCGCCAAGCGCGAAAAGGAAACCGGGCGCACCAACCCGATGCTCACCAACCTCCACTGGCACGGTCAGCAAAGCGTCCCCGGTCCGTTCCAGTCTTCACAGCAAGCCTACGACACGCTGCATATTGGATCGCCGAAGGCCGCGCAGAAACTCCAGGACAAAGACAAGCCGAAAGAAAAGACGGAAAAGGGAAAGGTCAAGGCGCGGGCCAAAGCCAAGGTTTGAGCCACGCGCAGGAACCGTCCTCGCAGCGTGCTTGGGAACCGGAATCGAGAGGAACACCATGTCGCTCATCACCATCATCGGCCGCGGGCATTCGGGAACGCGGGCGATTTCGCATACGCTGTACGCCAGCGGCGCCTATATGGGCGCGACGATCAATAATTCCGGGGACAAAGTACCGCCGGAGGATTTATATGAAGCCTGCCGCGTGATGGCGCGGTATGTGAAGTGGAACGGCGGATTGAGCTGGGATTTTTCCCAATTGCAGACGATGAAAATCCCGCATGAGTTTCAAAAGCTGGTGGACAACTATCTGTCCGATGTGATTTCGTCGCGGCAGGAACCCAAAGGGTGGAAGCTGCCGGAGACCACGCTGATTTTTCCGTGGATCGTCCGGATGTTCCCGGAAATCCGGTACATCTACTGGATCCGCGACCCGCGCGACTGCGTCATCGGCGCGCACCTGACCGACAACTTGAATGACTTCGGCATTCAATATCCGGAAACGAAGGACGAACGGCTGCGGCGGGCGATTTCGTGGAA
The DNA here is from genome assembly GCA_050730415.1 of Planctomycetota bacterium. Taxonomy (GTDB): domain Bacteria; phylum Planctomycetota; class SZUA-567; order H5-PLA8; family JBOHNC01; genus JBOHNC01. Next base: position 3,007 of record JBOHNC010000188.1, read on the forward strand.
GTATCAATATGACCTGGTGAAGGCCACGCCGCCGCCCAAGCACTGGCTGACGGTGCGGTTCGAAGATTTCGTGCTGAAGCAGGAAGAGACCGTCCAACGCCTGGAGAAATTCCTCGGCATCCCGCTGTGCCGGATCGTGGTACGGCCGGATGCGGTGGGGCGGTGGAAGACCGACAAGGGCCGGCACAATTTCGACGAATTCGCGGAGGCGCTCAAGGAGAGCGGGTACGAGTAGGCGTGGCGCTGGTGGGGGTCGGTTGAGCCGGGAAACGTTCCGAGGCCGCATGTAAAGCAAGCGTGCGCGCTGGGCGCGGGAGCGGCGCCGAATTCTAGGATCGGGCGAAAAACGGGCGTGCCCGCCCGCGGTCCCGGCCGAGCGCGCGACGCGCAAGATTGAAAAGCAGATGAGTGCTTCCCCGGACGGCTGCGGCCGTGTTTTTGGGGCTTGCGGCACTGCTCGGTCGGCGAGCGGTGGTACAACAAAAGCATGCGGCGCGGCACGGGTGCGTCAGCGTCGGTCGAACCGTCACGCCGTTTGGGCTTCGGGGAGACCCTCGCGATGTTTACCTCGATGACGCGACCTTTCCGCAGGCACGATGAACCGGGGTGGATGGCTCGCGCGCTGCGACAAGCCGCGCCGGTTCAATGGGTCGGGCTGGTCGGCGTATTTTGCGCGACCCTGGTCCTCGGTGCGGCGGACGCACCCGCACCGCCACCGCCAACGCCAACGGCTCCGGCGCCACCGACCGCACCGAACGGGTCTGGGCCGACCAACGCCGATGGCGGCGACGAGCCCAAAGGTTCCGGCGATCCCAGCGACATTCCCACCCTGCCGGTCACGATTCAACTCGGCCCGGACGGCCTGCCGGTGATTCCTGAAAAATACCTGAGTGTGATCGATCCGCGCTTCGTGACTGCGCAGAAGACGCTGGACTTGCAGGCGGTGGTGAAATATTTCGAAAACCTCTACCGCGCCGACAGCAGCATTGCGGAGGCGAAACTGACGGTGATCCGTCCCGACAGCGCGCGCACGCTGTCGATGAAAATCTGGAGTCGCGGGGAAAACAAGGCGCTGGTGGTGATCACCGATCCGCCGCGTGAAAAAAATACGGCCACCTTGAAGGTCGACCGCAACCTGTGGAACTACCTGCCGCGGATCAAACGCACCATCCGCATCCCGCCGGCGATGATGCTGCAAGCGTGGATGGGGAGTGACTTCACCAACGACGATTTGGTGCGTGAATCGTCCTACTCCAAGGACTACACCTACACACTGGTGGGCGCGACGGCCAAACCACCGGGCTGGCTGGTGCGCTTCACCGCCAAGCCGGGCGTGGTGGGCCTGTGGCAGCGCTTCGATGTGGTGCTGTCGCCCGACGGCACGCTGCCGATTGCAAGTCGCTGGTACGACCGGCGTGGGCGGCTGGCGCGGGAGCTGAACTGGGACGAGGTGAAAATGCTGGGCGGCAAAAAACTGCCGGCACGCATGACGCTGATCCCGACCGATGAGCCGGGGCAGAAGACCATCCTGGAGTACAGTTCGATCCAATTCAATGCGGCGGTGGACGATGCCATGTTCAGCTTGAGCCGCCTGGAAGAACAGCGCTGACCATGCAACGGACCACCTGGACCATCGCCTGGCGCAACCTTTGGCGCAACCGCAAACGCACCGCGCTGGCGGTGTTGACGATTGCAATCGGCCAATGGGCGCTGTTGGCCACGCAAGGCATGATGCGCGGGTACACCGACAGCATCGAGGCGTCGATCACCGGCCCGATGCTGGGGGACATTCAGATTAATGCGCCGAAGTACCGCAGCGAACACGCCATGGATGAGACCATCGATGGGCTGACAGCGAAATTGGCGGCCATCCGCGCGTTGCCGGGCGTGGCCGAAGCCTCGGCGCGCATCTACGCGCCGGTGCTGATGGCGCCAAAGGAGGAAGCCTACGTCGCCATGGTGGTGGGGATCGACGTTGCCGACGAATCGGGGCCGAACGGCCTGCTGGCGGGTTTCCAGGGGCGGCTGGCTTCGCATGAGGTGCTGTTGGGGTACCGTTTGGCGCGCACGGCGCACGCGAAGGTCGGCGATCAGATCGCGCTGGTCGGGCAGGCGGTGGACGGCAGCATCGCCGACGACCTGTACCGGGTGGCGGGGATCGTCGACTGCGCGGCCGACCTGGTGAACCAGTCGGGGGTGGTCATGAGCCTTTCCGACGCGCAGCAATTGCTGGCGCTGGGCGACCGCGCGCACGAAATCGCGATCCGCGCCGAGCGCGGCGAGGAGCTTGCCGGCTTGCAGGCGGCGCTCACGGCGCTGCCCGCGCTGCATGGATTGGAAATCGTGAGCTGGAAACAGATCATGCCCGAGATGGTGATGATCATGAAGATGACGGGCTATTCGGCCTATTTCATTTTGGCGCTGATGCTGATCGCGGCGGTGGCTGGGATCGCCAACACGGTGATGATGTCGACCTACGAACGCATCCACGAATTCGGGATGCTGCTGGCGCTGGGGTGCACGCCGGGGCGGATCGTGCGGATGATTTTGATGGAGGCGCTGTTCGTGGCGGTGCTGGGGGCGGTCGCCGGGACGGCGGCCGGGTGGGGCTGGAATGCCGTGTTCGCGCGCACCGGATTGAATCTGGCCGCGCTGGGCGGGACGGCGGTGAAAGACCTGGCGATGAACGGCCTGCGGTTGCCGCTTGACATTCATCCGCGGCTGTTGGCCAGCGACCCGCTGGTCGGGCTGATCGCCGCTTCGACCGTGTCGCTCTTGGCCGCGCTGTGGCCGGCGATCGCCGCGGGGCGGCTGGACCCGATGGAGGCGCTGCGCCAATGAGCCGCCTGACCTCGCCCATCGCCTGGCGCTACGCGCTGCGCAGTCTCGGACGGCACCGGCGGCGGTCGCTGCTTTCGATCCTCGGCGTGGGGTTGGGCATCGCCGTCAGCCTGCTGATGATCGGCTGGGTGGGCGGCGAGGCCGAAATGATGAAGCAGGCGGCCGCGGACAGCGGCGTGGGCAATCTGCGCATCGCTCCGGCGGCGTGGCCGGCCACCCGGGAAGACACGCTCCGACTGCCGGAAGCCGCGCAGACGCTGGCCGCGCTGCGCAGCGATCCCCACGTGGCGGTCGCGGCGCCGCACGCGCGCTGCCAGGCCTTGCTGGCGATGGGCACGCGCACCACCGGCGTGGAGATCCTCGGTGTCGACCCCGCCGCCGAACCGGCGCTCAACCGAATGGTGCGCGGCGTGACCGCCGGGCGGTATCTGCGCGCGGGCGACGGCGACGCCTGCGTGATCGGCGCGGGTGTGGCGCGGCAGTTGCGGGTGGAGGTCGGCGACGAACTGCTGGTGACGGCTTCAGGCCGGGGCGACGAGATGCGCAGCGCGATGCTGCACGTGGTCGGCGTGGTGCGCACCGGCAGCACGTTGATCGACGACGGGCTGTGCCAGGCGCCCCTTCAGGAGGTGGAAAACATCAGCGGCTACCCCGGTCCGGCGGAAATCACCGTGGTGCTGCGCGACCCGGACCAACTGGTCGATTTTCTGGCCGCCTGGCAGCCCCGCCTGCCGGCCGGAGCGGTCGCGGTGCCCTGGCAGGCGCTGATTCCGGCGCTGGCCGACGGCGTGCAGATCGACCAAAGCTTCGCCGATGTGATCGTCGGCGTGATCGTGCTGGTGGTGTTCCTGGGCATCGCCAGCGCCCAGTTGGCCGCGGTGCTGGAACGGCGGCGCGAATTCGCGGTGCTCGTGGCGATCGGCATGAAAGGCCGCCAACTGGTCGCGGCGATGCTGGCCGAAGCGGTGCTGCTGGGGCTGGCCGGCGCGGGGCTCGGCATGGCCCTGGGCCTGCCGCTGGTCTACCGGCTGCACGCGCACGGCTTCGATTTCCGCACGGTCGCGCCGGATTTCCAGTGGGGCGTCTCCAACATCCTGATCGACCCGGTGATTCACGCCGCGATGGGTTGGTGGATGCTGCCCCTGGCGGTCGGACTGGCGCTGTGCGCGACGGTGCTGGGATCGGTGTACCCGGCCTATTTCGCGCTGAGCACCGATCCGGCCAACGCGTTGCGGGCGGAGTGACGGCGCGGGCAAGTGGGCTGGCGAATGGGTTGGCGAGTAGGTCGGCGGGTGGGCTGGCAAGTGGGCTGGCGGGTGCGGGTAGAGTTCGGCCTGAAAGGAGTTGCAGCAGCATGGCGCAAGAAACGCTGATCGACGCGCAGGCGGTCGCCAAGACCTACACGCTGGGCCGCCTGGAAGCGCAGGCGCTGCGCGGAGTCACGCTGCAGGTGACGGCGGGGGAATTTCTGACCATCGTCGGGCCGTCGGGTAGCGGCAAAACCACGCTGCTGAACCTGATCGGCGCGCTCGATACCCCCACCGCCGGCACGCTGAATGTTTTCGGCCGCGATCTGGCGAAACTTTCGAAGAGCCGCCGGGCCGATCTGCGCCTGCACGAAATGGGCTTCGTCTTCCAGGCCTACAATCTGGTGCCGGTGTTGACCGCCCGGGAAAACGTCGAATTCGTGCTGGAACTTCAGGGGCTGGGGCGCGAACGGAGCACCCGCGCCCGGGAAATTCTGGACCGCCTTGGACTGGCCGACTTCGCCGACCGCCGCCCGAACGAACTGTCCGGCGGCCAGCAGCAGCGAGTCGCCGTCGCCCGCGCGGTGGCCAGCCATCCCAAGCTGGTCCTGGCCGACGAACCCACCGCCAACCTCGATGGCGAGAACGCGGAACGGCTGGTCGAGATGATGCGGCAGCTCAATCGCGACGAGGGCATCACCTTCGTCTTTTCCACCCATGACGCGCGCGTCGTGCGCCACGCCCGCCGCATCGTGCGGCTGGAAGACGGCCGGATCGTGAGCGACGAACGCCCCAACGGCGCCGGCGACCGCGGCGCTGCGAGCAGCGCTGGCGGCGAGGCCACCCCATGATCGCGCGGCGCGGCATTCTCCGCCGTGGACGCGGTCCAGACCCCCGCCACGGTCGCCGCCGGAGCACCGGCGCGGGCCTTCTGATTTTGGCGCTGGCGGTGCTCGTGCCCCCGGCGGCGCTGGACAGCCTCGAACTGTACCCGTGGCACGCCGGGGCCGGCACGGAGACCGCCGCGTCGCCCTTCACCTTGAACCTGAACACCACCTGCAAACTCACCGGCTACGGCGCGGCCAATCCGCCGGACCGGCAGCTCTACCCCCAGCGCTCCGAAGCGCTGCTGTTCACGCGCCTCCGGTTCATGCTGACGGCGCGCTGGCGCGATCAGGCCAACGTCGATGTGGCCTACGAACAGGCCGGGCAATTTTCCAGCTTCGACCGAAATGGCGCCGCGGGCGGCAGCGACGCCGGCGCCGGGCTGGGCGTGGGAGGCGCGGGCGCCTCCGGCGGCGGAGCGACCGGCGCCGGCGGCGACCTGGCCTTCCGCGTGACGCCACTCACCGACACGCTGATCGACCGTCCGCGGTTCGTCTATATCCACGACCTGGACCGGCTGCTGTTCGCGTGGCACCCGAACTGGGGGGAAGTCACCGTGGGGCGGCAGGCAATCGGCCTGGGGCGCGGCGTGCTGTTTGGAGCGCTCGATCTGTTCGCGCCTTTTTCGCCGCTGGCCGTCGACCGCGAATGGCGCCCCGGCGTGGATGCCGTGCGGGTGGAGCGGCACCTGACGGACAGCTCCAGCATCGAAGCCATCGCGGTCGGCGGAACCGACTGGGCGCAGTCGGCGGGGTTGGTACGGATGCGAGGGTATCTGGGGCCGGCCGACGCCGAAATCATGGCCGGGGTGCGAGCCCAGGACCTGTTCGCGGGCGCGGACGCATCCAGCGCCATCGGCGACGCCGAACTGCACGGCGAGTTCGCGCTGTTCCGGACCCTCCAGCCGCATCCCGACGGCGAACCGTTCGGCGATCCGCGGCTGGTGCCCAAATTCCTGTTCGGCGGCTCCTACACCTTCAATTCGATCGGCGCCGGCCTGACGGTGGTGGCCGAATATTTCTACTCGGGATTTGGCGCGCCACATGCGGACCAGATTCTGCCGCTGCTGGCCGACCCGGACTATGCGGTCCGTTTTGCGCGGGGCGACAGCCAGATTCTGGGGCGTCACGCGTTCGGCGTGCAGGCGACCTACCCCTTTGCGACGGCCTGGACCGGCTCCTGCAACCTGGTCGTCAGCCCGGTCGATGGTTCGGGAGCGCTGGCGCCGATCCTGCGCTGGGATGCGACCGACACCGCTTCCTGGACGCTCAGCGCGACCCTGCCCTGGGGTCGGCCGGCGCGCGGCCCTGCGCTGCGCAGCGAATACGGCGCGACGCCAGCCAGCCTCTTCCTGCAGGCGGCGTGGTACCTGTAGGAGGCGAGGCGGGGATCCCGCGCGGCGCGGAAGCGAGCATGGGCAGAGTGAGCAACATTTTGGGCGTCGCGCTTGACATCGGCCGATATGTATTATAAAGTAATACAACTTGCGCCGGCCCTCCACCCGGCTGCCCAGGAGACTTCGCCATGCCCGCCGCCGCCAACGCCCTCGCCACGCATCGGCTCACCCCCGAACAGGTGGCTCGCTACCGCACCGATGGCTACCTGACCGGCCTGCCGCGCGTTTTCAGCGACGCCGAACTGCCAAGCTTGCGCGCGGGCTACGACACCCTCGCCGCGCTGCTCGGCCCGGACGAAAATCCCCGCGACATCCGCGAATGGCACGAACATTCCCGCTGGCTGTACGACCTGTGCGTCGACCCGCGCATTCTCGACTTGGTCGAAGGGCTGCTCGGCCCCGACTTTTTCTTCTGGGCGTCCAATTTCTTTTGCAAGCCGCCGCGCTCGACCGGCACCGTCGGCTGGCACCAGGACGCCTACTATTGGGACCTGAAGCCACACAACACCGTCACCGTCTGGATCGCCTTCACCGATGTCGATCCGGCCAACGGCGCGATGCAGGTGATCCCGCGCAGCCAGCACGGCGGCATCCTGCAGCACACCAACCACGCCGACGCCAATTCAGTCCTGCATCTGCAACTCGAAAACGGCCGTTTCAACGTGTCCGATGCGGTCAGCCTGTGCCTGAAGGCCGGAGAGATTTCCATCCACGACGACAACCTCATCCACGGCTCGCCGGCCAACCCCTCCGATCGCTGGCGCATCGGCCTGACCGTCCGCTATTCGGGAACCAACGTAAAATACACCGGTGACTGGGAGTCGCGGTTCCGCGCCTACATGGCGCGCGGCGTCGACGCCTACCGACACAATCGGATGGGCGAAATTCCCACCGCGCGATTCGGCCGTCCGGCCGAGCGCGTGGGGGACCGCACCAGCGTCCGCGACTTGAACGAATTCACCGGAGCCCGCCCGACGGCATGACCTCTTCCGCTCGCGCCGCCCAACGCGGCGCCCCCGATTCCGGCGGCGATCCAGCCGGCCGACGTTCCGCCGCCAGCGACGGATCGTTGGCATCCTCGCTGTACGTCGCCTTGCGCGACCGTCTCTTCGCCCGCGTCCTTGAGGGCGCCTATCCCGACGGCAGCTTTCTGCCCACGGAAGCGGCGCTGGGGCGGGAATTCAACCTGAGTCGCGTCACGGTTCGCAAGGCGCTCCAGGCGCTCAAGAACGACGGGGTGATTGCCAGCGTGCAGGGTCAGGGCACCCGCGTGACCTACAAAAACAGCGGGCACGCCGGCCGGCTGCAACTGATCACGCTCGTCGCCGATGTCGAAAATGAATTTTTCACCGCCTTCATGCGGCGCTTTGAAGCGGTCGCCGAATCGCGCGGCGCGGTGGTGGTGCTCAAGACCGGCGGCGCCGGCGCCACCTTCACCTCCGATGCGCTGTTCCAGAAACTGATCCACGCCGGCATCCGCGACCTGGTGCTGTGGCCGCTTTCGCCGGATCTCGATCCCGACCTGTTTGCTAGGCTGCGCGCGGTCGGCGCCAATCTGGTGGTGTTTGACCAGCAGGTCGAGTCGCCCCCGTGGGCGGATGTGGTCTGCCTGGACAACCGCGCCGCGCTGGCCAACCTTTTGGACGCGCTCCGACGCCAGGGCTGCCGGCGTCCGGCGCTATTGAGCTACACCGACCTGCGAACGCCCACTGCGCTGGCGCGCGAAGCAGCCTTCGCCGATCTCACCCGCCCTCAGCCCGGCCAACGCAGCCGTCCCAGCGAACGAACCCCGACGCCCCACGGCGCGCCGCTTCCGCGGATTGAACGGGTGCCCGCCGGCGCCGACCAGGGGGAGCTCGATGCCGCTGTCGGCGCGCTCATCGACCGCTGCCACCGCGTGGGCAGAGTCGATCCGCAGAACGAGCCCGACGGCTGGATCGGTCTGAACGGCGGCGCCGGTCTGGCGTTGGCGCGTGCGGAGGCGGCTCACGTGGCCGCCACGGGCCAGCGCCGTCCCCGCCCGGTGGCCTGCATTGACCGCCTGCCGGCCATGGCGGGTTTGAAGGTCGTCGCAATTGAACAGCCCATGGACCGGCTGGCCGACCTGGTGTTTCAATGCCTGCAAAGGCAGCATGCGCGCGCCGGTCGCTGGAAGGCCCGCCTGTACACCGCGCCGGGCCGCCGCGTCCTCACCTGAACCCGCCCGCCGGTTTCGGCCGGAATCGGATAGAATAACCGCATCGGGGGCGGAGTGAGGAACGGTTCATGGCGTCGGAACATCTGCTGGTCACGGGTGCAGCGGGTTTCATCGGAAGTCACTTGACCGAAAAACTGCTGGGGCAGGGCTACCGGGTAACCGGCATCGACGCGCTCGACCCCTACTACGATCCGGCGCTGAAGCGGGCGAATGTGGCGCGGTTCGAAGGCAAACCCGGGTATCGCTTCATCGAAGGCGACATCACGCGCGAGAAAGACATCAAGCGGCTGGGGTCGGCGGCCTACGACCACATCATCCACCTCGCCGGCCGGGTTGGCGTGCGCGCGTCGCTCACCGAGCCTGAAGCCTATATCCAACACAATATCCGCGGCACGCAGCGGATGCTGGAATACGCCCGCCACGCGCTGAAGGGCTGTTTCGTTTTCGCGTCGAGTTCCTCGGTGTACGGCGACCGGACCGATGCGCCCTTCAGCGAGACCGACAACACCGATCACCCCGAGACCGTCTATGCCGCGTCGAAGAAAGCCGGCGAACTGGCCGCCTACGCCTACCACAAACTGTACGGGATTCCCTCGGTCTGCCTGCGGCTGTTCACCGTGTACGGTCCGCGCCAGCGGCCGGAGATGGCGATCGCGAAATTCGCCCGGTTGATTCTGCTGGAACAGCCGCTGCCGGTGCTCGGCGAATTGACTTCGGCCCGCGACTACACCTATGTCGAAGACACCTGCGACGGGCTGATCGCCGCGATGAAAAGTCAGATTGCCTATGGCGTGTACAACCTGGGCTGCGGGCAGCCGGTGACGCTGGAACGGGTGATCAAGACGCTCGGCGTGGCGCTGGGCAAGACGCCGCACATCGATCCCCAGCCCAAGGCCAACGGCGACGTTTTTCTGACCTACGCCAATATCGCCGCCGCCCGCAAAGACCTGAAATACGAGCCGAAAATCGATTTCGCCGAAGGCATCCGGCGGTACGTCGCCAGCCTCGAAGCCCAAGCGCAGCCCGCGCCGTAGAATCGGTGCCCGCGCCGCCCGCTCCACCCGCTCCGCAGGTTCAGCCGGCCGGCTTCACCGCCGCGCGGCCCACCGAGAAATATTCGAAGCCGGCCGCCGTCATTTGCTCGAGGCCAAACAAATTGCGCCCGTCGAAAATGACGGGTTGCTTGAGCAGCCCCTTGATGCGCTCGAAATTCGGCCCACGGAACTCCGGCCATTCGGTGAAAATGACCAGCGCGTCGGCGCCCTGCAGCGCATCGAAATCGTTCTCGACAATCGCCACCGCGGGCGGGAGTTTGGCGCGTGCGGTTTCCCGCGCCTCGGGGTCGAACGCCTGGACCCGGGCGCCGGCGGCGACCAGTTTCTGGATCGTTGCGATGCTCGGCGCGTCGCGCACGTCGTCGGTATTGGGTTTGAAGGCAAGGCCCCAGACGGCCAGGGTCCGGCCGGTCAGGTCGGCGCCGAACCGGGCGGTGATCTTTTCGAACAGCGCGGTCTTCTGATATTCGTTCACCTGGTCGACGGCGGCCAGAAGATCGGCCGGCAGATTCATTTCGCGCGCCAGATGCGCGAGAGCTCGCACATCCTTCGGAAAGCAGGATCCGCCGTAGCCCACCCCCGGATACAGGAATTGCTTGCCGATGCGCGAGTCGGCGATCAGACCGCGGCGCACCGAGTCGATATTGCAGCCGGTTTTTTCGCAGAGCTGGGCCATTTCGTTGATGAAGGAAATCTTCATCGCCAGAAATGCATTGCAGGCGTATTTGGTCATTTCCGCCGAAGTCGGATCCATGACCAGAATGGGGGCGCCGGAGCGGACAAAAGGATCGTACAGCCGCGTCAGGAGCGCCTGCGCGTGGGGATGATCGACGCCGATCACGATCCGTTCGGGGCGGGTGAAATCGTTGATCGCGCTGCCTTCCTTCAGAAATTCGGGATTCGAGGCGACATGAAACGGCACCAGGGCGTGCTTGGCGGCCGCGTCACGCACCTGGCGGTGGGTGCCGACCGGGACGGTCGATTTGGTGACGATCACGGCGTCGCGCTTGAGGTGCCGGCCGCAGGTCTCGGCGGCGGCCAGGACATAGGAAAGGTCGGGTGCCACCGGCCGGGCGGCGCCGGGATTTTCCACCGACGGGGTCGGAACGGCCAGGAAAATAAGATCGGCGGCGGCCAGCGCGGCAGCCGCGTCGGTAGTGAAATGCAGGCGGCGCAGACGGAGATTGCGGGCGATGAGTTCCTGCAGGCCGGGCTCGTAGATGGTGCAGATGCCCTGCTTCAGCTTCTCGACCTTGCCCGGATCGATGTCCACGCAGGTCACTTCGAGACCGGCGTCCGCGAAACAGGTGCCAGTCACCAGGCCTACGTACCCACTGCCAAGAATGCTGATCTTCATGCGACTGGTCTCCAGGCTTAACATGCGGTGCGAACGGGCGATTATACCGTTCAATGTAAATTCGCGGCAGCCCGGAGCGGGGCCGGTATATTTCGGCGCGAGACCGGGTGAATCGGCCCATGGACCAAACTTGAAAGTCGGCAATAATTAGAGCCGCAATCCGTCAAATACCGACGAATCGGGATGGTGGCACCATGGCCTTCAAGATCAAAAAGCTGGAGCTGGAAGGCAAAACGGTCTCGCGCAAAAAGTACGACCGGCAGATCGCCAAGATGGAACTGGCCCTGATTCTGGCGCAGCGCAAGGTCATCGAGCACCGCGCGCGAGTGATCGTCTGCTTCGAAGGCTGCGACGCCGCGGGCAAGGGCGGCGCGATCAAGCGGCTGATGATGAACTTCGACCCACGCGGCTTCATGGTCCACCCGATCGGCGCGCCGACCGATCTCGAACAATCCCATCACTACCTCTGGCGCTTCTGGCAGTGCCTGCCGGCGCGTGAAAAAATCGCCATCTTCGACCGCACCTGGTACGGCCGGGTGCTGGTGGAACGGGTCGAGGGGTTTGCCTCGAAGGAGGAGGTGCGGCGCGCCTACCGGGAGATTCGCGAATTCGAGCGGTGGCTCACCGACGACGGCTACCTGCTGATCAAGTTCTGGCTGCAGATCGGCAAGAACGAGCAGTTGCAGCGTTTCAAGGAACGCCAGGACAGCGAGTACAAGCGCTGGAAAATCACGGAGGAGGATTGGCGCAACCGCGCGAAGTGGGACAAATATCAGAAGGCCGTGGACATCATGATTCGGGAGACCTCCACCCCCCATGCGCCGTGGACGGTGGTGGAGGCCAACGATAAACACTTCGCGCGGCTCAAGGTGATCGACACGGTGTTGAAGACGATCGGGAAACGGTTGCAGTAGCCCTGGGAGAACGGCGGGTTCCCGCGCCGGGCACAAGGATGGCCCGCACTGGGCGCAGAGATGGAGAGTGCGAGTGACTTCAAGGCTGCACGGCAAAAAGCTGGCCAAGGTGCCCATCGTCGGCGGGGTGACGATGGTGTTGTATTCGCCGGCCGTCTTCGATGCGGTTTCCAAGAAGGACACCAAGCAACTGGTCGATATTGCCCGCAAGTGGCGCGCCAACCCCCTGCCCGCCAACGAAGCGGAACGGAGCGAGCTGATCGAATCCTGCATCGTCGCCGGCACGCAGTTTCTGCTGGCCGGCCGCTCGGCCAACGCTTTGAAACTGTTTGAACTCGCCGCCGAACACCTCCCGCCCGCGGCCGATCTCTACATGAAATACCTGGCCGACGCCGCCGAGCATCTCGACCATGGCGAAAAGGGCCTCTCGAAGGCCGAAGCGCACCACATCGCCAAATCGCTGCGCACCGCCTTGAACCTCGTCATCGAAACCGAGGAAGAACCGGAGGATGAGCCGGCCGAAGAAAATGCGCCGCTCGCCGACACAGTCCCCTCCGCCACCAGCCCCGCCGCACCCGACGCCGCCGCTTCCGCTGCGGGGGCCGGCAGCAACGAAAAAACCGGGCCACGCACGCCGGTCGGCGAGGGCGCCCCGCTCACCGCGAAGCGCTCGACCGCCAAACGCACCGCGGCCGACGATACGCCTGCTCAGGCATCGGCTCAGCCCGGCAAAGCCGCCAAGGCCGCTCCACCGGCCGGACGCCCCGCGCCGGAAACCATAGCGGAAACAGCGCTGGAGGCCGAGGAGGCACTGGAAAACGAGGAGGATGAAGACGAGGACGAGGAAATCGAGATCGAAGTGAAAGTTGGCAGTGGCGCCATCGCCGCGGCGGAGTCGGAAGCCGAAGAAGGCGAAGATGAAGAGGAACTCCCGGACGAGGACACCGACGCCGACGACGCAGAACTTCTGGAAGAGGAAATTGCCGAAGAGGAAGATGGAAAAGAAGACGAGGAGGCGGAGGAAGAGGGCGAGATCGAATCCAAGGCCCCGGCAGCCGGGAAGCCGACGCACCGGTCCGGCGCGGCAGCTTCCGGCGCGCGCGACGGGCTGACGCAAACCTCCATGATCGCCAAGGACGATGGGGAAGACGAAGAAAGCGACGTCGCGGAAGCCGAGGAAAACATTGCGCTGGATGACACCGACGAAGCGGTGGTCGCACCGGTCGCGGAGGAAGAGGAAGAGGAAGACCAGAACACGCCGATCGAGACCGAGCCGGAAGACGATCAGACTGCCGCCGAATCGGGAGATGAGAAAGAGGAAGAGAAAGAAGAAGAGAAGCAGGCAGACCAGGAGGCCGGCGACGAGGCGGAAGCCAGCGAGGACGAAGCCGCCAAGGAGGAGGAGGAGGAGGAGGAGGAGGAGGAGGAGGAGGAGAAGCAGCCGGAGGACGAAGACGAAGAAGAGGAGGAGGCGGAATCTGCGGCGGAAGGCACGGCTCCGGGCGAGGATGAAGACGACGACCAGGTTCATGACCTCGACGACGAAGGGGCTCCGGCCGACGATGAAAACCTCGAGATGGCCTTTGAAGGCATCGAGATGGACGATGACGACGAGCGCGAAGCGACGCGCATCCTGCCCGCCAGCGAGCAGGCGCCGGAGGAAGAGAGCAGCACCGACTTCGATTTCCCCGACCGCAGCGACGAAACGCGGTTCTACCGTCTGACCACCGCGCCGCGGGTGAGCGTGCTCAACCAGGCGCAGGATCTTTGGATGGACGTTTTGATCCTGCACGTCCCGCGCGTCAACGACCTGGTCGAAGCCGGCAAACGCAAGCGGGTCACGAAAATCGCCATCCGCCAGTTCAAGTCCGAATGGAAGGCGCACCGCCGGGCGTTGATTCGCGACCTGTCCGGCGAGGCGGCCTTGCAGTTCCATGAAATCCTGGTGCAGACCGGCTGCCGCTTCATCGAAGGCGTCAAGCTCGCCGCCAGCACCAACATTTCGCAGAACATGCTGGCCGAGGGCGAAGCCTTCATGGCGGAGGGACAATTGGACGACGCCATCCGCGCCTTCCGCACCGTACTCATGCACGACCCTTGCGACGACGTGGTCTGGTACAACCTGGGGTGCTGCCTGGAAGCCATCGAGGATTTCGGCGAAGCGCGCCGCGCGCTCGACGCCGCCCTGGCGCTCAACCCCACCGACCCGGACTATTTCCTGCACGCCGGCCAGGTGGCCGTGGCGGAAAATCGCCGCACGCGAGGGCATGCTTTCCTGTCGCGCGCCTTCACCCTCGATCCCGAACTTTCCGGCGTCCGGGAGCGCCTGGAGGAATTCGACGGCCCGCTGGCCGAACAGCAGATCGAGCGGGAAGAAATTCATTTCGACCGCGAATTGTTTCGCTCCCACGACCAGTGGCCGGTGCTGCAGCGCACCGAGGCCCGCACCGAGCGCGAACTGCCCGACGCCGGCCTGCCCCGCCTGCTCAAACTCTACCGCGCCGAACTTTTCAGCGCCGCCTGCGGCGAGGCCGAGGAACTGGTCGCGCTGGAACGGCTGCCGAACGCGGCGCTGCTGGGCGCATCGGCCTATCTGGGCCTGGCCGTGCGCACGCCGGACATGAGCCGCGCGCTGCCATTCCTGCGCCGGGCGGCCGAATTGGCCGCGCTGGCCGAACAGGAGCGCAGCGAAGTGTTCGAAGCCTGGCGGTCCAACCTGGACGCGCTGCGCGCACGGCTGCGCAAGGCGGCCGAAATTTACAAGCTCCCGGCGGAAGGCGGCTTTTCGACCCTCGCCAAAATCTTCCACCAGGCCATCGGCAGCGAAGTTTCGCTGCTGCCGGCGGAAGTTTCCGGCGGCGGGCCCAAGCCGAAGCCCAAAGTTCGCGAACCCAAAGCCGGCGCGGCGACCCGCACCGGCGCTCAGCCACCGGTCGATCCGCCCGCCCCCGGCTCCGTCGGCAAACCCAAGCGCTAAAGGATGACGCACCCGCCCATGCCCGAAACGCCCGTCAAAAGCCTCTCGATCGTGATTCCGATTTTCAACGAGCAGGCCTGTCTGCCCGATTTGTTCGCCCGGCTGCTGCCGGTGCTCGAAACCTGCGGCCACCCCTGGGAAATCATCTTCGCCGACGACGGGTCGAAGGACGCCTCGCCGAAAATGCTCGCCGACTTCGCCGCCCAGCACCCCGGCCGCGTTCGCATCATCCATTTCAATCGGAACTACGGCCAGCACGCGGCGATCATCGCGGGGATGAAACTTTCGCGCGGCGATATCGTGATGACCATCGACGCGGATTTGCAGAATCCCCCGGAGGAAATCCCCAAGCTGCTCGAACCGTTCGACCACGGCGCCGACGTCGTCGGGACCTGGCGGGTCGGCCGCCAGGATACGGTCGGCCGCAAAGTCGGCAGCGCCTGCGCCCGCTGGCTGGTCCGCAAAGTCACCGGCCTGCAACTGCGCGACCAAGGCTGCATGATGCGCGCCTACGGCCGCCGAGTCGTCGAAGCCATGTGCGCCGCGCGCGTCAACCGGCCCTACATTCCCGCCCTGGCGCTGATGTACGCCGGCAACCCGGTTGAAGTCCCCATCGCGCATGCGGAACGCTCCGCAGGCCAATCCAAGTACGTCCTGCGTTCGCTGGTCCGCCTGGTCTGGAACATCGTCACCACGCTGGCCGTCAACCCGCTGCGCCCGTTCTCCTATCTGGGCGCGATGGTCTGCTTCATCAGCGCGGTGCTCGGCATGTACTGGTTCGGCCGGCATGCCTACACCGTTTTTTCCTCCGGGCTGAACGCGCAGGACACCCAGATCTACTGGACTGAAACCTTGTTCGCCGCCGTGATTTTCACCAGCGGCCTGCTGATGATGGGCTTCGGCATGATCGGCGAAATCATCGTCCGCATGGATGTCCAATCCACCGATCGGCCGCCCTACATCATCGACCGCATCCTCGGCACGCCGCCGCCCGCCGAGTTCAGCCACGTCGTTCCGCTGGCGGCTTCGGCCGTCCAGCCGGCCGTGCTGCTGCACGGCAACGCTCCCGCCGCGATCCCCGCCGTTCCCTCCGTTTCCGTCGTTCCTGCCGACGGTTCTGGTTCCGTCGCCGCGCCGCCACCTTCTCCGAGCACCCCCTAGCAATGCGCACCGTCGTTTTCGGCTACCATTCGGTCGGTTCCATTGGCATCCAGGCGCTGATCGACGCCGGATTTCAGATCGTCGCCGTGGTCACCCACCGCGACAGCCCGCGCGAAACCATCTGGTTCGATTCGGTCGCCGAAAAAGCCCACGCGCTCGGCGTACCTGTGCTCCTGCCCGACGATCCGAACAGCGAGGAAATGGCGCAGGCCCTCGCGGCGCTCAACCCCGAGGTGGTGTTCTCCTTCTACTACCGGACGGTGCTGAAAAAACGGATCCTCAACCTTTTCAAGCGCGGCGCCTTCAATCTGCACGGATCGCTGCTGCCGGCCTACCGCGGCTGCGCGCCGATCAACTGGCAGATTCTGCACGGCGAAACCCGCACCGGCGTCACCCTCCACCGCATGACCCCGCGCATCGACGGCGGCGACATCATCGACCAGCTCCCGCTCGACATCGGACCCGACGACACCGCGCTCATGGCCTTCGAAGCCATGCTGCCGGTGATGAAACAGGTTCTCGATCGCTGCCTGCCCAAAATCCTGGACGGCTCCGTTCAAGGCCGGCCGCAGGACAACACGCATGCCAGCTATTTCGGTCGCCGCCGTCCTGACGACGGCCGCCTGCTGTTCGCCACCATGACCGCGGTGCAGGCCTACAACCTGATGCGGGCCGTCGCCTACCCCTACCCCGGCACCTTTTTCTTTCGCGATGCGGAGAAAGTACAGGTCCAGTGGCTGCGAGTCGCGCCGGATCTGAACGGGCTGCTCGGCCCGGACGTACATCCCGGTCAGGTGCTCAAGCTGAACCCGCTCACCGTCGCCTGCCAGTCGGGAGCGATCGAAATCGTCGAAATCGGCGATCCGGTGCCGCTGGGGCCCCGGCACGGGCTGCCGCATGAATCCGGGCCCGGCGCGCGCCGGGACACGAGCCCGGCCAAGGGTCAGTGGGGCGGCGCCGAATGGGCGCGCCAGCGCGGCCTGCAAATCGGCGCGGTTCTGCGGTGATTCCCGCCGGCGCGCCGGACTCCCGCGGCTCCCCGGCCGGCGGATCGCCCGATGACACCGTGGCGCAGGCCGCCGCCGATCGCGCCGCTCGTGCCGAAACCGCTCGCGCCGAATCGGTCCCCGGCGCTCCGCCCGCCGCCGCGCGCCGTTCGGGCTGGCGGCCCTCGCACCGTGGCAACGCGTTGACGCGTTTGCGGCGCGGCCTGTTCGACCTGCCCGGCCAGATCGCGCTGCGCATCACCCGTGCCGGCTGGTTGTTTCTGCTGCTGACGGCGGTGCTCGCGGGCATGCATCTGTTTCTGCTCTCGCGCGGCGCCCAGCCGGCGGTTTCCAACTGGCCGATGCTGCTGATGTACCTCATGGCCGGACTGGCGCTGGCCGACTGGGCCATCGGCTGGCTGGCCATGCGCCGCTGCCGGATCGCACGCACCCTGCCGCCGCGCGTCTTTGCCGGCGACAGTTGTTTCGTCCGGCTGGAGCTCCTCACCCCGCCCGGCCCCTTCCCGCCCGCCGCAGTGCGGCTCGACGACACCGTTCAGCACCGCCTGGGGCTGTGGAACGTTTTTTTCACGGCGCCGACCGCCGGCCGCGCCGCCCACGCGGCCTACCATTTCCGGCCGCTCAAGCGCGGCGTGTATTCCTTCGGTCCGGTGCTGGCGCACTCGGACTACCCCCTTGGGCTGTTCCGCCATTTCCACCGCATCGACGCCCCCGACCAGTTGCTGGTCTATCCGGCGCTCGGCGTCATCCACGCTTGGCCGTTTGCCGCAGGCGACCGCCGCTGGCTGGGCGAATGGGAAAAGGTCTTCACCCGGGCGCCGGAGGATTTCCGCAGCCTGCGAGACTACCACCCCGGCGATCCGCTCCGCACCATCCACTGGCGCACCACGGCGCGAATGGAAACGCTGATGGTCAAAGAATACGAACACCACAGCCGTCCGCCGCTGACGGTGGTGCTCGACACCCACACCGGACTCATGACGGCCAACGCGCGCCACCTCGAAACGGCGCTCAGCTACATCGCCACGCTGGCGGTCGAATGCCAGCGCCGCCAGCGGCTGTTTCATTTCTGCGCTTTCGCGCCCGAGCCGGTCGCCATCACGGTCCATGCCGCCAGCGGCGCATTGGCCGCCTGCCTGGACGAACTGGCCTGGCTCCTGCCCAACAACCAGCGCACCCTCAGCGAACTGACGCAGTTCATTCCCTCCCCCATGCTCAGCAACGGCGATGTGCTGCTGCTGACCCTGAACAGCGCCAAAAAGGGATTCGACCGCAGCCTTTTCCAAGGCCGCCACGCGGCGCTGCAGGAAATCGCGCTCGCCGACGACGAGTTCAAAACCTACTTCACCCGCGGCCATGCGGGCATGCCGGACGACGAAATCCTGCTGCGCGAAGTCAGTTGAACGAACGACGCGTCAAGCTCCCACACACCCGCTAATTCTGCAACGCAAACTCCGCGAATCCTCGTTCAAATCGCCATGGACATAGGTAGCACGGGCCTATGGCCCGTGGAAAAAAAACGCGGCGAAGCCGCAGTCCGCATCCCGTTTTCCCGCGCCTCGAACGAATTTCGCGTTGTAGTTCCAACACCTGACGCGAGCAAATCGAATCAAGCGACTTGCGAGCCGGATGTCGGATTCGGCATGAAGCTGCTCGAAAGCTCAGCAAACCCGGCGGCGCTATTGCTTCAGCGCCGCGAGTTCATCGGTGTATTGTTTGGCAACCTCGGCGGCGGTTTTTCCGCTGGGCGTGTCCGGGTAATGCTCGGCGATGGCCTGAAATTGCGGCGGCGCGTTGTACAGGCCCATTTTGGTCTTCGGCAACCCGTTGGCCCAGGCTTCCATCCGGGTGAGCTCCGCGTACGCCTGCGCTTCCTTGGCGACCGCCTTGTCCCGTTTCAGCGCCGGCATGGTTTTCCATTCGATGTCGTTGATGATTTTCTTCTCGTCCGCACCCAACAGCGGGATGGACTGCGCGGTTTCCACAGCGCTGCGATATTTCACGTAGGTGGCGACCTTGTCGCCGGCGGCTTCGGAGTCTTTGGCCGCCTGTACGAACTTTTCGACGTAGCCTTTACGCAGCCGCTGCGTGTCCGAACTCGTGTCGGCATTGGTCTTGAGGAAGGTCTCGGTCTGCCACTGGATCGCGGTGCGGACCATTTCCGGCGGGGCGTTCTGGTGGCCGGCTTTGTATTCGACCAGCACCACCTTGTGGCCCGCGTCGCGGCACTGCTGGGCAAACTGTTCGCAGTCCTTCAGGTTGCCGTCTTCGGTGCCGACGATGATGTACACCTGGAGGTTTTTCCGATGGGTGGCCGGATAGGGACCCTGTCCGGCGCCCATCTGGATGGTGCCCATCATCCCCGGCAATCCGCCCCAGAACACCATCTTTTCCGAGCACCGCGCGCCGCCGGAAAAGCCCAGGAAGATGCTCATCGGGCTGTGGACGTTGTACCGCGCCACCACGTCCCAGACCATGTTCAGATCGCTGTCGACCTGCTGTTCCCCGGTGACGTTGTTGGAGCACTCCTTGCTGCCGGCGATGATCCAGCCGAACTCGTCGGCGTAGGCCTGGTAGGCCTCGCAATAGGTGCGCGCATTCCCACCGGGCGAGTCACAGAAAATCACCGGCCAGGCCACCTTTGGATCGTAGGCTTTGGGCAGGTACACCGAATAGTGGTAGGCGTGGTCGAAGTAGCATTCCAGATCGGCGACTTCGCCGGGTTTGGTCGGGGGCAGTTTTTTGGCCCGGTCGGAGTCCTTGAGCATGGCATCCACCTGGGCCTCCAGCGCCTGGAGGTGCGCATGGTCGTAGGCCGGCGCCGTGCGCAGGCACAGGAGGGTCAGTAGCAGCGCCCATATCCCGAGGCCGCGCAGGCGGGAGGAAGGCGTGAAATCGAGCATCGTGGGTTCTCCGGGGGACACGCCGTTTTCGATTAAATTCGGAGCGGGGATCAGGCTGCACAGGGTCGAAGGTGTGAGGGGTAGTGTAGCGGGGCGAAGATGCGGTCGCAAGCGCGGATTGGCGCGTCAATCGGGGGGCGCTCGCAGGCCGAGTCGGAAACTGAACCTATAATGGAGTCTGCGCGAGGGTAGATTCAGTCGGTTCGACGGGGACGGCTTTGCCGCGCGCCAAACGCCAAGGTTGCGATCGTGACGCCGAAGGAAGGGGTCGAACAGTACCTCCTGCCGCTTTTAGACGAACTGTACGCCGCCGCGCGGCGTCTGGCACGCAACCAGGCGTTGGCTGAGGATTTGGTTCAGGAAACCTATCTCAAGGCGCTGCGCGCCTGGCCGCGGGAGCCGATCAAGGAACCGCGCGCCTGGATTCACCGCATCCTGATCAACACGTTTTTAAACCACCGACGCAAATATTCGCGCGAGACGCTGACCGACCAGGTCGAAGACACCCTTAGCCCTGACAAGGCCGAAACCGAAAGCCACCAGCGCGAGGCCGACGCGGTGGACTGGCGCACGCTGTACGAAAAAATTCCCGACGACGAACTGCGCAGCGCCATCGATGAACTGTCCGACGATCACAAAACCGTGCTGCTGATGGTCAATCTGGGCGGGCTGAGTCTGCCCGAAGTGGCCGAAGCACTCGGCGTGCCGGTGGGCACGGTGATGAGCCGCCTGTTCCGCGCCCGCAACATCCTCAAAGGCAAGCTCCACGACGTGGCGGTGGAACGCCGCTGGGTGTGACGACGACCGACGCCAGCCCGAATCGAATCTGAGTGCCAGAATCTCCGACGGTGGCGTGGAATCCCGTGGCTACTTCCCGATCGGGAAGGTTTCCATGGTGAAGTTCACCTGGAGCGGGAAGCGGCCGCGGTCGCCAAACCAGTTTTCAATGTTCTGCGTGATCACGCCCTGGTCCCAGAGTTCCTGCAGGATGTCGTTGATCTGGCCGCGAAACTTGGAGTCGTTCTGACGCATCGCCAGCCCGTAGGGCTCGTAGCCGAACGTGCCGACGATCTTGAACTGCCCGGTCTGCCCCTGCGCCAGCCCGGCCAGCAGCACCAGATCCGAAGTGAGCGCCTCGATGTGGCCGGCTTTCAGCGCCGCGAAGGCCTCGGTGTAGGTGTCGAACACCACCGGTTCAGCCTCCGGCTGGACGATCGCCAAGTTGGCAACGCCGGTCGAACCCTTGATGACGCCGACCTTCATTTTTGCCAGGTCGAGATACCCGCTGATCTTCGAATCGCTTTTGACCAGGAAGGCGTCCTGGGTGGAAAAATAGCACAGGGAGAAATCCACGTCCTTTTCGCGCTCCCGCGTGATCGTCATCGAGGCGGCGATCAGATCGACTTCCTTGTCGTTGAGTTTCTGAATGCGGTCGGCGCTCGTGACCGGCACGAACCGGACCTTGACGCCCAGCTTGTGCGCGATCTGGCGCGCCAGGTCGATGTCGTAGCCCTGGTAGTTGCCGCCGGCCACGAACCCGAAAGGCGGCGCGTCGGTTTTGACGCCGACAATCAGCTGCTTGCGAGCCATCACCGTGTCGAGCGTGGAGACCGGCGCGGCGGGAGTGCAAGGCGCGCCGCAGCCGGCGCCGGCCAACGCGGCGGAAACCAGCAGCAGGGCCACCAGGCCCAATGAGTTGCGCGTGATCATGGCAGGGAATCCTTCTACAGGCGCCGGCCGAAAATCGGCCGCCACGGGTTATTTTTTCGCGTTCGAATTGGCCTTGGCGTCGTCTTCGGCGGCGGCGGTGTCGGCGTCCTCAAGCCCCAGGCAGACGGCGCACAGGCCGCAGTCATCCACCGGCGCGCGGTAGCAGGGACGGCCGTAGGGCGGCGCGCGGCCGATGCATTCGCCGGCTTTGGGCGGGTCGTAGGGCGAACCATCGGTGGGCGGAGTCAGTCGCAGGCTGACCGGATCGGGCAGACGGCCCGTGGCCTTCGCTTCGGCCAGCGATTTAAAGCCGATCATGTCGCTGATGGCGGCATCCTTCAGCCCCGCCGCGGTGGGGGAGTAGAAATACGTGGGGTTGGATTTCAGGCCGATCAAATGGCCGACCTTCTGCGCCAGATGGCGGTTGACGCCGGGGTCGGCGTGGCCGAACGCTGCGTTTTCCGCACGGTCAGCCAGGCAAAACCAGCAGGGGCGCTTGCCGGCTTTCTCGGCCGCTTCGGGGGTGGCAAAGTAGATCCGGTTGTTCGGGGCGAGCTGTGCCACTTTCTTGCAGGTAGCCAGGTGGTAGAAGCTGCCGTTCAGCTCGGCGACATATTTGCCGGCCGGCTGCGCGGCGGCCACGAGAACTTTCTCGGCGGGGTGGGATTGGCCGGCGGCGTCGGGGACCTGCTTGGGCGTGCCCGCGTCGTCGTCATCGTCGCCATCGCCGCCGGCGCCGGCATTGGCCTTGGCGGCCTTCGCGCCGGCCTTGGCGGCACGTTCGAACTCGCTGTCGTACTGTTTGCTTTTGGAAGCCGAAGTATCGTAGGTGGCGGCGCCGGTTTCGACCAGCTTGAGGTTGACATTAACCCCAGCTTCCATGATGTACACATAGGGTTCGCCGTCGGCGGCGGTGCCGAGTTCATCGGCGAATTCCATCGAAACAGTTTTGCCGTCCAGAAGCTTTTCCAGTTCGGCCTGGGCGGCCGGGAAGCATTTGACATGCGCCAGCCGGACGGTCACCGGCAGGTGGTTCATCAGGACCTGCACGCGGTCGGCGGCGACCACTTTGGAAACCTTCTGCACGCCGAAGACTTCGCTGGCCGGCAACGCGGCGGTGCAGACGGTCAGGACCAGGGCGGCCAGAAAGTGAGTGCCTTTAATGTTCACAGGAGGGGCTCCGGGCAGGCTTCGAAAAAAGGTCGCGGCGGCGACGTGCGAATTGTATTTCGCGACGCGAGCGTGTCAACGCGGGCAGAAAAAGGAGGCGTCGTCCCAACAAGGAGGGGAATCGCTGCGGCGGGATCGGGGTTGTACCGGCGGCATTTACGGTTAGCTTTCAGCATCGGAAAAACGGAGCGGAACCATGGCGAACGAATCGGACGGGAAGCTTGCCTCGGTGGGCCTGCTGATTTTGCGGGTCGGATTCGGCCTGTATCTGGCGACCTACGGGTACGCCAAAATCCAGATGCTGATCGGCGGCCAAGCCGCGCAGTTCGGCGATCCGATCGGCATTGGAGCGACCGCCAGCCTCGTCTTGAGCATGCTGGCGGAATTCGCAGCGGCGCTCATGGTGGCGCTGGGGCTGTTCACGCGGATTTTCGCGGCGGTGGTCGCCATCAACATGGCCGTGGCCGGATGGGTGGCGATGTGGAGCGCCCCACTGACCTCCGTGGCGGCCTTTGCGGCGTTTCAGGCCGGCAAAACCAAATTCCCGGCCAGTAAGGAGCCCGCGCTCCTCTACCTGATTGCGTTCGTGGCGCTGATCTTCCTGGGAGCGGGCCGGTTTTCCCTCGATGCGCTGGTGATCCCGTGGTGGAAGGCGCGCAAGGCAAAGACAACCCCGGCGGAAAGCTAAGCGGTCTTGGGGAAGTAGATTTAGGTTGCGAAGAGAGAGCCCGCGCTATTCGATGCGGAACGATTTGGCCATGACCATCGCTTCGGCGTCGTGCGTGTCGCGGTCGGCTGCCAGGGAGGTATAGCACAGCACAAATTTCTGGGAGCCGCCGTCATACAGGAAAAAATGCTGCCGCAAGTGCACGGTTCCGTTCGTGGTGTCCGAAATCAGGTGATAGGCCGTCGGGCCGTCGTCCGTTTCAAAGGTATCCTGTTTGACGATGTTGAAGTCCTTGTTGTTCTTCAGCGTGGCGAGGTTCGCATTGGTATAGTCATCCAGACTGCCGTCGAACTGCTCATTGTCCAAATTAATAATTCTGGAGAAGCCCTTTTGGGTTGCGTCGGTCCAGACCGGAAATTTGGCGCCGGGAGTCGGTTTAATGACCCAGCCGGTCGGCGGATTGAAACTGAATCCGTGCTGAGCGTCAAAATAACTTCCACGCTTGGTTTTGTGGCCGCAGCCGCCCGTCGCCACCAGGCAGGCAAACAGCCCGGCCAGGAACAGCGGTCGAGCCAGCTTGTGCAGGACGTTGTTTTTGCGCATGCGCGATGGACCTCCCCGCCGGTGGATTCCGGCCGGCAGGGATTATATCCGCCGGCAGAATGCGCACACGGTCCGATTCAGATCGAGCTCTGGCGGAGCAGCACCTGGCGCGGCATTAAAACTTTTCGCCGCCGTTGTCGTCGGCGATCTCGTCGTTGGAAATGTCGCCGTTGATTTTGCGCCGGCCTTCCTTTTCGAACTCGCTGAAGCTGCCGCCGCCGCTGTTGCTGTTTTCAGCGTCGAAATCGGCGTATTCGTCGCGACTCACGACCACCGCCGCCGCCGCCGCGCCTGCGTCCTTGCCCATCAAATCAAGCTTCATCACCGCCCACTGGTCGCCATTGACCAGGATGTCGCGCGGCTTGGCGCCGTTCACCGGGCCGACGATATTGAGCTTGTGCATCAGGTCCACCAGCCGCGCCGCCCGGTTGTACCCGATGCCCATCCGCCGCTGCAGTATCGAAGTCGAGGCGCGCTGTTCGGTCAGCAGCAGTTCCACCGCCTGGAAGAACAGATTGTCCTTGACCGCCTCCTTTTTGGCGTTGTCGTCGCAGGTTTCGGCCATCGCTTCCTGGATGTCCTGATCGTATTCGGGCGCGCCCTGGCAGCGCAGGAAATCGGCCACCGTCTCCACCTCTTCGGTCGACACGTAGGCGCCCTGTCCGCGGGTCATGCGGCCTTCGACGTTCTTGAGCAGGAATTCGCCGCGGTGGACCAGTTTCTCCGCGCCCACGGCGTCGAGAATCACCTGGCTGTCGACGCGCTGGCCGACACGGTAGGCCAGCCGGGTCGGGACGTTGGATTTGATCAGGCCCGGCAGGCACTTCACCGTCGGGTTCTGCGTGGTCAGGATCATGTGGATGCCGGCGGCGCGAGCTTTCTGCGCGATCCGCTGGACCGGTTCGACCGCCTCTTCCTTGTTGGTGTTGTACAGGTCGGCCCATTCTTCGACGACCAGCACGATGTAGGGCAAATACGGCGTCAAGTCGCAGATGTCCAGTTCGCCGGGCATGAAGCGGTTGCAGCGTTCGGCGTGGTCAAGCGCGTTGTACTCGCGAATATTGCGCACCCGGCAGGCGCGCATCAGTTTGTAGCGGCGGTCCATTTCCCAGACGCAGAAATCGAGCAGCTTCTTGGCCTTGGCCATGTCGGTGACGATCGGGTGCATCATGTGCGGGATGTCGTTGAAAATGTCCAGTTCGACCGCCTTCGGGTCGATCATCAGCATCTTCACTTCCCACGGTTTCTTGCACATCAGGATCGACAGCAGGATCGCATTCAGGCCGACCGACTTGCCCATGCCGGTGGCGCCGGCCATCAGCATGTGCGGCGTCTTGGCCAGATCGAGAATCACCGGCTTGCCCAGCGAATCCTTGCCGATCACGATCGGCAGCGCACAGTCGGTACTGGCGTAGGATTCGGTCTCCATCAGTTCGCGCAGCACGATCGATTCCGCGGTTTGGTTGGGCACTTCGATGCCGATGGTGCCGCGCCCTTGGATCGGCGGAGTGATGCGGACGCCTTCCACCAAC
>JBOHNC010000189.1:0-7659 GCA_050730415.1 Planctomycetota bacterium
TGGAGGCCATCTGCTGGGAAAGCGGTGCGCAGCAACGCGCCCGCGCGACCCAAAGCAGATCTACGCGTGCGAACTTCCATCGCGCGGAACCGCACCCAACGTTCAACGAAGGGGATGCATTTCAACGCACCGCCCACGACGTTCCGCGCGGAAAAACGTGGGAAACGCGACATCGCCTCGGACCGCGCGGAGCGGTCTGGCGACCGCTTCCAGGGGTGCGCCTGCGGAGGACCTCCGGCAACCCCTGGCTTTGAACCCTCGCGCCGTTGGCGCGAAGAGGGCGACCTGACGGTCGGGGTTTCCGGGTCATGCGCGACAGATGTGGGTAATGCACAGGTCATCAGACCGGCTCTTGGATTTGTCTTGTCCTGGTATTGTCTTCTCATCGCACCCCTGAATTTAATCGTGACGCGCCACTGGCAGGCTGCGTCGTCACAAACCAAAGAGGGCGAACCCAAGCGGGAATCGCGCTATTTGCGGTGGCCGCGTTCGATGTCCCAAAGCAGCCGCAGCGCCAGCACCGTGGCGACGCTCAGGCCGATGATGCCCGGCACGGAAACGGAGAGCATGTCGGCGGCAAAGCCCTGGAAGGCAGTCTGCGATTTCACGATGCCGACCACCCACAGCAGGTGGTGGACGGTGGGCGGAACCTTCACGGCCATCAGCAGCGCGGAGGTCAGCCCAAGACCGGAAATGATCAGCGCATAGGCCATCCGGTTGGCGGAGCGATCGATCTGGTTTTCGAGCCGTTTCAGATCGGGCAGCACCTGCATGTTCAGTTTGCCGGTGCGCGCCTGGCGGACCAGCGTGCGCAGATCGTAGGGCAGATGGTGGGCGAGATTGGCCAGATCGTAGGCGGCGGTGGCGCCCAGCCGGAACAGCGAATCGGGCCCGAGCTGTTTCTTGATCAGCTTGCGCGCGAACGGTTTGATCATCTCGACCATGCTGATGTCCGGCGAAAGCTGCCGGATCATGTGCGAGACCAAAATGTCGCCGCGGCCGAGCATCACGAACGAGCGCGGCAGGCGCAGGCGGTGCCCGCGCGCGATTTCCATCAGGTCGGAGAACAGATTGGCCAGGTCGATTTTGCTGGCCGGCATGCCCGAGTACCGCGCGGTCATCATCTCGATGTCGGCAATGGCTGTGTCGCGGTCGACGTCCTGTTCGAATTCCCCCACGTCGATGTAAATGGCGGTGAGCAGCCGCGGATCGTTGCGCAGCAGCGCCAGCAGGGCGAGCCCCAGCCGCAGTTTGAGGTCGGGGTCGAGCCGGCCGATGGCGCCGAAATCGAGCAGCACCACCTGCCCGTCTTCCTGGACGAACAGATTGCCCGGGTGCGGATCGGCATGAAAAACGCCGACTTCGAAATATTGCCGCATGAATTCCTGGCCGATCCGCAGCGCCATCGTGCGGCGTTCGGCCGCGTCGTGATGGCTGGCCATCCAGTCGCGCAACGGCATGCCGGGCAGATACTCAAGGCACAGCACGTGGTTGGCGGTGCGTTCCCAGATCACTGTCGGGATGCGGAAGGTCGTGCCGCTGCGGGCGAAGGCCATCGTCTCCGCCGCTTCGCCCATGAAGTCCAGTTCGCGGTGCAGCATCCGGCCGAATTCATCGATGATCATGCGCGGCTGGATGATGACCAGTTCCGGAAAGGCGCGTTCGACGATCGCCGCCAGCCGCGCCAGGATACTCAGGTCGGCTTCGATCTGTTTCTCTACATTGGGCCGGCGGATTTTCAGCACCACCTCCCGGCCGTCGACGAGCACCGCGCGGTGGACCTGCGCGATCGAGGCGGAGGCCAGCGGCGTGGGATCGACGCTCTGGAACAGCGTGTCCAGCGTGCCGCCAAGGTCCTTTTCCACGGTCGGGCGAAGCTGATCGAAGGGCAGCGGCGTGGCTTGGTCCTGCAAGCGCGAGAGCGCCTGGATGTAGGACTGCGGCAGGATGTCGGGGCGGGCCGAAAGCACCTGGCCGAATTTGACGAAGGTCGAGCCCAGTTCGTCCAGCGCCGAGCACAGCCGTTCGGGGATGCGCTGCTCGTCGTCGATCTGTTTTTTCGCGCCGAAGGGGATGAGGTGGCCCAGGCCGATGCGGTCGATCAAGCCGCCCAGGCCGTGCTTGGAAAAGACCCACACGATATCCTTGAGTCGGCCGGCCTCGCGGTAGTGTTTGCCGATCCCGAACACGGAAGCCTCCCGCCGGGCGGCAGCGGCCCGGACTGCATGCGCAAACAATGCTGGAACGGCTTCATTGTAGCCCGGCCGACAGGTGCGTGCGGCGTGTGGCGTGCGGTTTTTGGCGGCGCGGGTCCACGTTCAAACGGGGGCGAGGGTGGGCAGGACACGAAGTTGGCGCCGCTTCAACCGCGCTGATGGAGACTCTTCAGCACGCCGACGATGTCGCTCAGCACCGAGGCCGGCGGCTGTTCGGCGTTGATGTTGAAAATGTAGTGGTCGTCGTAGGCTTTCAGCGTTTCGAAGGTTTCTTTTTTGTACACTTCCATGCGCCGGCGGATGACTTCCTCCGAGGCGTCATCGGCGCGGCCTTCCTTGATGCCGCGCTTGAGCAGCCGCTGAATCATGGTTTGCTCGTTGTAGGCCACGAGGTGAAAAATAGCGCGCACGTCGAGCGAATCGTCGAGCCGTTTGGCCTGCGCGAAGGTGCGCGGGATGCCGTCCAGAATCAGCGTGTCGGTGTCGGGGTTGAAGGTGCCCTGCGCGATGAGTTGCTCGACATGGCTGCGCCACAGCGAGACGGTGAGGTCGTCGGGGACGAGCAGGCCGCGGTCGAAATACTTGCGGCATTCGGCGCCCAGTTTGGAATTCGGATCCATGGCGCGGAAAATATCGCCGGAGGCCAGGTGGTAGTGAAACAGCAGGCTGCCCAGGACTTTGCCCATGGTGCCCTTGCCGGAGCCCGGGCAGCCGAACAGCAGCACGGTGCGATATTGACGATCGGATGCCATCGGGTCCCCTTTCGAGCGCGCCGGCCGCAGCCGCCGTGCCCGTTTCCACCGCATGCAGCACATGTAGCAATTGTACCGCCGCTGGCGGTTCTAGACGGTACCGCCGCTGGCGGTTCGAGGCGGTACCGCGGCCAGCGCATCGCCGCGGCGTGGGCGGTGCTACTGGCGCAGCGCTTCGATGCCCGGCAGCTTGCGGCCTTCAAGCATTTCCAGGCTGGCGCCGCCGCCGGTCGAAATGTGCGTGATCTTGTCGGCCACGCCGGCTTTGTGCGCCGCCGCGACCGAGTCCCCGCCGCCCACCAGCGTGAAGCCGGGATTGGCCGCGACCGCTTTGGCCACCGCCATCGTGCCTTCGGCGAAATCGGGAATTTCGAATACGCCCATCGGGCCATTCCAGATCACCGTTTTGGCCTTCGCGATCGTGGCGGCGAACAACGCCCGGGATTTCGGGCCGATGTCGAAACCTTCCAGGTCGTCGGGGATGTCGCCTTCGACCACGCGGCTGGGCGAGCCGGCCTTCATCTCCGGCGCGGCCAGCGTGTCGATCGGCAGCACCACCGTCACGCCCTGCTTTTTGGCCTTCTCGAGGTACCCGCCGACCTTGTCGACCATTTCGGTGTCGAGGAACGACTTGCCGATTTTGCGACCCTGCGATTTCAGGAAGGTGTAGGCCATCGCGCCGCCGATGATCAGCGTGTCGCAGTGGTCGATCATCGCGTCGATGACCTTGATCTTGTCCTTGACCTTCAGCCCGCCCATCACGACGGTCTTGGCCTCGCGCGGCGCGTTGATGGCGCGTTCGAGCGCTTCCAGTTCGCGCGGGATGAGCAACCCCGGGGCTTTGATTTTCAGCAGTCCCGGCACGCCGGCAACCGAAGCGTGGCCGCGGTGCGCCGCGCCGAAGGCATCGCCGACGTAGACATCGGCCAGCTTCGCCAACTGCGCGGTGAAGGATTTGAACTCGGCGGTGTCCGGCTTGGCCTGCTCGCCCTTGTAGAAGCGCACGTTTTCGAGCAGCGCAACCTGCCCGGGCGCCATGCCGCTCACGAACTGTTCGACCTGCGGGCCGACGCAATCGGTCAGAAAAGCCAGCGGCTGGCCAAGCAGATCGTGCAGCCGCACCGCGACCGGCGCGAGACTGAATTCGGGCGCGCGGACGTCCTTGGGCCGGCCCAGGTGGCTGGCCAGCACCAGGCGGCCGCCTTTTTTCAGGATGAGCCGGAGGGTGGGCAACGCGGCGCGAATGCGTTCGTCGTCGCCGATGACGCCATTCTCGATCGGCACGTTGAAGTCGACGCGGCAGAAGACGCGCTTGCCGTTCAGGTCGAGGTCGGAGAGGTTGGTGAAAGCCATGGATGAGTCCTCACGGGGCAGGCTGAAAAAGCGTGTGATCGCGGCGGAAGGGCGGATGAAAAACGGTCGCCGCCGACAGTGCCCTTCCGGCGCTCAACATTCTGAGATGCAAATCGTTTCATGCAACCGGCGGGCGGGCGGGAAAATCAGTTCCTTGGGACCGCCGGGTCTTCAGACCGGCTCATGGCTCGGCCTGGGACCGCCGACGTTCACGCCGGCTCTTGCGCGCGCAGCGCGCATCTTCCCAAGATGCCCTCGACAAAGGCTGGCGCGGCGCCGTCAGCCCGCGCGAATCAGTAATTGCTCAGGTCGAGATCGATTTGTGAACTGACGATGTCGGGGGTGATGACCGGCGGGGCCTTGGCCAGCGCCTGGGCATGGTTGGCGAACAGGCTGGAATGGCCGCCGTGGACGGGGTCGTCGGAGATATTCCAGCGCTGATCCATTCCGCCCGACCAGATCATCGCCTTTCTCCGGAAATAATCCCATTGCATGCAGAACGGGCGGTGCCAGGAATCGCAGACGTGCCATCGGCCGTCGCCCGGATCGGTCATTTCGTCGCGGGTGAGGCTCAGGCATTCCACCCGGGCGGTGTTGCGGTAGGCCGGATCCGTCGGGGAAAGTCCGGCGGTTAGGCAGGGCGAGAGCGGCGCCAATTCCCGCCAGCAGTCGTCCACGCCCTGGGCGGCGCTGTCGGTGCCGGCGTCGTTGTTGAGCGTGCCATCAGCGTTGGCGACGAAGGGATACCGGTGCAGCGTGCCGGCGAATTTCTCGACCCCCAGTTTGTAGTCTTGGATGAGGCTTTGGGTACGCACCGTATCGGCGGCGCAGCCGGTGTGCTGCAATCCGACGACGAGGAGGGTGGCCAGCACGGCGACCACGGCGATGACGACGAGCAGTTCGATCAAGGTGAACCCGCGGGTTTGCATGCAGAATTTCCTCCCTGCACGGGCGGGCACACTTTCGCTCCGGCGCGGATGACGAAAAAGGCGACGAATCGGGTGGCGCGGCGCGGTCAGACCGCGCGGATCAGTAGTTGCTCAGGTCGAGATCGACCTGGTTGGTGATGATGGCCGGCGTGATGACCGGCGGAGTATTGGCCAGCGCCTGCGCCTGGTTGGCGAACAGGCTGGAAACGCCGCCGGTGACATGGTTGTCCGACATATCGTAGGAAAGGTCGGCGCCGGCCGACCAGATCATGCATTTCTTGTTGAAGAAATCCCACTGCATGCAGAAGGGTTTTTTCCACGAGTCGCAGACGTGCATCAGGCCGTCGCCGGGATTGACCATCTGGTCCTTGTCGAGACTCAGGCACTCCACCAGCCCCTTGTTGCGGTAGTTGGCATCGGAGGGCTGCAGGCCGGCGGTGAGGTCGGGCGACATGGGCGCCATTTCCCGCCAGCAGTCGTCCACGCCCTGGGCGGGGCTGTCGGTGCCGGCGTCGTTGTTGAGCGTGCCGTCGGCGTTGGCGACAAACGGATATTTGTGCACTGCCCCGACGAATTTCTCGACGCCCAGTTTGTAGTCTTCAATGAGGCTCTGGGTGCGCACCACTTCGGCCTCCTCCTGGACCCGGGTGACGGCCACCAGGATGATCGAAGCGAGAATGGCGATGATGGCGATCACCACCAGCAGTTCAATCAGCGTGAATCCTCGGGACTTCATGGGTTTCTCCTTTTCGAGTCCAGTGCGGGGCCGGAGGGCCTCCGCGGGTTCAGATCCAAATCAGTTGCCGTTGGGCGACCATTTGTCGACCACGGCGTACAGGTTGTCCTCATTATTGGGATGGGCGCTGAAGTCCAGAAAGCCGCCGGTGGAGGAAAAGTTTTTGGTGATGTCGAGCAGGCCGTCGGGCCCGGCGGAGGCGATGACCTCGAAGAAGATCGGCGTGGACACCAGCGTGACGCCGTCGGCCTGCATGACATTCTGGTCTTCCTCGAAAATCAGGTAGTAATACGGCTTTTCCCACGGATCGATCAACTGGGTGACGGCGGCTCCGTACTTGGCAAGCTGCTTGTGCTTGGGGTCGTAGTAGGTGCCGAAGTCGTAGGAGTTGATCTGGTTGGTGGCCAGGGCGCGGCTTTTCTTGTGCGCATTGACATAGGGCCAGTGGCCGTTGGGGGGACTTTCGTAGGCGACGTCGGGCCAGATGGCTTTGGGACACAGTTCCAGCGCGATGTTGAATTTGGCCGCACGAGTCTGCAATTCAACGAGGGTCGGATTTTTCGGATCGACGAAGGTGCTGGTGTCGATGAAACAGGCCATCGGCTTGTGGTAGAGCATGTAATCCTTTTTCAGCGTCTGCATGGAAGTGGCCAGGTTGTTGCAGGCGGTCTGCGCGGTGTCTTCGTAGGTGGCTTTGAGCACCGCCGACAGGCCGACCATGAGAATGCTGGCGAGAATCGCGATGATCGCAATGACCACCAGCAGTTCGATGAGGGTGAAGGCTTTGCGGCGCATGCGGGCGGCTCCTGGCTGAGGCATGAACGGGAAACTCCTGACGGCCAACGATGGCCGAACTCCGGCGCTAGTCGGTGCCGGGGTACACGTCATCCTTGTTGGGATCGAGGGAGGTCAGACCGTCTTGGTAGGAATCGGGCGGCGGCCAGACGCCGCTCGCGCCGTTGAGCCAGGTCTGGAAGGAGGCCCAGTCGTCGAGGCCGTCGGCGCCGACGGAATAGTAGTAGATGACCTGGACGAACTGCTTGGCTTGCTTGGAGATGGTTTTGATTTTGAACACGTAGGGCCGGCCCCAGGCGTCGACGAACTGCAGCGAGCCGTCCCCCGGATCGATCGCGGTGGCGTTGGGCGGGAAGGCGCTGAAGTTGCCCTGGCCCCAGTCGTGTTCGAGGTTCTTGAGAATGTTCTTGTTGAGCTCGCCGTTGGCGTAGAGGTTGACGGCGGCTTCGGTGGGGCCGGGGGGCGAAGGCGGGCCGACGGTGTTGTCGATCGGCCAGCGGCCGTACAGTTCGTAGTAGCTGTGGATGGAGCTGTCGATGATTTTCAAGGTGGCCGTGGTGTCCTTGATCTTCTGCTGGCCCTGGACACCCGCCAGCGCCGTGATGGCGATGGTCGCCAGAATGATGATGACGGCAATCACCACCAGCAATTCGATCAACGTGAACCCGGCACGCGGCAACCGACGGCTCTGCGCGGACATAGCATCCCTCCTACCCCGACTTTTATGTGCCTCTGGATTATCCTGAAAAACCGGGGAATTTACAACCAGAATCCGCGAATTCGCCGGTTTCTGCGCGGTGCCGTCGGCCCGCGCGTCGGCCCGCGCGTCGGCGAACGCTGCCAGCGGGATGGGCCGCACGGTCCCGGCGCGGCCGGTG
>JBOHNC010000190.1:0-6518 GCA_050730415.1 Planctomycetota bacterium
GGGCTGAATGATGGCCACGCGGGAGCCTCGGTGAAGGGGCGGCGACAGGCAGGCCCTGCATCATTCTGGCCGCAAGGCGTCATCGGCCAAGGGGCGAAGGCGGGACGGAATTTTTGGGAAAGCTCGCGACCGGCGAACAATCTGGAAAGAAACGGTTTCCTCTCTGGGGCGGGGGAACTATAATCACACGTGCAGCGCATTCCCAAACGGCGGTTGGGCCGGTGGGGAAGGGCGGTGCAAATGCACGCCGCAGGAGGCCGAGCGCGTTCAGACGCGGCGGCTTTCGACAGGGGGGCGCGGGGCGGAACGGCTGCGCCGTTGAAACGGACGCGGCCGGGGTCGCCTTGTGACAGCGGTTCACCGACTGATCGAGTGGTCCGTTCGCCGCCATGAGCGCCCCATCCACACACGCCACGCCCGAAGGGGCCGATCCGCCGGGTGTCGCCCCGCAGGACTTGACCCGCGAAGGGTTGCTGGCGCAACTGCCGCGTGACAGCGACAACCGGCCGCTGTTGGGCGGCATTCCTCTCTCCGCGAAACTGGGCCAAGGCGGCATGGGGGCGGTGTATTTTGGGGTGCACCCGCGGCTGCACAATGAAGTCGCGGTGAAGGTGCTGCCGTTTCACCTGGCCGACAAGAATCCGATCCTGATCAAGCGATTTTTCGCCGAAGCGCGGGTGGCGGCGCGGGTGAAATCGCCGCACATCGTCAACGTGATGGACGTGAACGAGGACGAGGGCGTCTTCTACCTGGTCATGGAATTTGTGGACGGGCTGACGGCCGCGCAAATATTGAAGCGCGTGCAGACCGGCGAGCACCTGCCGCCGATCGATCGCCGGATGCCGACGGTGGGGGTGCTCACGCCACCCCCGGGCGACGGCGAGCCGGCGCCGCCGCTGGCGACCGGCGGTCTGCCGGAATGGGCGGCGTTGGAAATCTGTATCGGCGCGACGGAGGGTCTCAGCGCCGCTCACGCCTACGACGTGGTGCATCGCGATGTGAAGCCGGACAACGTGCTGGTGCCGCGGCTGCCGCGGCGGACCGGTTCGGCGCCGCTGGACCTGCGCCGCGCGAAGCTGGCGGATCTTGGGCTGGCCAAGCCCGAGGACAGCAATTCGATCGGCACCATCAGTCAGCTTACGATGGGCACGCCGGGGTACATGGCGCCGGAGCAAATCCGCGACGCGAAGCGGGCCTCCAAGCCCTCGGACGTCTTCAGCATGGGCGCGACGCTGTACGCTCTGCTGGCGGGGCGCTCGCCATTTTCGGGCAATTCGGTCGGCGACCTGCTGGTGAAGACCATCATGGAGCCGCACGCACCGCTGCGGGGCTTCCGCCCGGACGTGAGCGACCTGACGGCGCAACTGATCGACCACTGCCTGAGCAAAGACCCGGAGGCGCGATTCAAGGACGGGGCCGAACTGCTGGAGGCGTTGCATCTGACGGCCAGCGGCGTGGCCTATCCTTCCGGCGCGCTGCGCATGCTGAACGACCCGCGGCAGTCGGGCACCCGCAGTTCGCGGGTGAGCGATGCAACGCGCCCGGCGGTGTACGCCGACGCGACCGGCCAGACCGGACCGGAGGGCACCGGGCAGGCGGCGGTGGAGGGATCGCCGGCGGTGAATCCGGCCGATTCGCAGCGGCCCAACCCGATGGCGGACACCGCCGGTCTGGCGCGCTATGCGGGCGCGAGCGGGGCGGCACGGGCGCTGATGGCCGCACACGCGGCGCAATCGGCGCGCGGAGCGCAGGCAGCGGCTTCCGGTCGGGCGGGGTCCGGTTGGCCAGTTGGGCAGGTTGGGCCAGGCGGGCCGGTTGGGCCGGGCGGGCCGGGCGGCGATCTGACGCCGGGGGTGGCGCTGGAGGTGAAAACACCGCCGGTGGCGGGCCACACGCCGGTGGCGGAGCAGGGCTCCAGCGGGCGGCCGGAATTGTACGCGGGGGGCGGAGTGGGCGTGGCCGGCGACGGCGGCGTGCCGGGCGCTGCCGGGCCGGCGGGCTCGCCGGGCACCGGCGGGATGATGATGTCCACGGCGGCGATCGAGACGCACCTACATATCACGCCGCCGGCGCCGCTGCCGCCGGTGCAGATCGATGCCGTTTCCGGCAAGCCGAAACGCATTTCGAAGCAGCCTCCGGTGGTGCCGAATACGCTGCCGGACATGCAGTATTCGGCGCGGGTGTCGCGGGCGCTTTCGCGGTTGCTGCGGGCGGAGTCGGGGCGGCCACGGCGGAGCATCTGGCTGGTGGTGGCGGTTGCAGCCGCGGTTCTGCTTGCGGCGGTGGGCTGGTGGTTTGGTTTCGAAGCGCCGCGGCGTGCGGCGCGGGCGCAATATACGCAGGCGATGAGCACGGCGCGGGAGGCGCAAAAGCGCGCCATGAGCGCCGGGGACGATGCGGCCGAAAAACGCGACTGGCAGGCAACCATCGACGGCTGCCAGGCGGCGCTGACGGCCGAACCGGACGATCCGGCCGCGCGCGACGCGCTGAATCAGGCCAACGGCAAACTGGAGGCGGTGATCCAGGACATCCGGCGCAGCGCGCAGACCTACAGCGATGCGATGACCGAGGCGCAGGCGGACGCGGACCAGGCCAACCATGCCACCGACGTGACCACGGCGCTGCTGCGCTGGCAGGCGGCGGAGGCGGCCTTCAGCCGGGCCCTGCGCGCGCAGGCGGGCGACCTCAGCGCGCGCTCGGGGCACGACGATGCGCGCGATCACGTCGCCGATTTCGAGCAGCGGCAGGCGACCTTGAACCAGGCCATGGAAGCCGGCCGTGCGGCCGAGGCGCGCGCCGCGGGGGCCGCTCATTTCCGCGACCAACTGGATGCGCTGACCGAGGCGGTGAAGCAATACAAGGCGGCGGTCGCGGTCTACCCCGATCCGGCCGCGAGCGCAGCGTTGGCGCGCATCGCGAAGCGGCTGCCCGCGGTGTTCGCCATGGCGAAGGGGGCCGATGCGTTGGAACAGGCCGGCCAGACGACCGATCCGCGCCAGCAATTGACGCTGACGATGTACGCCTACACCTCGCTGGGTCACGGCGTGGTGGTCGAGGACACGCCGGCGGCGCATGCCAAGCTGGACCAGGCCCAACAGGCCTACTTGGAGGCCTTCTTCGGCGGGCTGGTGGAGGTGCGGCGCTTCGATCCCTACGCCGGGGAGGCCAGCCGCGACAATCTGCTTGGGATGGCCCTGTCGCCGGACGGCAGCGCGGTGGCGGTGCTGACGCCGGGCGCCGGGGTGCGCATTTGGCAGCCGGGCTCGACGCAGCCCGCGGTGCGGCTGAAATCGGGCGAGGCGCTGGTGCTGGACGCGGCCTTCCTGACCGATCACACGCTGGCCACCGGCGGCAACGACCACACGCTGCGGCTGTGGAACACGGAAACCGGCGCGCAAAGCCATCTGTTCGTGCCGCCGGGCGAAAGCACCAGTCAGGCCGGGCCGGTGAAGCTGGTGGCCGTGAGCCACGACCGCAAGCGGCTGCTGAGCGTTTCCGACGACAAGACCGTGCGGGTCTGGGATGTTGCCGACGGCCGGCTCAGCGCCACCCTGACCGGCCACACGGATTGGATCGATTCCGCTGAATTCAGCCCCGACGACCGTCAGGTGGTGACGGCCTCCCACGACGGCACCGCGCGCCTGTGGAATGCGCAGACCGGCGAGGAACTGCGCGTGTTCAAGGGACACACCGGAAAAGTGTACAGGGCGACCTTCGATCCGACCGGGACGCAGGTGCTGACGGTGGGCGAAGACCGGACCGCGCGCATCTGGGACGCCGCGACGGGCGAGTGCAAACGCATTTTGCGCGGTCACACCGGCGCGGTGCTCTGGGGCGAATTCTCCGCCGACGGCAAGCGCATCGTGACGGCCTCCACCGACACCACCGCACGCGTCTGGAACGCCGCGACCGGCGCCGGCATCTACACGCTGCAGGGGCACACCGACATTGTGGATCGTGCGCACTTTTGCCTGGGCGATTTGCTGGTGCTGACGGCCTCCTACGACGGCACCGCCCGCGTCTGGGACCTGCGCAACGGCGCACTGCTGACCACGCTGCGAGGGCACACGAGCCCGGTATTCGACGCCGCACTGGCCCTGGACGGACGTTCGATCTTCACCGTCGGCGACCACACCATTCGCGAATGGTCCAATCCCTTCCAGGCCGATCCGCCGCCGAATGCGGCGGGGGTGGACGATGCGTGGAAACTCGCGGTGCTGGATGCTCGCCACGCCGAGGCGGCCGAAGCCGATCTGGCCGGCGATCCGGCGGTAGCCGAAGCCACCTGGGAGCAGGCCGCGGCCGCCTGGGACCGCGCGCTGCGGATGCATCCGAACGACAGCGACGCGGCGCACGGACGGGCACGGGCCGAAGCGCAGGCAAAACAGATCGGCGACCGGATTGCCGCGCAGGCCAAAGCCTACGCCGCGGCGATGACGGGAGCTCGCGACGAGCAGACGGCCGCGACCGAGGCTCTGCCCACCGACGGCGGCGCCGGCGCGGCGTGGCGGCACTGGCGCAGCGCGGAGACCGACTGCCGCAAGGCGCTGGCCGCCAAACCGGATGACCCGGCCGCGCAGCGGCTGCTTGCGGCCTGCGCCGACGCCCGGGCGGCAGCCTACTACAGCGGTCTGGTGGAGGTGGCGCGGCTGAGCGGCCACACGGCGCCGGTGGAGGCGGTGGCTTTTTCGCCCGACGGCAAAACGCTGGCCTCGGCCGGCGAGGACGCCGCGGTCCGGCTCTGGGACACGCAGACTCGGCAGAGCCGCTTCGAATGCACCGGACACAAAGCCTGGCCGAACACGCTGCTATTTTCCGCCGACGGGAAGAGCCTGGTCAGCGCGGACAACGTGGCGGTGCGCGTCTGGGATGTTGCGCTGGGCAAGCTAAAACTATCGATCGACGCGCCCAACGAAGCCTATGTCGGCCTGGCGGCGAATGACGACCAGATTGAAACGTTGACCGCCGGCGGCACGTTGCAGCGATTCGCCACGGCAACGGGCGCGGGCGGTGGATCGGTGAGCGCCGGGCCGTTGGACATCGCCCGGCTTGCGTTCGGGCCGGGGCACAAGGTTGCGCTCGCGCAACTGGCCGACAACAGCCTGGTGGTGCTGGATGGCGCAACGCTCGGGCTGACCATGAAACTCAGCGACCCGCCCGACGGTCCGGTCTGCACGCTGGCGATCGATCCGACCGGTCGGATCGGCGCCGCCGCGTGCCTGGACGGGCTGGTCCGCCGGTGGCAATTGGCGGACGGGACCGAACTGCCGGCCTTGAAAGGTCACCGCGGTGCGGTCCAGTTCGTGGCCTTCAGCCCGGGCGGCCACGCGATGCTGACCGGCGGCGCCGATCGCACGGCGCGCCTCTGGCAGACCGACACCGGCGCGCCGCTGGCGGTGCTGTACGGCCTGCCGGACGCCTGCTTTGCGGGCGCATTTTCCCCCGACGGGACAGCGCTGGCGTTGGCCGCGGGCAACGATGTGCATCTGTTCTGCAACCCGCGCGACGGCGCGCAGCCGCTGTGTCCGCCGGAATCGGTGCCGGGGTTGTCCGATGACGCGCTGGCGCGCGCGCATCAGGCCGAGGACCACATGACCACGCTCGCGGACAACGATCTGGACGGGGCGATGCGCGCGTGCGAGGCGGCGCTGGGCGGCTGGCAGACCGTGCGCGCGATTCATCCCGACGACAAGGCTGCGCCGGCGCGGTTTCAGGCCGACCTCGACCAGTGGCACGCCTGGCAGGAGCAGCTTGACCGGTTCGCTCTGAAAATGCAAAGTGCGCAGGAGGCGCTCGACGAAGCCCACGCGGCGCGGGCGGCCGGCGAGGACCCGGCGCCGCTGAAACACACCGCGCTGGAACGTCTGGAACAGGCCGCCGCGCTCAAGCCCGGCGACACCAAGGTGCTGGCGCTGATCGCCGACACGCGGCGATCGCTGGAGGACAATCCATTCGCCGTCTGGAAATCGATCAAGCCAATGGCTGCGGCTCCCGCGGCGGTGACCGCGTTGCAGTTCAGCAGCGACGGGCGCGCGCTGATCGCCGGGCTGGCCGACGGCACCGTCACGATCACGACCATCGCCGATGGCAAGACTCGCACATTTTCCGATCACACCGCGGCGATCACGGCGATCGATCTGAGCCCCGACGGCAGCGCGTTTGCGTCGGCGTCGCGCGACAGGACGGTGCGCATCGTGGCGATCGGCACCGGCGCAACGCTGCACATTTTGCAGGTCGGGTCGCCGGTGACGGCGGTGAGTTTCAGCCCGACCGGGAAGACGGTTCTGACCGGCAGCACCGACGGGACGACGCGGCTTTGGGACGCCGGGACGGGAACGGTGTACAAGGAACTTGATGGCAAGGCGCGGAGCTTGACCGGCGTACGCATTGACCGCGACGGCAACCAGGTGCTGGTCGCCGCCGACGACGGCAGCATCGAACTTTGGGGGCTGCTGGAAGGCAAGCGCACTGCCGCCTGCCAGGGCCACCAGGGAGCGGTGCTGGGCGCGGTGTACAGT
>JBOHNC010000191.1:0-3044 GCA_050730415.1 Planctomycetota bacterium
GGCTCATCGAGCGCGCCGGCGCCACCGCGCCAGCGGCGGAACCCACCGCGCCGGTGGCGGACGCGACGCCCGCGGCCGCGGCGATTGCGGCGTTTCCGCCGCTGTCGGGGCTGTATGTGCACGTGCCATTTTGCGCGCAGATTTGCGCCTACTGCGATTTCGCGCGGGAGATCGCGCGGGAGGATCGCATCGAACGCTACCTGGCGGCGGCGGCGCGCGAGGTGGAGCTGGCGCTGCCGGCGGGGTTTGCGCCGGACACGGTATTTTTCGGCGGCGGGACGCCGTCGGTGCTGACGCCCGCGCACTGGCGGCGGCTGATGCAGGCGCTGGAGCGGCGGGTGGATTTTTCGCGCGCGCGGGAGGTCACCATCGAATGCAATCCGGGAACGCTGGATGCCGGCAAGCTGGATGCCTGGCAGGCGGCGGGCGTCAACCGGATTTCGTTCGGCGCGCAGACCTTCGACCCGGCACAGTTGCTGGTGCTGGGACGGATCCACACACGGGAGGAAATTCCGGCCGCGGTGGCCTTCGCGCGGCAGGCGGGGCTGGCCAACGCGTCGATCGATTTGATCTACGGCCTGCCCGGGCAGACCCTGGCCGATTTTGAACAATCGCTGGAGGCCGCGCAGGCGCTGCCGATCACCCATCTGTCGGCCTACGCGCTGACCTACGAGCCGGGCACGCCGTTTCATGTGCTGCGCGAACAGGGCCGGCTGACGCCCTGCGACGAAGACCTGGTCGGCGCGATGTACCGGCGGGCGATGGAGTACCTGGCGGGGGCGGGCTTCGAGCAATACGAAATTTCGAACTACAGCCGCGGGCGCGGGCATGCCGCAGTGCACAACCTCGTGTACTGGCATCGCCGCCGCTGCCTGGCGATCGGGCCGTCGGCCTCGAGCCTGCAAGACGGCCGCCGGCGGACCACCGGCCGGGACCTCGGGCGCTGGGCGGAGGCCTTGGAAGCCGGCCGGCGGCCGGAGGCGGTCGAAGAAGAACTGACGGGGCCGGCCGCCGCGGGCGAGGCCTTCGTGCTGCGGTTGCGGCTGAATGAAGGGGTGGACCTGGCGGAATTTGCGCGGGTGTTCGGCCGCGATCCGACCGCCGGGCTGGCCGACCGGATCGTGCTGTGGCAGCGGCTGGGCCTGGTGGAATATCGTCCCGGGCAGCTGCTCCGGCTGACCGCCGCCGGTCGGCCGGTCGCCGACGCGATGCTGTGTGAGTTCGTGCAATGTTGATGCAACCGCAGCGCAGCGTGCCGGGCCGGCTGATCCTTTCCCGCATTTTCGGCGGGTGCGGTTTTGCGCGATGGGTCCGCGGGGAGGCCATGATCGCCTCGGGTCGCGCGGAAGAACGCTTTGGGTGTGTCGTGGCGCCTCATTCGACAGGGCCGCGACACGACACACCTTTCCGGCGGTTTCACCCCCGGCTATCCATGGTTCGTCCACTCCGAGGCTGTGCATTACCAACATTTTTCGCGGATGACCCGGGAGCGCCGACCAGCAGGTCGGTTTCTTCGCGCCAACGGTGCGAGGGTTCAAAGCCAGGGGTTGCCGGAGGTTTTCCGCAGGCTACCCCTGGTACGCGGTCGCCAGACCGCCCCGCGCGGTCCAAGGCGATGTCGCGCTTCCCACATATTCCCGCGCGGAACGTCGTGGGCGACGCGCCGAAATACATTTGCTTCGTTGAACGTTGCGTGCGGTTCCGCGCGATGAAAGGTCGCATGTGTGGTTTTGCTTCGGATCGCGCGGGAGCGTTGCTGCGCACCGCTTTCCCAGCAGATGGCCTCCAGGCTGCGCCTTCCGGCCAACTGCTGGGCTATGATTCTGCCGCGCCTCCGGCGCTAGAATCATCACGCGGGTGGCGGCCGTATTGCGTGGCTTAAAGAACGGGGTGAAAACCGTGGCTGGAAGACAAACAATCGCCCAAGAAAGGAGAGGGGGGTAATGCACAACCTCCGGGGACAAGAAACAGACTGCGAAAACAATGGGGGTAAGGCTCAGCCCTGCAGGGGCGCAGTTCAGAGCCTGTCGAACAGGGCGACCGGGGCGACTGGGGCCGAGGGGCCAGTGAGGTTCGCGCGGGGGTTGCTCGCGGCGCTGGCGACCGCCCTGCTGCTGTTGGGCGTCACCTCCTGCGGGGGGCCGGTGGTGATCGGTCCGGCCAATTCGACGCCGCGGCTGCGCGATCTGGCGATGGGGCCGGGGACGCAGGAAACGGTGAATTCGATGCCGCACGCGCAGCCGTTGGACACCACGCATCTGAAGCCGGTGGCGCTGACGGTGGCGCATCCGGGCGCGAAGGGGCCGGCCGGCAAGCCGCTGGACGCGCACCAGCGTGAGGCGGACGCAGCCAAAGCCTACCTGCACGACCACAGCCGCAGCGTGCGCGTGCTGTGCCGGGCGATCGACCCGGTCACACGGCAGCCATTGCAGGTGTTGGTGCGCGCCGAATGCGCCGGGCGCACGGCCGAAGCCGTCACCGATCCGGTGAGCGGACTGGCGTTGATCGTCCTGCCCGCGGGCCACCTGCACCTGTACGCCGCCGGCGGGGCGTTCCTGACGCCCTATGCGACCGACGTGCAACTGCCGCCCGGCGATTTCACCCTGAACCTGCTGCTCACGCGCGTCTCCGATCTGCTGCCCGCCAACATCGGCTTCGCCACGCTGGCCTTCGCGCGCTCCCCCGATCAGGACTGGACTTCGGCGCGCGACCTGTGCGCCTGTGGGCAGAGCGACTTCTACTTTCTGTTGGGAGCGCCGCCGGTGGGCGGCAAGGCCGCGCCGGCGGAACCGATGTTCGTCGACGGACCCTGCGGCGCGATCGGCAGCCGCTTCGCGGGCATCGGCGCGGGAGCGCCGCCGGTGCTGGCGACGGCGGCCTACCCGACCGCGCTGCCGGACCTCCCCGCCACGGCCGCCACGGCCGCCACCTCCGTCACGGCCGCCGGAACGCAGACTGCGCCCGGCGCGGCGACAGCGGCAACGCGCGGGGATCTGCATCCTGCGAAAAGCGGGGCCGACCGGGCCGGCGCCACGGGCGCGTCC
>JBOHNC010000192.1:0-3040 GCA_050730415.1 Planctomycetota bacterium
TGGAAGGTCGAGTACGCGGTTCTGCTTCGGATCGCGCGAAGCGGTCTGCCGACCGCCACCAGGGGTAGCCTGCGGAAGACCTCCGGCAACCCCTGGCTTTGTTACCTCGCGCCGTTGGCGCGAAGAGGCGGAGCCGGCAGGATACCCGCGCTCCCAGGGCATTCGCGAAAAAAGTGGGTAATGCACAGGTCTGGAGACCGGCGCGCCAGGGGGCTATTCCTCGGCGTCCACCGGCGCTGTATGCGGCCCCGGCGTCTGCAGGCTGAAGCTGAGCTGGTAGATGCCGCCGTCGAGCACGCTCTGGATCGGCGTGGGCGAATATTTGTGGAACACATGCAGCATCGCCGCGTTGTCGGCCAGCACGTCGGCGGTGAATCGCACGATCCCGCGCTTCTGCGCGATGCCCATCAGTTGCTTGAACATGTACGACCCCAGCCCCTGTCCCTGCCAGGCGTCGGCCACCACGAAGGCGACCTCCGCCGCGTTGGTGGACAGATCCAGCGCGTACCTGCCCACGGCGACGATGACTTCCCGCTCGTCTTCGGTCACCACGCCCACCAGCGACATGTCGGTCGCGTAGCTGATGTTGACGAACTCCTTGAGTTTCTCATGCGGCAGCGCCTTCAGCGTCGAAAAAAACCGGTGGTAGACCGTTTCGGGGCTGAGCGCGTAGAAGAACTCGCGCATCATTTCCTCATCGGTCGGCTGGATCACGCGGAACCGCACCGTCTGGCCGGATTTGCAGAGGAACTTCGAGCCCAGGTTGGCCAGTTCGGGATCGCCGAAACCGCGCGCATCGACTTGGTCGCGGTAGACGATTTTGCGGTCGCGGGCTTCTTCCATCAGTTTGTCGCGGAATTTCGGATGAGCGATGTGGATCAGCGCGATGGCTCGTTCACGGATGGTTTTCCCATGCAGATTGGCCACGCCGTATTCGGTGACGACGTAGTGTACGTCGCCGCGGCTGGTGACGACGCCCGCGCCGGGCGCCAGCACCGGCACGATGCGCGACAACTGACCGTTCTTGGCCGTCGCCGGCAGCGCGATGATCGCCTTGCCGTCCTTGGAACGCGCCGCGCCGCGCACGAAATCGACCTGCCCGCCGATGCCGCTGTAAAAATAGGTGCCAATCGAGTCGGCGCAGACCTGCCCGGTCAGATCGACTTGCAGCGCCGAGTTGATCGCGACCATGCGGTC
Source organism: Planctomycetota bacterium (assembly GCA_050730415.1). Classification (GTDB taxonomy): domain Bacteria; phylum Planctomycetota; class SZUA-567; order H5-PLA8; family JBOHNC01; genus JBOHNC01. The sequence continues at coordinate 1,198 of JBOHNC010000192.1, forward strand.
GTTCTGCGCGATCCGGAACGGGTCGTTGGTGTACTCGGTGGGCCGGAATTCGCACAGCGGATTGTTGTCGATGAAATCGTACAGCTTGCGGGTGCCCAGCACGAAGCTGGCCACGATCTTGCCGGGGTTGACATTCTTGCGCGCGCCGTTGATCACGCCTTTTTCAACCAGCGGAATGACGCCCTCGGAAAACATTTCGGTGTGGATGCCCAGATCTTTCTTACCGCCCAGCGCCGCCAGCACCGCGTCGGGAATGCCGCCGATGCCCATCTGCAGCGTCGAGCCGTCGTCGATGAGGTCGGCGATGTTCTGCCCGATCCGTCGGCTGATGTCGTCGAAGGGCAGCGCGGGCAGTTCGAGAATCGGCGTGTCCACCGCGACCAGGCCGTGCAGCCGATCAACATGCAGGAAACTGTCGCCCAGCGTGCGCGGCATGCGCGGATTGACTTCGGCCACCACGCGGTGCGCGCTTTCGGCGGCGGCCTTGACCACGTCCACGCTCACGCCCAAGCTGCAGAAGCCATGTTCGTCGGGCGGCGAAACCTGGATCAGTGCCAGGTCGACGGGCACGGTGCCGCGGCGGAACAGGCGCGGGAGTTCGGACAGAAAAATCGGCGTGTAGTCGCCGCGGCCGGCGGCGATGGCGTCGCGCACGTTCTTGCCCATGAAAAATGCGTTGTGACGGAAGCTGTCGCGCAGTTCCGGCGCGGCGTAGGGCGCCGGGCCAAGCGTCATGATGTGGACGATCTGAACGTCGGAGAGCTCCGGCCCGCGCCGTGCCAGCGCCGCCACCAGGCCGGCCGGCACCGCCGCGCCCGAGCCGATGAACACGCGCTGGCCGTTGCGCAGCGAGCTCACACCGGCCTCCGGCGTCATCAGTTTGGCGGCGTACCTATTCTGCCAGTCGGACATGGTGGGCTCCCTCCAGGCTGGGCAGGCCCACGAAATGTGGCCGGCTCGGTTTGTCGTCCGCGATCGAGCGGCTTGACGCAGCCAAGGCGCATCAATTGGAGCAATTGATGTACCGAACCGCGTTTTTGGGGTTGCCGGTCCTGTCCGCCGGGAGCGCGCCCCATGAAAATGGCGATGGATGCACAGGATGCGATCGCCGCTTAACCGGAGTCCGTGCTGCCGGAAATTGGACAGCCCGCTTCGGGACTGTCAAATATTTTGGCACGCCGGGGCGGAATTCCATCGGTTACGAGGAAACCGAAGCTGCATCCTTGCCGTGAGTGGGCCGGCACACGCTGGCTGTAATCCGCGGCCGGTTGACTGCTTGAAATCCAGAAGTTGGCCCGGCCCCGCCCCGCGCGGCAGGGTATACTCTGCGAATATGGCAAACCTGCAACAGCCCTTCGGGGCGGACACCTTGTACTGCATCGTCTACGCCAGCACTGCGACAGAGCCCTTTACCAAGGAGCAACTCGCGAAGCTGCTTCTAGGCAGCCGCGCGCGCAACGCCAAGCGCGGCGTCACCGGGATGCTGCTGTACAAGGGCGGCAATTTCATGCACTGCATCGAAGGCGAAAAGCCGGTGGTCGAAGCGCTGTTCGCCAAAGTCAGCGCCGACCCGCGCCACTACGGCATCATCGTGCTGCTGCGCGAGGAACGAACCGAGCGCCAGTTTCCCGACTACAGCGTCGGCTTTCGCGATCTGAACGACGACGAGCCGCGCCACCTGGAAGGGTACAGCGAGTTTTTGAACTCGGAACTGACCGACTCCGACTTCCAGAAAAATCCCAGCAAGGCCAAGCGGCTGTTGGCGGTATTCAAGCAAAGCATGCGCTGAAAAATCGGCCGGCTATCCGCGCGCCGGTTCGAGCATCGTCTCTTTGGCTTTGCG
>JBOHNC010000193.1:0-4271 GCA_050730415.1 Planctomycetota bacterium
CCCCAACCCCATCCACCGCCGGCGCCGGCGCGACGCCCGCCGACGCTGCCTCTGCCGCGGCCGTCACCGCGCAGTTCCCGCCGCTGGGCGGCCCGCTGTCGGTGGAAGCCGCCGCCGGCTGGGACCAGTTGCTCAATGCCAAAGGCACCCTCGCCGCCGCCAAGGCGCATTTCGAAGCCGCGCTGAAAGGCCAGGACACCCAGGAAGCCGCCGCGGTGCTGGGCTTGGCCTATGTGCAACTGATCGAAGCCCGTCGCGCCGAAGCGGCGCAGACGGTCATCGACGGGCTGAATCATCTGCGGCCCGACGACCACACGCTGGCGGGGCTGTATATCGACGTGTTGGAAGACTGCGTGACCGATTTAAACCAGGCCGAACCGGCCGTGCAGGCGCTCGAACGCTGCTCCGAAGCCAATCCCCCGGTGGCCTCCGGCGCGGTGCGGGCGCGGGCGCGGGAAATGGCGGTCAACCTGCTGGTGATGCAGGGGCAGTTCAAGGCGGCGCAGGAGCTGGTGGCCAAGCAGGATTTCCTGCGCAGTTGGGCGATCATCGGGCCGTTCGACAACCAGGACAAAAAAGCGCAGAACGAAGTGCTCGGGCCGGAGAAGGGCATTCACTTCGACCAGGCCGAGGCGGGCAAAAACGGGCCGATCCACTGGCACGCGGTGCCGGCCGGCGCGCTGCCGATGGGCCGGCTGCATGGCGACGACCTCATCTTTCCCAACGAACAGGTCACGATGTACGCCGCGACGGCGCTCAAGATCGACGCCGCCGGCGAGTATGTGCTGCGCCTGGGCTGCGGCGGCGGGGCCAAGGTGTTCCTCGACGGCAAGCAACTGGCCGAAGTGCCGTTTTATTCGAGCTACGATTTCGCCAAGGCCACCGTGCCGATGGAGCTTTCGGCCGGCGATCACATTCTGATGGTGAAGCTGGGCATTGCCGAAGCGATGGCGCGCGGCTTTGAAATGAGCGCGCAGCTTTGCAATCCGGCCGGCGATCCGGTCGCGGTGGACAGTTCGAACGACCCGGCCAAATTGCAAGCCGCCGCGGCCGCCGCGCCCACGACGCCACCGGCGCAGGCGCCGGAATTCCCCAGCGGCCTGTACGGCAGCATCGATCAGGCGCTGGCGCAAATCAAAAACCCCGCCACCAAGGCCGCCGCTTCGCCCTGCGCGCAGCCGGCCTGCCAGGCCGCGCTGCTGACCTTGAAAGCCACCTTGATGGCCAGCCGCAACATCGGCAACCCCGAAGATGCCGACGATCAGGTGGTGTTCGACCAGGCGACCAAGCTCGCCCCCGACAGCCTGTGGGTCAACTTCCTGGCCTGCCAGCACGCGCGCAAGCGCAACGTGGCGATTCTGGCCGCGCGCAAGGTGCTCGCCGCCGACCCCGCCGCCGCCGGGGCCACGCAGGAAATTCTCTCGCGCCAGGACGACGCAGGGCTGCTCCAGACGGCCGAACAGAAAGCGCGCGCGCTGCTGCAAGCCGGCCAGGGCGACGCCGGGCTGTGGCAGACCATCGTCGCCGACGCGCTGAACCAGCGCCAGGACGCCGTGCAGGCGCGGCAGGTGCTCAATTCGGCGGTTGAATACCGGCCGCTGGACGTGGACCTCTGGCTGAAACACTGGAACTCGCTGGACACCGACTCCGAGCGCGAAACCGAAGCGCAGCGGGCGCTGCACTACCTGGGCGGTAACCCGGCGGTGCTGGAAACCATCGCCGCCTGGGATGACGCTCAGTTCCACGCCGATCAGGCCGCCGATCTGGTGCAGCACGCGCTGACGATCGACCCGCAGAGCCAGCGGCTGCTCCGCCTGGCCGTCGATTACAACCTGCGCGCCGGCAAGCCGGACGCGGCCTTGGCACTGGTCGACGACGCGCTCAAGATCGCTCCCGGCCACCCGCAGCTTTTGCAGGAAAAAGGCGAACTGCTGCGCCGCATGCATCCGACCGATGAAGCGGTCAAAAAGCAGGTGATCGACCTGTTCAACCAGTCGCTGGCGGCCAAGCCGGAAAATGCGAACCTGCGCGAGTACGTCGCGCTGCTGGAAGGCAAAACCGACGACTGGTACAAGCCCTACGACCTGACCGCCGCGCAGATCAAAGCGCTGATCGTGCCGCCGGACAAGTTCGCCGACTACCCCACCGACAACTCGGTGGTGCTGCTCGACCAGGAAGCGGTGCGCGTCAACGAAAACGGCACCCAGCAATCGATGGTGCACTCAATCCAGCAGATTCTCCAGCCGCAGGCGATCCAGAAAATGCAGCGCAACGGCGTGGCCTTCAACGCCGACCGCGAAAGCGTGAAGGTGCTGCGCGCGGTGGTCTACGACGCACAGGGCAACGAGATCGGCCACGGCCAGGTCCACGACGGCCAGCGCCACAGCGGCGCCGACGCGGCGGGACGGATGTACGACGAAGGCTACACCGCGACGGTGGTGACCTTCACCAAGCTCGATGTCGGCTGCGTGGTCGATTTCCAGTACCTGCGCAAGGACACCCAGGAAGGCCTGTACGGCAACTATTTCGCCGACATGTGGTACATGGGCAACGAACAGCCGACGCGGCTGAGCCAGTACATTCTGGACCTGCCCGCCGACCGCAAGTTCTACATGAAATCGCTGCGGGAAAAAATCGACCCGGTCGACCTGCCGAGCTCCGGGCCCGGGCGCAAGGTGGTCATGTTCGAACGCAAGGACATCCCCGGCTTGCAGCATGAAACCAACATGGAGCCGACCGCCAACCGCCTGCCGTTCATCCAGATTTCGACCTTCTCCGACTGGAACGACGTCGGCAAATGGTTCTGGCAGATGGCCAAAGACCAGCTTTCGCTGGACAACGACAAGCTCCAGGAAAAGGTGGCCGAAATCACCAAGAACGCCAAGACGCCGCTCGACAAGCTGAAGGCGATCAACAACGCCGTCATCCAGGACATCCACTACGTCGGCATCGAACTCGGCCGCAACGGCTACAAGCCCCACCGCGCCGACCAGACGCTGGAATCGAAAATGGGCGACTGCAAGGACTCCGCCACGCTGATCGCGGCGATGTGCAAACTGGCCGGGATCAAAGCCAAGCTGGTGCTTATCCGTACCGTGGACAGCGGCGAAAACCCCAAGGACGCGCTGGCCGCGCCGGACCTGTTCAACCACTGCATCGCCTATGTGCCCGACTGCGACGGCAAAGCCTACTGGGTGGACGGCACCACCAACGACAACGGGCTGGGCGAGGTCCCGCCCTCCGATCAGGGCGCCAACGTGCTGCTGGTCGACGACCAAGGCGGCACGTGGGCCACCATTCCGCGCTCGCCCGGCAGCGACAACGGCTTCAAGACCGACATCGACGTAACCATGAATCCCGATGGCTCCGGCGCCGGCCATGTGCGCATCGACTACACCGGCTTCTTCCAGCAGTGGTACCGTTCGTCGCAGGAACAGCCGGAGAAGGTGAAACTCATGATGGAGGGCCTGATCGGCCGCACTTTCCCCAAGGCCACGCTGACCAACCTGAAGACGGGCAACCCCAAGGATCTGCTGGGACCGGTTTTCTACGAATTCGACTTCCAGGCGCCGAACGTCGGCACCCGCATCGACCCGACCGACCTCGCGCTGACGGTCGAACCGCATCCTTGGAACTGGTCGCAGCGCTACGCCAACGAACCGACCCGCAAGGATGACCTGTGGGTGCGCTTCCAGTACACCATCGCCGAGAAACTGGTGCTGCACCTGCCCAAGGGCGCGACGGTCAAATCCAAGCCGCAGGACGAGGATTTGAAAACGCCGGAAGCGGCCTACATCCGCAAAGTGACGCAGGACGGCCAGACGGTGACCGTGACGAAATCCGCCTCGGTGCTGGAGGAAACCATCAAGGTGGCTCAATATCCCGAATTCAAAAAATGGGCCAACTCCGTGGATGAACTCGAGAACGACAGCCTGACGATCGCGATCCCGCAATAGCCGCCATGCGTGCAACGGTCCATGCCCCACATCTTCGTCGGGTGCGGTTCCGTGCGAGGACGCGGCTGGAGCGAAATGATCGACGCGGACCGCGCGGAAGAGGCCTTTGGGAGGGTCGTGGGGCATTCGACCTGCCCATCCCCCACAGCTTTCGCGCATACCCTGAGAGCGCCGAGCGCCAGGTCCGGCTCTTCGCGCCAACGGCGCGAGGTAACAAAGCCAGGGGTTGCCGGAGGTCTTCCGCAGGCTACCCCTGGTGGCGGTCGGCAGACCGCTTCGCGCGATCCGAAGCAGAACCGCGTACTCGACCTTCCA
>JBOHNC010000194.1:0-2367 GCA_050730415.1 Planctomycetota bacterium
GGCGACCCTGCGGTTCCAAAATCACGGCCCTAACACTACAACGCGAATTTTGTTCGAGCGGATGGAAAACGGGATACGGACCGCGGCGTCGCCGCGGTTTTTTGTCCACGGGCCATAGGCCCGCGCCACCTGTGCCCGTGGCCGCTGAACGGCGATTCGCGAATGTCGCGTTTCGCGCCAATCTTTTTCTTCCTCTTCCTCTCCAGGCCCCTCGCCCAACAAATGCCCTTCGCCCCGTGGCACGGGTCTCCAGGCCCGTGCATAAAAAAGGCGCGCGAAGCGAGCGCCTTTAAACTCCCCAAGCGTGAAGTTGGATCCCAAACCCCCGAGGCCGAGAATTCCGGTTCGCCTGTTCACGGAGCCGAATGCATGGTTGGGGCGAAGAGCCGGCAGGATGCCGGCGCTCCCGGGGAAGACGGGACGTGAATGTTGGCGCTCCAGGGAGGGCTTCGAACGGCCGCTCCATTGAATCTTGACGGACCGGCCGCGGGCGGGAAACCTGCGCGGATTTTCGACTACAATGTTGCGGCCTCCGGCCAGATGCGGGGGGCTTGGATGCTGCGCATTGCGGCGCGCGCTCTGTTCCACGGGCCTGCCGGTACACCCGATCCAACCAATTCAATGCGGGGATCTGCCTTGATCGGAACCTGGAACAGCCTGATCGCCGGCATTGCCTGGCTCGGCGATTTCTGCATCGGCCTGGTCTACACCGCCGGGCGCGCCGCATTGCTGTTGGCCCAGTTTCCCGCCCAGGCGCTGCACCTCATTCCCGTCCTGAATCGCCACCCGCAGCGGCATCTGCGGCGCGTCATCGAACAGATGTTTCTATGCGGCGTGCTGGCTCTGCCGGTCGTATGTATCACCGCGATCTTTTCCGGCATGGTCATCGCCGGACAGACCGGCGATGCGCTGAAAGCCGTCGTCGGGCTCGATCCGCTCGGCCCCATCATCGGCGCCACCATGACCCGCGAACTCGGCCCGGTGCTCACGGCCATCATCGTCGCCGGCTTCGTCGGCGGCGGGATGTCCTCGACCATCGCCACCATGACCGTCAACGAGGAAATCGACGCCCTCACCGTCATGGGCATTCATCCGGTCCGGTTTCTGTACGTCCCCAGGCTGATCGCCATGCTGCTGGTCATGCCGATCCTCACTGTTTTCGCCGACGTCGTCGGCATCTGGGGCGGCATGGTCGTGGCCGCAGCCCGGTTCGGCTATCCCAAAGCGCTGTTCCTCAAGTACACCTGGCAGTTTCTCCAGGTCGAAGACCCGCTCTTCGGTTTTTTCAAAGCCATCGTCTTCGGCATCCTGATCTGCACCATCTCCTGCGAACAGGGCTATTCCGCGACCGGCGGCGCGGAAGGCGTCGGCCGCGCCACCATGCGCTCGGTCGTGTATAGTTTCCTGCTCATCCTGGTCTTCAACTACCTCCTGTACGGCATCGTCTGGCAACTCATGCTGGCCATCGGCTGGGGCCACGCCTCCTTCAATTGATTTTTCTGCCGCAATTCTGCTGCTAAGTCCGTCCTATCCCCACGTCATTCTGTGTGAACGGGAGGGAGCTTGGGGGTTGCGCCTGCGTGCAGCGGTCACGGCACGTCCGGAGGTCGCTCCCCGGCCTGTATAAGCTCCCCAGCGTTGTATAATCGGTGTCCTAGGACGCATTCGGAGCCCCCCTCATGCCCTCGCCGCCCCAACCGCTCCTGCGCACGCTGTGTTACGCCGCCGCGCTGGGAACCCTCCTGGCTCTGTGCGCGCCCAGCCGCAGCCTGGCCGCCGCCGACGCCGAACCCCCGCTCACCCTGGCCCAAGTCAAAGTCCTCCCCGCCGCCGGCCTCACCGCCCAGGAAATTGCCGCAATCATCACCCGCCGCGGCGTCGCCTTCGACGCCGATGCCGCGGCCATGGCCGCGCTCCAGCAAGCCGGCCTGTCCGACCTGGACCTCAAAGCCGTCACCGCGGCCGCTCAAAAACGCCAGCCGGCGCTGCAGCCCTTTACCGTCAACAACCTCATCAACATGAAGGGGATCGGGATGAGCGACTCGGAAGTCGCCGCCTCGGTCAAAAAACACGGTATCGCCTTCGCGCCCGACGATGACGCCTTGAATGCCCTGAAACGAGCCGGCTGCGGGGATGACCTCCTGGCCGTGATTCGCGCTTGCGCCGTGCCCGGATCTGCCGGCGCCGCCACTCCCGCCACTCCCGCCACCCCCGCCGCTCCCGCCGGGGGCAAAAATCGCATGCAAGACGACGGCCTCGACCCCGACGCGCCCAACCCCGCCTCCGCGACCGAAGCGCCCCCGCCCGGCGCCGCGCCAGCGCCCGCGCAGCAGTTGATTCCGGCGCCGGCGCCGGTCGCGCCCGCCC
>JBOHNC010000195.1:0-2241 GCA_050730415.1 Planctomycetota bacterium
CACCCGTTCCAGCGCCGCCGACCGCGCCAGCGTGAACAGCCAGGTGGTCAGCCGCGCGCGGCCTTCGAATTCGGCCAGGTGACGGATCAGCCGCAGAAAAGTCTCCTGCACGATTTCCGCGGCGATTTCGTCGCGCCCAGAGTAATACCGTGCGTAGCGCCAAATCCGGTCGCCGTGCCGGTGGTAGATGCGCTCCAGCGCGTCCCGGTCGCCGCTGCGGAAGGCCGCCACATCCCGCTGGTCGGCGTCAGGTCCCGCGCTCGCGGCGGAAGTGTTCAAGCCATCGGTTCGCGCCGCAGCGGCGGTCTGCGCCGCTTCCCCGGCCGCCGCCGGTTCACGCAGCGCCGGCGGCTGGGCGGGGTCGAGGTTGGGCGAAGCGTCGAGCATGCTGGAGATTCCAAGGGTCGGTTGCAAGTGCGTTCCACCATTCCTCGGCCGGTTCTTTCCGCGGCCTGCAATATGAGAGTGCGCTCGGGACGAATGGTTACAGCATTTTCCGCAAATTCCGCCGCCCGCACATGTGCGCGTTCTTTTCCTCCTCCTCCGCCCCCTCCTCGTTTCTTCGCCCATTTCCCTTCCGACCTCTGTGCCTCGGAGTCTCTGTGGTGCCCCTCCCCCCCGCGATTTGACCCCCCGCCCCGCGCGCGTACACTTTCCAGCGATTCGACCCCACGGCCGCTTCGGAGCATCCAGCATGGAAATTCACGCGGGCCTCTTCGCCCACGGCGTTCTGCAGCGCGACGGCCAAGGCCGCAGCGACACCGTCGTCCGCGGCGTCTGCCGCGCCGCCGGCCCCGTCTACGCGCGGGTCCGCCGCGGGTCGAAATCGTTGCCCGGCTTCGATCGTTCCATCGGCGCAGCCAACGACGGCGCCTTCCACGCCAAGCTGAAGGGCATCCCCGTCGGCGGGCCGTACATCGTGGAACTCTTCATCGCCGGCCCCGGTGGACCCGACGGCAAACCGGCCGAACGGCTGCGCGTCGAAGACATCTACGTCGGCGATCTCTGGATCCTCGCCGGCCAGTCCAACATGCAGGGCATCGGCTGGATGGAATTCGCGCTGAAGCCCATGAAATCCGTGCAGGCGTTCTTCATGAACGACCGCTGGGCGCCGGCCAAGGACCCGGTCCACAACCTTTGGGACGCCGTCGATTCGGTTCACGCCACCATCCGCGCGACGCGCCCGCAGAAGGCGCCCCACCAAGGCGTCGGCCCGGGCGTCGCCTTCGGCCAGGCCATGGCCAAGCGCACCCGCGTGCCGCAAGGCCTGATCGCCAGCGCTCACGGCGGCACCTCCATGCCCGAATGGGACCCGGCCAAGCTCCCCGAAGCCGGCAACAGCCTCTACGGCGCCGCGATCCGCCGCGCGCGCAAAAATGGCGGCCGCGTCGCCGGCATCGTGTGGTACCAGGGCGAGTCCGACGCGAACCCCGCCGCTTCCGGCCTGTACACCGACCGCATGGCCACCCTGGTTGCCGCCTTCCGCCGCGATCTGGAGGATCCCCAACTCCCCTTCGTGCTGGTGCAGTTGGGCCGGTTTGTCACGAGCGGCTCGGCGACCCATTGGAATTCCGTCCAGGAACAGCAGCGCCTATTGCCGCGGCGCATCCGGCGCGTCGCGACGGTGCCCGCGATTGACCTGGGCCTCGACGACGGCATTCACATCGGCGGCCGCGGCCAGGCGGTGCTCGGCGCCCGGCTGGCCGAAGCGATGGATGTGTTGATCCGCGGCAAGCGCGCCGCCCGTCCTGGCGGCGCCAGTCTTCCGCCGATCGAACTGCGCGACATCGCCATCCGCCGCCACCGCATTCTCGGCACCGCCGAACTGGTGGTGCGCTTCGCCAACGTGAAGGGAAAACTGACCGCCGACGGCGAACCGCACGGCTTTTCGCTGGCCGGCGGCGGGGGCGTGATCCAGACGCGCCTCGAAGGCAACCGCGCCCACGTGCTGACCTGGCTGCCGGTTCCCGACGCCGCCTCACAGCAGCTTTTCTTCGGCCAGGGCTTCCTGCCGGTCTGCAACATCCACGACGCCGCCGGCCGCTCGCTGCCGGTCTTCGGCCCGGCGACGCTGGGCCAGCCGCGCGCCGCCACGCCCTTCGTGAACTGCCTTGAAGTCAGCCCGCTCTTGCCCTCCGCCGGCAACCTGGACGGCCTGAAATACCCCGCCGACATGCAGGCGCTGCTGCTCAAGCCGCGCCAGTTCGCCGGCAGTTTTTGCGACGTGCATCTGGAAGTCGG
>JBOHNC010000196.1:0-1825 GCA_050730415.1 Planctomycetota bacterium
GGGCTGCCATCGGAGCGCTTCATGTAGTAGCGGAAAATTTTGTCGGACTGGTGGGCGAAGTTCCACCACGAGCCGCTTTCGGGCTGGGCGTTGATGCCGAGGTGGTAGATGCCCAACAGGTAGATCGGCATGCCCAACAGGAGCGCGAAGACGAAAGCGAGCAGGGCGGCTTTCAAAATGGCGCGCGGCCGGGCGCGGAACAGATCGCCGATGCGGAAGGCTTCCAGGAAGTACGCGCCGGGGCCGAGCGTCGGAACGTAGCTGCCCAGCAGGCTGGTGTTGTACAGTTGCTGCCAGGCCAGTTGCTGCTGCGGCATCGGCAGGGCGGTGACCGGATCGGGGCTGGTGTGATGCAGGCCGAAGAAATACCAGTTCGACCAGCTCTGCACCTTCATGATGTTGTTGAAGTCCCAGTTGGGCAGACCGCCGGCGGCGCGGATGCGCCACTCCTGAAAGTTGTACACCAGGATCACGAACAGGCCGAAGGCAAACAGCAGCACCTGCTGGGCGCCGGCGCCGATTTCGCCGTGCAGCAGCAGCAGTACGAGCGCGAACAGGCTGATGTAGAACACCGCGGTGACGATGCGCGGGGAGACGGGGTCGGGGGAGTCGGCCGAGGGGGGCGTGCTGCGGCGGCCGGTGAGCAATTCGCGCATCTGCGCGCGGTTGAACCAGAGGGTGCCGAGAAACAGGCCGAGAAAGCCGCCCATGCGCAGCATCTGGTAGGGAATCAGGTTTTGGCCGAAGCCTTCGATCCCGGCCATGCGCGCGAGGTAGGGCACGGCGTAGGCGCCGACGAAGAAAAAGAACAGCACGGAGAAAATCAAGTCGAGCGGGAAGAGCAGAATCAGCGCGAGTGTCCAGGTGTCGACGTTCAGGATGATGCTCCAGCCGGCCATGCTGAAATCATGCGGATGGTCGACCGGATCGGGCGGCGGCGGCAGGATGTTTTTGGCGCTCAGGCCGAGAATCGACGGCAGACACAGCGCCAGCCCGATCAGGAAAGGCAGGTACAGCCAGTAGCGCGAAAACAGCGACTGGCGTTCTGCTGGGCGGTTGCCGCCGAGCCCGCCTTGTCCGCCGAACCCACTTTGTCCGCCGAGCCCACCGATTCCGCCGGGAATGGCCTGGTGGACGCGTTCGGGCAGGATGGTGTAGGGGAAGGGCAGCCGTTCGGTTTCGACCCAGGCGCGGCGCAGGGCGAGCAGAAAGGCGAAGGCGAGGCCGTGGAAGGCCAGCATCACGGCGGCCCAGTAGGCCATCGGTTCGAGCCATTCGCTCCAGGGCACGGCGCGCCACGCCGACCCAGCGGAAGGGCTCGCGCCCTTTTCCATGTGGGCGAGGGCGGTGTAGCCGGCGCGCAGAGCGGCCAGGCGGGCGAGGGCGTCGGCGGCGGCCTGGGCGAGCGAATCGGCGCAGGCGACGGTGGATTCGGCGCCGCGGTTGATGCGGTTGAGATCGACCGGCGGGTGCGCGGCTTGGTCGGCGGTGTACTGCGCGTAGCGTTTGGCGTCGTCGACGACGTCGGCGAAGGGGGAGAAAATTTCGACCGCGGCGGCGTCGGCTTGGTCGAAGGCGGCTTGGAAGGCGGCGAACTGGGGCGGCGCGGTGGGCAGGGCGTCCAGACCGTCGGGGAGGGTTTCGGCGGCGGGAGCGGCGGCGGGCGATTTTGACGGTGCGGCGGGTCCCGCCGTCGGCACGGCAGGTTTGGCTGGCGGTGCGGGGGACGAGGGCGCGGCGGCGGCTTCGCGCCAGAGCAGGTAGGGCAGACCGTCGGCGGCGCCGAACTGGTCGGCGGCGGCGCGCAGCGCGTGCGATTCGCCCG
>JBOHNC010000197.1:0-5110 GCA_050730415.1 Planctomycetota bacterium
GCAGAAGGCACCGTCCAACGGCGCGAGCGCCGACCGACCGGCGGCGGCCGGCGGGGCGGCGGAAGGAGGAAAGAAAGCGGGCCGGACGGGGATTCTCGTGCATGCGAGCATTGTACCGGGCGAGCGAGGGGAGGGAATCGAACCGCGCGGAGGCTACCGGCGGCGGTTGGTGATCAGGCCGATGCCACGGCCGTTTTTCCCGCAGGCGCAGTAGAAAAGGTACCCGGCGCCGTCGGCCGGATCGAAGACCAGCGAAGTCTTGTGTGCGTATTGGGCGTCGAGGCCGCCGGGGTGGCCGCCAGCGGCGTACAGCGGTTCGGTGCGAGCGGTCCAATGTCGCAGATCGCGCGAGAAGGCGATCATGATGTGTGCGCCGGCGCCGTTGAGGCCGAAGTAGAACATGGTCCAGTGATCGGCGTCGCGGTAGACTTTGGGGTCGGAGGCGAACTTTTCATCCCAGCCGCCGGGGCGCACGGGCAGGACCGGATTGGCCGGATGGCGCGTCCAATGCCGCAGGTCGTCGGAAAAGGCCAGCCCGGTTTGTTCGATCCATTCCGGCATGCGCTTGGCGTTGTAGAAATTCAGGAAGCGGCCTTCGTGTTCGAGCAGCCAGGGCTGGTAGATGCAGTCATTTTCCCATGCGGCGCAGTCGGGATCGTGAATCGAGAGCACCGGGTCGGGCTGCGCACGTTCCCAGGTCAGGCCGTCGGCGCTGGATGCGAGCCCTTCGTAGCCGGGGTCGATTTCATATCCGCCCTGGTGGGCGTAGGCGCCGTAGAGCGACCAGAAGCGTCCGGCGCGCCGGCGCAGCCGGCGGGGTGCACGGACCGCCCAGCTCTCGTACAGAAATGCGCCCAGCACGCTGCCGCCGAAATCGAAACTGCCGGGCGGGCCGAAGCCCAGCGCCAAGCGCGGCGCGGTCCAGTGCACCAGATCGCGGCTTTCGGCAATGAAGCTGTTGTAACCCTGGCCGTCGAAGGCGATGAAGCTGATCCGCCACCGATCGGTTTCGCCGGGCAATTGAAAAATGCAGGGCGCGTCCGGGTTGCGCGCGTGCGGAAATCCGACGATGCCCGGGTCGCTCGGGATGCAGTGGTCAGGGTGGTACTGCCACCCGAGGTAGGGGGCGGCCCAGCGTTCGACGGTGACCGGATCGATGGCGGCCTCAGGGCTGGCGTCGCTCACCTAGTAGTCCAGCACCGTGACTTGGATGATGTTTTCGTTGCAGGCGCGGATCGCGCCGACGACGGCCTCGGGCGGATGGCTGGAGACGATGATCCGGGCGCAGGCGGCGTTTTCGCCTTCGAAGACGACGTTGCTCATTTCCTGCACGTTCATCTGGTTCTGCTTGAGCACCGTGAAGATGTCGGCCAGCACGCCGACCCGGTCGAAGTGGCGGATGACCAACTGCGCCGGCGAGCGGCTGTGGCCGCACAGGTTCACGGTGTTGGGCGGTGTGCCGGTGCGGCGATATTCGCCGATCACCCGCACCACTTCGTCGGCGATGGCGGCTTGAGCCTGTTCGGTCGAGGCGCCGATGTGGTGGGTGCCGACGAGATTTTTGTGTTGGGCGAGCGGGTCGGCGAATTCCTTGTCGTTGGCGCCTGGTTCGGCGGGGTAGACATCGAGGCCGGCGCGCAGGCCGCGATCGAGCGCGGCCAGGAGCGCCTCGCGGTCCACGATTTCGCCTCGCGCGGTGTTCAGGAAAATGGCGTGAGGTCGCATCGCCGCGAACAGGCCGGCGTTGAACAGGCCGGTGGTTTCCTTCGTCAGCGCCAGGTGGACCGACACGATGTCGGACTGCCGGCAGAGTTCTTCCGGGGTGGCGCAGAAGCCGACGCCGAGCTCCTCGGCTTTTTCCGCCGTCAGCGAGCGCGACCAGGCGATGCACTCGAGTTCCAGCGCCTTGGCGCGCTGGAGGACTTCGAGGCCGATCTGGCCCAGCCCGACCAGCCCGAGCGTCTTGCCTTTGAGGCCGTCGGCCTGGCTGAACTCCTTTTTGTTCCAACGGCCGGCGCGCAGCTCGGCGACATTTTCCGGGATGCGGCGGTCGATGGCCAGGAGCAGGCCGATGGTGAGTTCGGCCACGGCCACCGCATTTTTGCCGGGGCAGTTGGCGACGTACACGCCGCGCGCGGCGGCGGCATTCACGTCGATGGTGTCGACGCCGGCGCCGGCGCGCACCACCAGTTGCAGCGCGTCCAGTTTTTCGAAGGCGGCCGCGGCGACCTTGGTGCTGCGCACCACCAGGATTTCCGGCTTCAGCGGCGTGGTCAACAGACCCGGCGCGCCGAGGGTGGGCTCGCAGTGAACGATGAGGCCGAGCGCTTTGAGCCGGTCCACGGCGGCGGCGGGGAATTTGTCGGCGATCAGAACCTGCATGGGATGCTCCGTCGAGGGTGCGTGTCCGGCGGCCCGCCCATCCGGTTCGTGGGGTGGCGCGCCTGACGCTTCAGCCAAATAGTGTACCCGGTTGCGAAAATCCGCGTCGGCCGGGCGGGGGGCGACTGGCCTTTTTGGCGCAGGACGTATATTGTCTCGAAACGGCTGTCGGCGGCGGGGCTCCCAACGGGAGCGGGTCGCCGGCAGGGCCGGATCGCGGACGTCCCCCCATTTCAGGATGGCACCCATGCCCAACATCACCTTCATCGGCGCCGGTTCGGTGGTTTTCGCGCAGACCTTGATGTGCGACATTCTCCAGCGCGCGGAACTGGCCGATTCGACCATCACGCTGATGGACATCGATCCGAAGCGGCTGAAGGTCGCCGAGATCGTGGCGCGCAAGACGGTGGCGCAATTGAAGGTCCCCGCGCGCGTGGTGGCCACGATGGACCGCCGCAAGGCGATCAAGGGCGCGAAGTACGTGATCAACATGGTCCAGGTCGGCGGCTATCCGTCGACGCTGGTGGATTTCAACATCCCCAAAAAATACGGCCACTTTCAGACGATCGGCGACACGCTCGGGATCGGCGGCATTTTCCGTGCGCTGCGGACCATTCCAGTGGTGACCGGCATCGCGCGCGACATTGCCGACGTGGGCGATCCCGAGGCACTGTTCCTGAACTACACCAACCCGATGGCGATGCTGTGCATGGCGATCGACAAGGCCGTGGGCGTGCCGCACGTGGGGCTGTGTCACAGCGTACAGGGGACTTCGCAGATGCTGGCTCGGTTCATCGGGCTGCCCTACGACCAGATCACTTTCCGCTGCGCCGGCATCAACCACATGGCGTTTTTCACCGAGTTCCGCTACAAGCACCAGGACGTGTATCCGCTGCTGTTCAAAGCGATGGAAGATCCGGACATCTACAATCGCGAAAAAGTGCGCTTCGAAATGATGCGTCGGCTGGGGTATTTCGTCACCGAATCCAGCGAGCACCAAAGCGAGTACTCGCCGTATTTCATCCACCACGGCAAGGGCTGCATCGAACAGTTCGACATTCCCATCGACGAATATCTGCGCCGCTGCGAATCGATTCTGGCCACCTGGGCGAAGACCGAAAAAGAAATGGTATCGGGCGACAAGCAGGTCGCGATCCGGCCGATCAGCCATGAATACGGTTCGGAAATCATCGCCGCGCGCGAGACCGGCAAACGGGCGCTGGTCTACGGCAACGTGCCGAACACCGGCCTGATCACCAACCTGCCGGCCGGCTGCTGCGTCGAAGTGCCGACCAACGTCGATCGGCTGGGCCTGCACCCGGAATATATCGGCGCGCTGCCGCCGCAACTGGCGGCCTTCATCCGCACCAACGTCAACGTGCAGGAACTGACCGTCGCCGCGGCGCTCGAAGGCCGCCGCGACCACGTCTACCACGCGGCGATGCTCGATCCGCACCTGTCCGCCACCCTGCCGCTGGACAAAATCTGGGCGATGGTGGACGAGCTGATCGACGCGCATGGGAACATGCTGCCGAAGCTATCGGCCACGGTGCCCGGGACCGGCCGCGCGCTGGGCTCGCTGAAGGCGCCGGCGATGGCGCGCATCGACGGACCGGTCACGCCCTTCGCGCCGGACGATCCGGCTGCGAACCGGTTCCGGGTCGAGCTGGAAAACGGCACCGATCGGGCCATCAAGGCGGTGCTGCGGGTCCGGGCCGACAAGCCGGGCGTGGAATGCCGGCCCAGCCGCCTGACGATCCAGGCCGCGGCCGGGAAGAACGGCTCGGCGGCTTTCGAAGTTCATCGCAGCTCGCCCGACCTGACCCGGTTCGACCTGGAACTGGAGGCCGAATCCGGCGAAGTGATCTGCCTGGGGCTGAAGGTGGTCGAACGGCGACAGGTGCCGGTGCCGGCGGCGGCGCTCAACGGCAAGAGCCGCGTCGACGGCAGCGGCAAGGCTTTCGCCCGCGCGGCGACCTTCGAGGTGACCTCCGACGGCGACATCTGCACGCACGGGCGGCTGGCGGTCTCGAATGGCGACCTGCTGATGCGGCTGGAGGTGGCCGACACCGACGTGGTGCTGGCGCGGCAGCCGTGGCAGGCGTCGTGCGTGGAGGTGTTCCTGGCCGAAGCCTCCGGGTCGCAGACGCGAATCCGCAAGCTGTTTCTGCAGCCGGGCAAGGGCAAGCAGGCCGCCCAGGTGCTTGACTTGGATCTGAAGCCGGTGGCCGGCGCGAAGATCACGCAGACGCCGGCGAAACTGGGCTACGCGCTGGAGGTCTCCCTGCCGGTGCGTAAGCTGGGGCTGAAGGGCAAGGAGATTCTGGCGGAGTTCCGGCCGTTCCTGAATGCCTTCGGCAGCGCGCACGGGCAGCGCTACGCGAGCGCCTTCGGCAGCTTGAATCCGAACGGTTCCACGTTGGGCTATGCGGTGCTGACGCTGGCGTAGGCGGGGGGCGGGGAACAGGGAACAGGGGACAGGACCAAGATGCGCGCTGGGGCGCGCAAGAAGATGAGCCGGTCATCAGCCCTGAACATTACCCACCTCTTTTCGAACTTCCGTCTTTTCTTGCGCCCGGAGGGCGCAGACGATTAGTAGCCGTGGGTGAAATCCACGGTCTGGCTCTACCGTCCATGCCGGTGTTCGCTTCTTATCTTGGCCCCGGCGGGGCCGCAGCAATTGGCCGTGGGTCGAATGACCCACGGTTGGAGGGTCGTGGCGAGGCGC
>JBOHNC010000198.1:0-1796 GCA_050730415.1 Planctomycetota bacterium
TGCCGCTCCCGCGCGGGCGGTCACTTTGCCGCCGGCCGCGCCGCCCACCGGCCCGCGCGCCGAAGGTCCGACGCCGTCGAGCCCCGCGAACGCCACCGCGCTGCTGCGGCCCGCTGCGCCGGCCGCGGCGACGCCCACGCTGCGCACGACCCTCCTGCCGGCGGAATCGCAGGTGGCGCGCGCACCGGGTTTTCCCGCCGCGAGCCAACCGCAGGCCCAGGGCTCGACGGGCGAGCGGGCCGGGCCGGAGCCAGAGCCGGCGGGTGGAACGGCTGCGCTGGGTGGAACCGGCGGCTCGGCAGCGCCGGTGTTCGCCCCGGTGGCCCCGGTCGCCGAGGTCACCCAAGTCGCCCAAGTAGACGGGGCGGTGGCGGCGTTGGAAGCCGCCAACCGGATCGATCCGGCCCTGCTGGCGCGTCTGCTGGCTCCGCTGGTGGACGCGCATCCGGCTGCCTGGCAGGCGCCGCACCTGATCGCGCTGCAGCAGTTGCATCGCGGCCTGACCGTCGGCGCGCAGGCCATCGCCGAGCGGCGCTGGCTGGATGCGCTGCGCGAGCTGCGGCCAGCGCTCGATGCCTGGCCCCAATATCCGATGCTCCACGAACATTGGCGCACCGCCCTCGATCAGGGGCTTGCTCCGGCGTTGGCGGCGCTGGCCGCCGTTCCCGACCGCGTGGGCGAACCGGGCGATCGGGGCGGTCTGGCCGCCACCGCCGACCCGACCCTGGCCGGCACCTTCGCCGGTCTGGTGGACCTCCTCGCCGCGCCCGACGATTCCAACCGTCGCTGGCTGGGCGCGTGGCTGCCGCGCCTGCACACCGCGTTGCATACCTACTGCGCCGCCGCGACCCGCCCGGAGCAACCGCTGGCCGCCCGCAGGGCCTGGCAAGCCGCCTGCGGCGCGGCCTTCGCCCGTTTCGATCCCGCCGCGGCCGCCGCCTTCGCCGCGCACCTGGCGCTCACCCACCAGCGCCGGTTGGATCTCGCGACCGCGCTCGCCAACGGCCGCGCGCAGGTGGCCATGGGCAAGGCCCTCGCGCTGTGGACCGCCGGGGAATCCACCCGCGGCGAGGATCCCGCCGCCGGCGACCTCGGCGAACGCGCCCTGCGCCTCTGGCGCGACCAGACCTCCGCCGCGATCGTCGCCATGCAGGCGCCGCCCGATGCCGCCTCGCTGGCTGAATGGTTCAACCGGCTGCTCGGACCGCTGCATGCGGTGCTGGCGCTCATCCGTGCCGCCGCCGCGCCGCCCCCATTCAGTTCACCCCCGGCGGCCGACCTGGTCATCGAGCAAGCCACGGCCGCCGCCGCGACCGTCACCAGCCTTGCGCCCCCGCCCAGCCCGCCCAGCCCGCCTGATCTGCCCGACCAGACACATTCAGTTTCCGCCCCGAACCACCGCCCGGCCACGGTCACGCTCGACGCCGGGCCGGTGCGCGCGGCCCTCGTCGCCATCGAATCCGATCTCTACCTGCGCCTGCTGGCGCTGGCCCGCCGGCCGGAAGACGCCGAGCGCTGGCAGGCTGCCTGGCGCGAACTGCCCTTTCAACCGCTGAGTCCCCGCTGGATCGGCCTGGCCGAACCGGCGGCGGCGCGGGCCGTCCACGATCTCCTGACCGCCCGGCTGGCGCTGGCCCAGTACCGGCTGGAAGACGCCTGGCGCGCGCTGACCGGCGCGGCGGAGTTCGAAGCCGCGGACGCGACCGGCCCGGTCCGGCTCGATCGCGCCCGTTTTGCCGCGGTCGGCGGCGCCGCCGCCCTCGACGATCTGATCGCGCGCTGGCAGGAGCAATGGC
>JBOHNC010000199.1:0-7956 GCA_050730415.1 Planctomycetota bacterium
CCACCGACCTCCCTCCGCGCGGAACCGCACCCTGCGCCAAATCGTTCATACTCCCTCCGGTTCTTTCCCAACAAACACAGGGACCGGACCGAATTTGCCGTAGGATCCCCCACCGCCGGATCAAAGAAGATTAACTAAAATTCGTATTACCAGTGCTGGGAGGGTGAGGCGAGAACCAAAAGACCCTGAGCCCGCCGGCGCGGTGGCAATTAACCTGCCGGCGGGGACTGGTATTGCGGCGCACTCCGGGTAATAATTAGCAGTCAGGGTAGGTTTCCTTCGAAGGAGGGCGCCGCTTTCAGGATTGCTGATTCAACGCGGCGGGAGCGACGGCCATGAAGTCCGTCCTGCTGCTCAACGCGTCGTTCGAGTACCTGAACATCATTTCCTGGCGCCGCGCCTTCGCGCTGGTGCTCTCGGGCCGGGCCACGGTCGTCAGCGACTGGCACGACCATACTGCGATTGCGTCTTCAACCCAGACCCACACGCTGCCCGCCGTCATCCGCCTGGTCACCTATGTCTTCGTGCCGCAACTGGCGCAGGCGCCAACGGTCAACCGCGAGAACGTCTTTCGCCGCGACGGCCACGTCTGCCTGTACTGCGCCAAAAAATTCGCCCGTACCAGCCTGTCGATCGACCACGTCCTGGCCACCAGCCGCGGCGGCAAACACATCTGGCCCAACGTCGCCACCGCCTGCCGCCGCTGCAACCATCGCAAGGGCGACCGCACGCCCACCGAAGCCAACATGCCGCTGCTGTACAAACCCTTCACCCCGCGCTCGAAAGCCGTGCTGCTGCTGCAGCCGGACACCACGCCCAGCGAATGGCATCCCTTCATCGAATATCTGTTCAGCACCGGCCGCATGGCCGCCACCAGCTGACCCAGTGCGCTGCGTAAAAAAAGAATGTGCGCCAGCGCGGCTTCTCCGTCCCAACCACTCATTCGGCTCCGAACGTCCATCCATTCCTCATGAATGTCCGAGGCATTGGCACGGGACGCTGTCCCGTGCATAAAAAGTGCGCGCGAAGCTCGCGCCCTATATTCTTTTCTTGCGCGCGAGCGCGCATTCCGTCGTGGCACGGGCTGACCAGCCCGTGTCGAGCGAGTCCCCGAGCGTTTCCCCGGGACAGCGCGTTTCGCGCTCTCTTGCGCGCGAGCGCGCATTCTTTGCATGGTTGGGGCGTCGGCTTCCAGCCGGCTTGGTGAGGTGGGCATCCTTGCCCACCGGCTTTCTCTTGTGCGCAGGAAAACAAGACGCGCGCTTCACTCGCGTTTTTTTGCATCGATCGCCGTTCGCTGCCACGATGCTCCGGCCGTTCGGGCGGACTGTATAGGCTCCCGCAGCCGACTGCACCGATCAAACGAAGAAGCCGGTCTGATGACCTGAGCCTTACCCACATCTGTCGCACATGACCCGGAAACCCCGACCGTCAGGTCGCCATCTTCGCGCCAACGGCGCGAGGGTTCAGAGCCAGGGGTTGCCGAAGGTCTCCCGCAGGCGCACCCCTGGAAGCGGTCGCCAGACCGCTCCGCGCGGTCCGAGGCGATGTCGCGCCGACACGTTTTGCCGCGCGGAACGTCGTGGGCGGTGCGTTGAAATGCATCCCCTTCGTTGAACGTTGGGTGCGGTTCCGCGCGATGGAAGGTCGGGTGCGTAGTTCTGTTGCGGATCGCGCGGGAGCGTTGCTGCGCACCGCTTTCCCAGCAGATGGCCTCCAGGCTGCGCCTTCCGGCCAACTGCTGGGCTATGATTCTGCCGCGCCTCCGGCGCTAAAACCATCACGCGTGTGGCGGCCGTATGGGGGTGGCTGCAAGAACGGGGTGAAAGCCGGGGCTGGAAGACAAAATAGCACCCAAAGAAGATGTGGGTAATGCACAGGTCTGATGACCGGCGCTCCCAGAGGGGCGCATTTTTCCGCCCGATCCCCAGCTCTTCGTATCCCCTCGTTTTCTCGGTGTCTCTGTGCGCCTGTGCCTCTGTGGTGAAATCTCTTCACAACCCCGACTGGGCCACGAAGACGATGTCGCCGGGCTGCAACTGCACGTCCCGTTCGATCTGTTCGTTTTTCAGGATCGCGTTCACATCCAGCGTCATGGGGACTTTGCCGGTGCGGTAGAGTTTCACGCGGCCGGCGTCGGCGTACTGTTTGAAGCCCCCGGCCAGCGCGATGATGCGGGTCACGGTGAGCGGATCGCCGGGCTCGGCGAAATATTTGCCCGGCTTGTCCACCTCGCCCATCACGTAGATGCCGGCCTTGGGCGGAATCACCACCGTGTCGCCGGACTTCAACTGAATGTCTTCGTCCAGCGCGCCGTTGTCGATCACGTCGGCGAGGTTGATTTTGAGGTCGATGGTTTTGCCGGTGGCGGGGTCGATGCGCAGCACCGAGGCGTGTTCGGGGTCGGCGTCCTCGGCGAAGCCCGCCGCCAACGCGATCGACTGCGCCGCCGAAACCAGGTTGCCGGCCGAATTGCGCGCCACATCGGCGCCTTGGTATCCCGGCTTGTTGACCTTCCCCAGCACGAAGACGCCCCCGAGCGACGGGACGTAGACGGTGTCGTTGGGGCTCAGCATCACCATGCTGGCGGCGCTGCTGGGATCTTCCTTCTGCAAATCGACCGTCTGCGACGTCAGCTTGCCGTCCATGCCGCGATGGGTGACGACGATGCGGTGTTCCGCCGCGCTGCCGGTGAAACCGCCGGCGAGCGCAACGGCCTGGTCGAGCGAAATCGGACGGTCAAGCGGAATTTCGACGCTGCACGGGGATTTGACCTCCCCGTAGATGTAGGCGTAGCGCTTGGCGTAATCCTCGACGATGATCGCGACCTCGGGGTCTTTGATGTTCTGCGCGATCAGGCCCTTCTCGATCATCGCGCCGACCTCATCCACCGATTTGCCGCCCACCTGAATGCGCTTGACGTAGGGGTAGTACAACTGGCCGCTGGGCGAGACACGGCTGTCGAGCGTCAGATCGGGCATGTCCTGGACGTAGACCTTGATGAGGTCGCCGGGCCGCAGCAGATAGCTGCCGGTGACCGGATCGACCACGCTCGGATCGGCGCTGCCGATAATGGCGGCGGTGGCCACGTCCGGGCCGGTGGGCGGCGTGGCAGTCGGGGCGGCGCCGCCCGGCTGCGTGGACGGTCCCGGATTCACCGGCGGAATCGCCGGCGGAACGGTTGGCGGAACCGTGGGCGGAATGGTCGGCGGCAGCGGGCCGTCGTCGGCGGCGGGCAGAAGAGCGCACAAAAGTAGAGCGGCCAGGAGCGCCAGTCCGGCCGCGGCGCGCGGCGCACGGCAAACCTGCGGTTGGCGCCGCAACAGGTCAAAACGCATAGGTGGCTCCTCCCATGATTCGCAGGTCCGTGTAGCGGCTGTCGCGGTAGTGCGCAAAGACCTGGAGGTATGTCACGCGGGCGAAATAGGTCAGATTGAACGTACCGTTGTAGGTGGCCGAGCCGACGACTTGAAACTGGTCCAATTTAATCGGGGTCGCGATCTGGTCGTAGTATTTATCGCTCACCGCGCCGGAAAAAACCAGTTGCGGATTGACCGCATACGAGCCGCTCGCCTGAATGGCGTAGATATTCGCAAAGGTGACCTGCAGAAAACTGCTCGGCTCCACCCGGTTTTCCAGCTTGAAGTGCAAAAAGGTATTCGGATCGTTCTGGGTCCAGTCGGCCTTGAGCAGCGTAGCGAAGGACCACAGCGAGGTGGCTCCGTTGACGGCGGCGAGATTCGAAACCGTCTGCATGTAGCATCCGCCCACCTCGCCCGAATACACCCACCCGTTGTTCCCGCCGATCGGCGTGCCGGCGCCCAGCAAAAAATAGTGCACCAGCAGGTCGCTGCGATCCGGGTCCCGCAGATTGAAGTACTCCACCTGGTAATCGAAATCCACGGTGGCCTTCGGCCCAAAATTGTGGTAGATCGGCTGGAATTCAAAATTCACCGAATCGGTATCGAGAAAACGGAACAGCGCCTTCGAAAATCGTTCGTTCCCCAATCCGGCCTGGATGCGCAAATCGGTGGTATGCCCCCGATATATGGCCGCCGCCACGGTCTCGTTTTCGAACCGTTGCAGGCGCGGCGTGGTGGCTTCGATCGGGTCGGTGAGGTAGGCGGCCTTTTCGTTGAAGGTGAGACTCTGCGAAGGCCCGGGCGCCCATTGGGTGTGCAGCGAGAACTGCTGCTCCATGTAGCTCGCGGCCGCAACGTTGCCCTGCCCTTCGTATTGAATCGCACGGCCCTGATAATCCATCTGCATGGACACATGGTTGGGATCCTGATCGTGAATCAAGCGCACGCCGGGGACGAAAATCGCAAATGCCGAGCCTAGCTGGTTGGCATGCGTCAGCAGGACATTGGAGTCGTACCCGAGGCCCGCGCCAAAATATCCGATCACCGACATGCTGCCCACGCGGTGGCTGGAGGTCGCATTGTCGATCCCGGTCTCGATCTCCGGCAACTGCTCCAGCGCGCCGGCCGGTCGGGCCAGGGCGCCGGCAATGGCGAGGGCCGCCAGCACGGCGAGCAGGGCGCGCGCCCGTCGAAAGGAGCGGGGCCGAGGCCGTGTGCCGGCGCCGGCGCGGGCGCTCGGAACGGCGCGGAACATCAAGCCGCCACCGCGCGCAGGCGCGGCACGGTCGAAGTCAGAGGTGATGTGCATCACGGGTGGAACTCGCTGGCGAACCGGCCGGGCAGGTGTAGAAACGGTGTCATCATAGCAAAACCACGCCCCGCCTGCAACCTCCGGATCGCGCCCCTCAGCGGCGGCCGGAACGGCAGCGGCAGCGGCGGCGTCACTGCGTGGAATCGATCGTCATCAAGTCGGTCGGGCAGAAATCGTCGGTCAGCGCCTCCGGTTCGGCCCGCTTCAGAAAATAATTTTCGCAATCCCGGTTCGAAATGAACACGCAGTGGTCCTGAAACCATTTGCCGTACGGCGCGTCGTCGTAGGTCGCCAGCGTGTAGGCGCGGTGGCCGATCACCGGCGGAATCACGTTCTTGGACAGATCCGGGTTGTCGGAAATTTCAAGCGCGCGGTGTTCCAGTTCGGTCACGCCCAGGCGCGGCTGGTCGGAATTGAAGGCCACAAAGATGATGTTGGAATTGTTCAGGTCAAAGCTGTAGGAATCGCTCCGGCTTTCCAGCCCCGCCCAGGTCAGGTGCGTCTTGCGGAACACATACACCTGGTTGAACACCTGCTGATCGTGCGCCGGACCGTATTTCTGCGTCATGGTCTTGTATTCGGCGGTGATGATCTGGCTGTGGTCCCACAGGTCGGGGTTGGATTCCTTTTCCAGCGACCCGATCAGATTGCTGACCAGGATGCCGTCCGGCTTCATTTTTTTGCGCACCAGCAGCAGGAATTCCCGCGTGGTCAGGTGGGAGGGAATCCGGCCGCCGGAGGAATACGCGTCGAGAATCACGTAGTCGTAAGTATTGTCCGGGCGGCTTTGCACGAACTGCCGCCCGTCCCCGTTGTAAAACCGCACCCGCTTTTCGGGCGGGAGCGTTTCGTTCCAAGCGGACGGAAAGGCCACGTCGTCGCCGTTGCACTTAAAATAAGTCCGGCACATCCGCAGCACCTGCGGGTCGATTTCAATCACATCGATGGTCATCCCCGGAAAAGCGTATTTGAACTGCATCGGCGCCACCCCGCCGCCGCCGCCCACCACCAGCATCCGCAGTTTGTGGTCCGATTGGCCCCACTCGAAGCGGTCCTTGCGGAACAGGATCCCCAACGGCAATAGGTTGGTATACGACACCGCGTTGACGGTGCGGTCGCGGTAGGGAAAAATTCCGCTTTCCCAGCTTTTGTTGAAAATCAGATCGCGGTGCCGGTTGTACGGGTGCTCGATCGAATTGTCGTCGCCCAGCACCGATTCCTCGATCGTGATCTGGTGGTAGGCCGAGTCGTGAATTTCCAGAATCCGGTAGCGCCGGTCGGTCGGATGGTTGGCGGTGGAGTCCGGCGGATTGGTGGCGTACCCGGCGCTCAACAGCGACGCCGAAACCAGGATCAGCATCCCCGTGCCGGCCACCGACGCCTGCTTGAAGCCGCTCACCCCTGCGTTCCAGAGCATCGCGACCAGCGCCAGCAGCATCACCGCCACGCCCAGCCCCACGATGATGTAGCTGTTGTGCATCTGGTTGATCAGGTAGAACGTCACCAGCATGGTGCCGACAAACGATCCCGCCGTTGAAATCGCGTACAGCTTTCCAGCCACATTGCCGACTTTGTGCAACGACACCGCGCCCAGCCGCACCGCCCACGGACTGACGCAGCCGTAGGCCAGACAGGGCAGCAGAAACAGCGTCAAGGTGGCCCACAGCGGCCCGCTGATGGTGCCCAGATCGGTGCGCAGGCTGGCAAAAAACAGCTCGCCGGCTTCCGGCACCAACGCCGTCAAAAGGCCCGCCAGGCCGACCATCAGACACAGCGCGTTGAATTTGGGAATCTTGTCCGCCAGCAGCCCGCCCAGCCAGTAGCCGCCGGCCAACGAGACCAGGAACACGCCGATGATGCTGCCCCACACATAGACGGAGGTGCCGAAATGCGGGTCCATCAGACGCGCGCCGGAGATTTCAAGAATCATCAGGGCGGCGCCGGAAAAAAAGGCCAGAAAATACAGCGGCCACGGAGTCTTGACCGGCGGTGCGGCGTCTTGGGTCATGCGAGCCTCTTCGCGGAAGGAAAATCGAAGTCCTGGCCGGCAGGAATGGCGGCCACCGGATTACAGACCGGCAATGCCATCTGAACGACAGACCGGCGATCACGTCCGGACTACAGACCGGCGATGACGCCCGGACTACAGACCGGCGATGATGTCCGGGCTACAGGCCGGCAATGACATTGTCCGGGAAACGGACTGACGGCATTTTAGACCCTTCAAGACGCGCGGCAAGCGGGCAGGCTTCATGCGCAAGGAACTCTTCCAGCGGAAAACCGATCACGTTGTACAGGCTGCCCTTCCACCCTCGCACCAAGCTCCGGCCGTGCCCCTGGATGCCGTAAGCGCCGGCCTTGTCGAGCGGCTCGCCGGTTTCGATGTACCCGTCGATCTCGAAATCGGTCAGCACGCGGAAGGTCACCTCGGTGATGCCCGTGAACATGTGGATGTGACTGTGCGGCCGCGCCGGAGCCGCAGCGACGGATCCCGCGGCGGCCGCCGGCTGCATCCGCAAAATGGCCACCGATGTGTAGACTTTGTGCGTCTGTCCCGAAAGTTCCCGCAGAATCCGCCGTGCATCGCCGGGATCGGTCGGCTGGCCATACAGCACCCCGTTCAGTTCGACCATCGTGTCGGCGCCCACCAACGTGACATCCGGCGCGATCGACGTCGGATCGGTTTCGCCCACGGCCACCAGCTCCGCCGGCAGTCGCGCCGCCACCGCCTCGATCTTGCCTCGCGCCACCGCTTTGCCGGTCGCGATCGGATTGGAAAAACTCACCCCGGCCTCGTGGAAGTTCGACACGATCACGCCGAAGCGGAAACCGGCTTCGCGCAGCAGATAAACCCGCCGTTCGCTGCGAGTGCAGAGGATCATTTCAAGCGGGAGCGGTGGGTTGGATTGCGTCATGATGGCTCTCTGGCTGGGAACGCGCCGCCAGGCTCGTTCCGGGCTTTGCTGTCGAATCAAGGGTGTCACCGAGGACACATCCGACCGGGGGACCGGCCCCCCGGCCCCCCGGCCCAATGTACCTACGATGGACCATTATACGCGCTCCCCCCTCCCGTCGGCACCTCCCTTTTGCCATGAAATCCCCTCCGTCGTGGCACGGGCTGACCAGCCCGTGTCCAGCGAGTCCTCGAGCGTTTCCGCTGGAAAGCGCGTTTCGCGCTAATCTTTTTCTTCCTCTTCTTTTTCCTCTTCCTCTTCTCCCCCCGCCCCCCACCGAATCCATGTCCCCCGCCCCGTGGCACGGGTCGCCAGTCCCGTGCAAAAA
>JBOHNC010000200.1:0-3253 GCA_050730415.1 Planctomycetota bacterium
CGGCGGGCACGCCCGCGGGCCCGGATGCGCGCTAACGCGCGCAAGAAAAAGCCGGTGGGCAAGATGCCCACCTCACCAAGCCGGCTGGAAGCCGGCACCACAAGGTAGATTTAAGATGCGCGCTGGCGCGTGCAAGAAAATCGAAATCCAAGAAGCCGGGCTGGAGCCCGGCGCTCCCAGGGGGGCGCTTCAAGGGTCAGGAAACTTGAGCCCAGAAGCCGACGCTACGCAGGTAGTCGCGGTGGTCGATCCGGGTGCGGTAGGCGTTGGGCGATTCCTGCACGACCAGGCCGCGCTGGGCCAGCTCCTTCAGGTGCATTTCCGCCTGCGCCAGCGACAAATTGGCTTCCATCGACAGGCCGCC
The DNA here is from genome assembly GCA_050730415.1 of Planctomycetota bacterium. GTDB lineage: Bacteria > Planctomycetota > SZUA-567 > H5-PLA8 > JBOHNC01 > JBOHNC01. The sequence goes on from JBOHNC010000200.1 coordinate 365, forward strand.
GGAGGTCGAGCGCGCGCGGCGCAAAATGTAGAGCACTTCGCGCGCCGGCACTTCGGCCTCCCGTTCGTCGGCCGACGGTTCAATCGCCCGCGCCGGCGCATGGTCTTCCGGCTGCAACTGCACCGGGACGCGTTCGAGCATCTTCGCCGACAGCCCCGACCAGATGGTGCTCATCCGGAGCGGCATCCCGCTGTGGTGCAGGCTGGGCAGGTAGATCACGATCGGCCGGTCCTGCTGCCCCTGTGCCTGCCCGGTTCGGGTCTGCAACCCGCGCGCCTTGCGATGGATGAACAGGTGCCCCGCCTGGTTGCGGTCGATGCGCTCGCCCAGCGGCGCGATCTGCAGCATCAGCGTCGACATGATCACATGGATGCCGCGTTCGGGCCCGAGCGTCAATAGCCTTTCCAGCCGGCGGCGGAAGGGCTTGCCCAGCCCCCACAAAAGCCCCGCCGTTTCTTCGATGGCGACGATCTTGAGCCCGCCCGCCGGCGCGCGCAGCCGCGCCAAGGGCGACGGCGCCGCCACCGTGTCGGCGTTCTGATCGGCCGCGGCCCGTTCCATGCGCGCCGAGTCGGTCCACAGAAACGGCTGGACCGGTTCGAGCACGCGGCTGGGACGCAGCGATTCGAGCGCATCGCACAGCCGGTTGAGTTCGTTCAAAGCCTGCAGCGGCTTGCGCGCCACGCGCCAACTGGCCGGCAGGCGGGGTTCGAGCTGCCCCAGGGCCGAATGCGGCGAAGTCAGCAGGGTGATTTCGGTCGCCGGGCCGGTCGCCGGACGCGCCGCGTACACGGCGCCGGAAATCAACAGCATCGTCTTCAGCATTTCGCTGCGGTCTTCCAGCGTGCCGCCGGAAATCAGCAGGTGCGGCATCACTTGCAGGTCGTCGAAGACCGCCTGGCCTTCGGCATTTTCACCCAGACACACATGGAAGCCGTCGGCGGCCGCCCACCCCGGCAGTTGAAACTGCCCGCCATGGTGGCTCAACTGCGTCGCAAACTGCGAAACCGAGCGCGGATCCTTGATCATCCGGAGCGGACGGGTCAGGAGCGGCGGCTGGTCGAGCTGCGTGAAGCCGGTGGAGTAATTGGGGGTGCTGGCCATGGTCGGAATCCCACTGCGTCCGGCAGATAACCGGTGCACTGGTTGTTTCGGCTGAAGAGGGGGAGAAGTTCAACGAAAGGCGGGGTTTCGTCTCAGGCTGGGGGTGGATGTTGTAGCACAAGTTACATTTCCAAGCGGTCACGCCGCCGGGAGAGCTCTGCGCTGCCGAGCTGCCCTAGGGGCGGCGGCCCCACCGGGTGGCCTCGGGGGCCACTCCCCCACCGGCATCGCTGCGCGTTGCCGAGTCAATGCACAGAACGAGGGGTTGGATGGCTCCCGTTGGTCGCTGAGAGCGAAGATACGGCGGCAGGGATGCCGCCGCACCAAGCCGGCTGGAAGCCGACGCCACAGGCAGGAAAGAGGGAATAAGATGGGCGCGGACGCGCGCAAGCGCCGGGCTGCGGCCCGGCGCCTTACCCACATCTAAGTTTGGACGCTTTTTCTTCCAGCCCCGATTATCCGCCGTTCTTGAAGCCACGCTACAAGGCCGCCGCCTGCATGAGGCTTTTAGCGCCGGAGGCGCGGCAGAATCATAGCCCCCCGGTCGATCGGGTTGGCCGAAAGGCGCAGCCTGAAGGCCATCTACTGGGAAAGCCGTGCGGAGCAACGCTCCCGCGCGATCCGAAGCAGAACCACGCCACCGACATTCCATCGCGCGGAATCGTACCTGGCATTCGTCGAAGCAAATGCATTTCCACGCGTCGTCCGCAACACCCCGCGCGGCAGAACGCCTGAGTCGCGACACCGCCTCGGCCCGCGCGGAGCGGTCTGGCGACCGCGTCCAGGGGTAGCCTGCGGATGACCTCCGGCAACCCCTGGCTCTGCTGCGGTCGTGTCGTTGGCGCGAAGAGGCGAAGCCGGCTGGAAGCCGGCGCCACAAGGAGGAAAGAGGGAATTAGAGGCGCGCGGGGGCGCGCAAGAAAATCTAAATCCAAGCCGCCGGGCTGGAGCCCGGCGCTCCCAGGAGGGGCCCCTGGGGGCGTCTCGGCGACATCAGGCTACTTTCGGGGCGTCGGTCTGGGGACGGGTGGAATTCCAGGCTTTGTAGGCGCGTTGGTACTCCCAGAAGACGTGCTCGTGGCGGCTGGGAAAAATGATCTCGACCATGCCGGGGGTCCGACAGGCGGTGAAGTGAATCCGGTCGCGGCCGGCGGACGGGAGCACCAGCGCGGTGAATAAGGCGCCGAGCACTCCACTGCCCAGCGCCAACAGCGGCGGGAAACCGGCGTCGGCCGGGTCGTGGTAGAAATAAATCACGAGAGCCGCTCCGGCCAGACCCAAAATCAGGGGCAGCAAGCCCCACATCCGCGCACTGCGCCAACGCCAGTATTCGCCCAGCGCGGCCGGCACCACGATGCAACGCTCGCCGGGGCAACAGCCGCGCACCGGCACCCGGGTGGGACTCAGTTTGTCACGGCGTCCACTGAACAGACACACGGCCGGGGTGGCGCCGGCGCGAAAAAAATCACATTCCGTTCGGAATACGTACGGCATCCGCGGCACCCTACTATAAAGTGATGTTAGCTATATAGAATCTAACCTCAATTGTGTTGTACACACTCAAAAAAACGTGCTTTTTTTTTATTTATGCCTTATTTATTCAACCCAAATCTTGGCAAGGGGTCACCGAGCGGGGGCGCTCCCAGGTGCGCGCTGGGCGCGCGTAAGAAAAGAACTAAGGCGCGCGCTTCGCGCGCCTTTTTTATGCACGGGCCTGGAGACCCGTGCCACGGGGCGGGGGACATTGATTCGGTGGAGTGCGGGGGAAGAAGAGGAAGAGGAAGA
>JBOHNC010000201.1:0-2055 GCA_050730415.1 Planctomycetota bacterium
GCGACGCCGTGCTGGAAGTCGCAAACCTCTCCATGCACCTCGATGCTTCTTCGGGGGGCGGCGATGTCTCAGTGCATTTGCCGGACGCAACCCACGTGACCAAGGGCGACAACCATTACTCCGGCGACATCGGCGGCGCGCGGGGGCAGGGTGAGATCTCCGCTGGCGGTGGCGACATCACCGTCTCCGGCCAATCGCGCTGACGCGACGGATCTTGCGGCGCGGGCTGCCGAAAGGCTGCCGCCGGCGTACGATCGGAAATCTCTGGCGCAAGAAAGTCCGGGCAAAACACGCGGCGGGACACCTGCACGATGCCCGCCGCGCGATTCTTCAACGTGAAGCAACCCTCACGCGCTTTCTCTCGACCGACCGGCGCCACGCGAACAACCCGAGCAAGCCGGCGCCGAACACCCACAGGAAACCCGGTTCCGGCACCGCCGCCATCGCGCCCGCAAATTGGTAGGCGCTGCGCGTGTAGCCGCCGCCTGCCGTGGGCGTGAACAGGGCAAGACCGTACGTCAGGCCGCCCGAAGTCCCGAACACGTCCGGTGGAACGAATCCGTCGCTCCACAGGCCCACGACGTCGCCATTGTTCAATGCGAACATGACCCCGAAGATGTCCAGGAAGCCGCCATGAAACGTGTACAGCGGCGGAGGCGGCGCCGGCGGGCATACCAGCGGCGAGCCGGTCGCATAGAACAGATTGTCATATGAATACGAATTTCCATCCGCGGTGAACCAGCTGAAACTCTTGGGGAGCGTCTCACCGGGGGGCGGCGCGCCCGTGCTGGTCGGAATCACCCCAGTGATCGACGCATTGTGGATGCCCAATGTGGCGTTCGAAAACGTGCCACTCGCACCGGTGATGTGCGCAGCGCCCTCGGGATCGTAAGGTGAAATGGCGCCGGGTGACCCTGCGTTGTAGGTCGGTTGATAGTTCGCACTGGCGTCCGGGTCGGGGGCAATGGTCAGATCGGCGTAGCCGCTGCCCACGGTTCCGCTGAAGTTGATCCGAACCGGGCTGGCGTTTGCGTACGGGCCAAACGCAAACATGGCCAAGACTGCGCCGGCTGCCAAAAGCATCGTCTTGCTGGAAATACGTTGTTCCTGATTCATCGCACACCCTCCAATGCAGCAGTGGACATGGCCCACTGTGCTTTCAAGTAGCCCCCCGGTTTGCGACCACTTCTGAAGCATTTCGCGTGCCAAGATGCATGTTATTGTTTTTGTTACGGCAGTGGCGGGGCGGCAGGGAGGTTTTGTAAAGTATTTCGACGCCCGTCCGGTGGTGCTGCCATGTCCGGGAGAGGCGGCGGAATTTTGATCGGCCGCGCCACGGCTTGATTTTTCAATCACATACAGCGAGGTGGTCGCGCAACACCTACAGATGGATTGCGCATTCGGACGAGGTGCCGAATTTGTAAGGAAATAGCGACAACTGGATCGGGAGACCGGCCGCGACAGTCAAGCCAATTCGCCCGCCCGGCCCATTCCACCCATGCCGAGCCCTTGAAGGTGGAGCGAAAACGCAAGCAAGAAAGCGACCGGCGTGCACCAGCCCGCGATCAACCGTGCAGCGCCGCGGTCGGCGGCGGCGTGGTCGGATCGGGAAGCCCAACGGTGCCGGTGGTCTGCGACAGTACCGCCGCATCGGCCGTTTTAGTCAGCACGATGATGCTGATGCGGCGATTGATCGGGTCGCGCGGGTCGGCCTTGTCCAGCGGCACCGCGGCGGCAAGTCCGACTACCTCGGCGATCTTGTCTTCGTCCAGTCCACCAGCCACCAGTGCGCGGCGCGCCGCGTTGGCGCGATCGGCGGACAGCTCCCAGTTGCTGTAGCCGTGATCGTTGCTGTAGGGCGCGTCGTCGGTGTGGCCGCTGATGGTGATGCGGTTGGGCACCTTGTTGATGAACTTCGCCAACTCTTCGAGGATGGCGCTCGTGTAGTCCTTGAGGCGTGCGCGCCCCAGATCGAACATCGGCCGGTTGAGCTTGTCCACGATCTGGATGCGCAGGCCCTCGGGGGTGATGTCCAGCAGCAACTGGTCCTTGTAC
>JBOHNC010000202.1:0-8480 GCA_050730415.1 Planctomycetota bacterium
CCCCCCCCCCACGACCCTCCAACCGTGGGTCATTCGACCCACCAACCGTGGGTCATTCGACCCACGGCCAATTGCTGCGGCCCCGCCGGGGCCAAGATAAGAAGCGAACACCGGCAGGGACGGTAGCGATTAACGGGGAATCGTATAAAAGGCCCTGCGGGGTTCGGCGGTGGTCGGAAAAAACGACCAGGCTGCACGGGCAAATCGAGAGGCGGCATTAAAATCATGGCCACTTCGTGCCGCAGCTTCCGGGCAATCCGGGGACAGACCAGCCTCCCCGCAGAGGGTCACGCATGGCCTCCGTCGATCAACCGCTGATATTGCTGGCCTCCGGCGTCGCCTCGCTGGAGAGCATGAACAGCCTCGCGCGCGGGCTGGTGGAGCGGGGGGTGCCGGCCGCCAACCTCCGCGTCGTGCACCTGGACCCGACGCGCGACGAGATCGACTTGCTGGATCTGGTGCGGCTGCTGGACAAGACCATCAAGGCCGAGCACCTGGTGGACGAATCCGGGCGGCAGCACGAGGACGGCCCATTTTCGGTGATTGCGCACGGCGTGGCGGGGCTGATCCTGAACCACTGGATTGAGCTGTTCTATCCCGACGGGCTGGTGCCGATCCGGACGGCGATCAACATTGCCACTCCGTTGATGGGATCGCGGGCGGCTTCGGCGCGGCAGCGGCTGAGCGACCGGGCGGCGGATTTCGGCCTATCGATTCTGCAGGACATCGAATTGGGCTCGACGCTGCAGTACGATTCGGCGCTGCGCTACTGTAAGAACAAATGGCGCGAGACTCCGCCGTTCTTTTTCGCGCTGGCTTCGGAATTCACCGACGAACACCCCGAGCGGGCGGACAAGGTCGAGTTCGGCACGGATGGCTTCACGCGGGTGACTTCGGCCAACCCCAACGTGATGCGGATCAACCGCAAGAATGTGATCGACATCACCGCCGAGACGCCCTTTCACGTGTTCAAGGGCTTTCCGCACTCCGGAGCAAGCGGGCTGCTGACGCGCTTTCAGGAGGCGATTCCGGCCGACGACCCGGTGCTCAAGAGGATCATGGAATTCCTGTCGGTGCGCGACGAGGCGGCCTATCGCACGCAGATGGTGCGGGACAGTTGGCGCGAGCATCCGGCGATCCAGGTGGTGGTGCACCCGCGCGACCAGTACGGCCGGCTGGTGTCGGGGTGCTACGCGGAGTTCTACGTCGACGGCAAGCGCGACAATTCAATCCTGCTGCATTCGCGGGCCGAGGGGCCAACGAACCACCTGACGTTTTTGCTCGATGCCCGCGGCTTGGTCGACGGGTCTTTGAAGACGCTGACGATCCAGGTGACGCACCGGCCGGAAGGCTGGCTGCATTTCGGCGCGGGTGCGCAGGCGGTGCTGTTTGACGCCGACAACAGTGTGCGCGCGGTCCAGCCGGGCTGCACGACGCTGGTGGACATGATGCTGGTGCGCACGTTCCGCCACTTGAAGGCCGACATCAGCTCGCCGGAGCAGAAATAGCCCTGCGAGGCGAAAGGCGACTGCATGAAGGTTCTCATCACCGGCGCCTCCGGCTTTGGCGGTTCGCACCTGGTCGAACACTGCCTGGCCTGCGGCGACACGGTCTGGGGCACGGTGAAGCCGGGCGAATCGGTTCAGAATCTTGATCATGTGCTCGACCAGGTCACCCTGCGGGTGGGGGACATGCTGGACCAGTCATTTCTGCGGAAGGTGCTCGAGGAGGCGCGGTTCGACCTGATTTTCCACCTGGCGGGGATCGCCTTCGTGCCGTTCGCGCAGCGCAACCCGACGCTGACCTACAACGTCAACGTGCTGGGGACGGTCCACCTGCTGGAGGCGCTGCGCAACCTTTCGCCGCAGACGCGGGTGTTGCAGGTGGCGTCGGCGGAGGTCTACGGCGACGTGGAACAGGCGGCGATGCCGATCCTGGAAACGCATCCGATCAAGCCCAAGAGCGTGCTGGCGTCGTCGAAGGCGGCGGCGGAGATCGTGGCGCAGACCTACATCCGGTCGTTCGACCTGCCGATCGTGGTGGCGCGGCCGTTCAATCACACCGGTCCGCGGCAACTGCCGGAGTTCGTGGTTTCGAATTTCTGCCAGCAGATTGCGCAGATCGAAGCAGGGCGGCAGCCGGTTTTGCTGTGCGGGAACCTGTCGGCGCGGCGGGATTTCTGCGACGTGCGGGACATCGTGCGCGGGTATCGCACGCTGGCGATCAAGGGCAAGGTCGGGAAGGCCTACAACCTGTGTTCGGGCAAGAGCATCGCGATCGCGGATCTGCTGGATAAATTGCTGGCGCTGGCGCGGGTGAACGTGCGGGTGGAGCAGGCGCAGGAGCGGATGCGGCCGGTGGAAGTGCCTGATATTTACGGGTCGGCGCAACTGATCTACGAAGAGGTTGGCTGGCGGCGCGAGATCAGTTTCGAGAAGACGCTGAAGGATATTTTGAACTACCACCGGGACACGATCGCGCGGCGGTATACGCGGCGGCGGTTTCCGCTGACGGCGATTGTCCACCGGCGCGGGGAATGAGCGGGGCTGGAAGCGCGGAACAGGACGTGGAAGATGCGCGCCGAGCGCGGCAGAAAAGATTAAATCCAAGAAGCCGCGCTGGAGTGCGGCGGTCCCAGGGGCGCTTACCGCTGGTAGATGGGTAGGTAGCGGTAGGGGATGCCGAGGATCAGGACGCACATGGCGTCGTCGTAGATCGCCGGGCCGGTGCGTTGTTTGATGTTGAAGCTGCCGGCGTTTTCGCCGGTGACCTGTTGCAGGGAGGTGAGTTCTTCGGCAATGCCGGGCACGTGGCTGCCGGCGGCGCCGAGGCCGTTCTGGTACCAATTGCGCCAGTAGTCGCCGCCGGCCTGGTACATTGCTTGGGCGGCGTAGAAGTGGCCGTAGATGTACCAACGCTGCTGGTCGTCTTTGGCTTCGCGCGATTTGTTGAGGTAGTCCAGGCCGTCTTTCACGTCGTCGGTTTTGTATTCGCCGCAGATCATCAGGCTCATGCAGCCGGCCGCGGTGGTGGAGAAAGTCGCGTTGCCGCCGGGGGTGTAGGAAAAGCCGGGCAGGTGCAGATCGTTGTTGGTGCTGGTTTTGCATTCCTTGATGTAGTTGACGGCGTCCTTGATGGTGTCGACCGGCACGCTGATGCCGCTGTTGCGGGCGGCGCGCAGCGCCATGGCCTGCATGACGGTGACGGAGATGTCGTCGTCGTTGCGGGTATTGCGCGGCTGGTAGCGCCAGCCGCCGCGGTTGTTCTGGGTGCGGATGTCGAGGTTGATGCCGTCCTTCAGGACCTTTTTGCAGGCGGGGTCCATGGTCTGGCCCCAGAATTCGGCGACGGCCAGGCAGCCCAGACCGTGGTGGTACATCGGCTGGCCGGTGTTCAGCGGCGCCAGCAGGCCGCGTTCCTGGCTCTGGCTGAGCAAATAGCGCACGGCAGCGCCGACCTGGCGGCCGTAGTGGCCTTCGCCGGGCATGTTGCCGGTGACCATGAGGGCGAGGATGCCGGCCGCGGAGACGGCGACGCTTTTGCCGTCGCCGTTGCCGAAGTAGCCGTTGGGATTCATCCGCGAGACCAGGTAGCGCTGGCCGCGTTCGATGGCGCGCAGTTGCGGCGTGCGCAGTTCGACTTCGCCGCTGTCGGCGGCGGCGAGCCGGGCGCCGGCGCACCAGGCGATCACGGTCAGCGCCAGTGCCGCGGTCAAGCGCCGCCCTGATCGGTTGCGGTGGATGTCGTACGTCATGGTGAGGTCTCCCGTCTCAGCTTCGAAGCGATCGCGGCCCGGTCAGCCGGCAGAGCCGGCCGGCGGCAGCCGCGGCGATTATTTGGTGGTGTTGCCGGTGTCGCCCTGCATCAGGTTGGTGCGGTAGTTTTCGCAGGCCTGGCGGTAGCGCGCCGGAGCGGTTTCCTTGAGGGCGCCCTCGACGGCGTCGCGTTCGCGCGGCGGCAGCGCCGCGTTCCACTGCTTGCTGCCGCCCCGGCCCTGCGTCAGGTTCCAGTGCTGCGGACCGAAGCGCTCGCCGTGCTGTTTGGTTTCCTTCAAGGTGTTGGGCTTGGGCGGTTCATCGCCGAATTTTTTGCGCAGGTCGTCGTTCTTGGCCAGTTCGTCCTTCATGCCCTGTTCCATTGCCTGCTGCGCCTGCCCCATCTGCTGCTGGGCCTGCTGCAGGGCTTGTTCGGCGTTGGCTTGGTGCTGCTGGGCCTGGCCCATATCCTGGTGCGCCTGATCGGGCTGATTGCCCTGTTGGTTTTGCTGGGCCTGGGCGAGGTCCTTGGCGGCGTCGGCGGCTTGCTTTTGCGCATCGGCCAGCGCCTGTTCCGCTTTTTGCGCCTCGGGCTGCCCCTGCTGCCCCTGATCCATCTTCGGCATGTTTTGCTGGGCCTGGCCGATTTCCTGTTCGAGCTGCTTCTGGGCGTCGGTCAACTGGTCCATGTTCATGGGTTGCTGCTGCTGGTTCTGGTTCTGATCCTGGTTCTGTTGATTCTGTTGATTCTGTTGATTCTGCTGATTTTGTTGATTTTGTTGATTTTGCTGATTCTGGTTTTGCTGATTTTGATTCTGCTGGTTCTGCTGCTGGTTCTGCTGTTGGTCCTGCTGCTGCGCCTGCTGCTGCAACTGCTGCTGTTCCTGGGCCATTTGCTGCGCGTCCTGCTGGTCCTGCGCCATCTGGTCCAACTGCTGCATCTGCTGTTCGAACTGCTGCTGATCCTGGAGTTTTTGCATGAGCTGGTCGCGCTGCTGATCGGCGGCCTTTGCGGCCTGCTGAATGTTCTGGAGCGCGTTCTGTTCGTCCTTTTTACCCGGCTGGAAATTTTGCTGCGCGAGCTGCTGCCGCGCCTGGTTGGCGTCCTGCTGCGCCTGCTGCTGCGCCTTCTGACCCTGGTCCTGCTGCTGTTGCTGCTGCTGGTTTTGGTCCTGTTGATTTTGATTCTGCTGATTCTGCTGATTCTGCTGGTTTTGCTGGTTTTGATTTTGCTGGTTCTGGTCCTGCTGGTTCTGATTCTGCTTGTTTTGATCCTGTTGATTCTGCTGGTTTTGCTGATTCTGTTGGTTCTGTTGATTCTGGTCGGGCTGATTCTGATTTTGCTGATCTTGGTTCTGTTGATTTTGGGCCTGCAAGTCTTGGTTCAGATGCTGGAGCTTGTCGGCGATGTCCTTTTCGGTCTGTTCGACCTGTTTCTGCGCGTCCGGATCGGCTTGAGCGTTGAGGTTGTCGGTGTCGTTGATGTTTTGCTTTTGTTTTTCGGCGAGGTCTTTCAACTGCTGGGCGCGGTCGATGGCGGCGTTCAACTGGTCTTGGAGGTCGGGCTGCTGCTGGGCCTGGTCGGGCTGTTTCTGCTGGTCGGCCTGGTCGGCGGCCTTCTGGAGGTCCTTGGCGGCTTGGTCGAGATTTTTTTCGACGTCCTTTTGCTGCGTCTCGGCGGTCTCCAGCTTGTTGTCCTGCATTTTGTTGGCGGCGTCGTCGGATTTCTGCTGGGTGGTCTGCTGCTGCATCTGCTGCGCGACCTGTTGCATCGCCGCGGCCTGCTTGGGGTCGATCGCCTTGAGGTCGTCGGCCTGCTTTTGGATGTCCTGCGTGGCCTTGTCGATGGCATCGCTCATTTTGCGCTGCTTGTCGGCCAGCTGATTCAACTGCTGCTGCTGGTCGTCGGTCAGGTCTTCCTTGGTTTTGCCCATCAGATCGTTGTCGGCGCGGTCGGCGTCCATTTCTTTGCGCAGATCGTCCTGTTTGTTTTTCAGGTCGGCCATGCGCTGCGCCAGGTCGTCGGCGGTGTTCTGTTTTTTCTCGGCTTGGTACAGCTTCACCAAGGCGTCCCGGGCTTGACCGAGCGTCTGGGAGTCGGTGCGCAGGGCGGCGGTGCGCTGGGAGGCGTCGGCAGTGTCGGCGGCTTGGTCGAGCGACTGGCTGACCGGCGCGACCATGCCCGTTTTCACGGTGGTGACGGTTTTGGCCAGGTCGCCCTGATCGGTGACCGGCGGCAGACCGTTGATGGCGCGCAGCTTGTTGATGTCGTCCAGCTTTTGCGCGGCGCTTTCCAAATTGCCGGCGACGTTGCGTTCGCTGGACGCGGCCGATTTGACCAGTTCGCGGACCTGTTCGGCGGTTTGCGCCGGCGCCGGCTGAGGGGTCGCGGGAGCGCCGGTTTCTTCGGCCTGGAGCGACCCGGCGGCGCCGATGGGCAGCGCGGCCAGCGCGGCCAGCGCGACGGTCGACAGACCGGCAAAGCTCTGCATCCAACTGCGGCGGGAGGAAGTGGCGATCTTCGGCGTCATGGGATGGGCTCCTGGGTCTGCTATGGAGACATACACCGGAGTCAGGGGAAAGTTCACAGGAAAATGGCAGGAATTTTGAATGGGGGGCTGCACCTGTGCGGGATGGGGCGAAAGGCGTCTTACAAAACGAAGCTAATGTGTCATATGATACTAATTTCCGGCGGGATTGAAGTTTCCCAGGTTGAACTCGGGGAGCCTGGGCGTGCCGTGGTCGTGGCTGCCGGCCGGTGGCAGAACCAGGTGGTACAGAATGAACCGGCCGAAGTATTGGGGCTGTTCGACTTCCATTTTCAGCACGGCGGGAGGCAGTTCGGTTTCGCGGTTGCGGGGGACGCACAGGAGCACATGTTTGGGCAGGAGGCCGGCGGTGGGCGTCCAGGCTTTGACGAAGGCGGGCCAATCGGCGAACAGGAGGTGGTCGGCGACGGTGGGATCGGTCTGGTCGAGGCAGTAGAGCAGTTCGCTGCCGCGGTGGTCTTTGGCGTCGTGGGCGACGGCGCGGCCGACATGGGCGACTTCGCGGCGCAGGCCGAAGTACAGTCCGGCGGCGCGGTCGGCTTCAAGGGTGTGATTGGACCAGTGGACGGGAAGATAGTCGGGGTGGGCGGCGGCGAGGCGCACGACCAACTGGCTGTCGGCGACGTCGGCGCTGACGAGGTTGGTGGTCATGGTCGCGACGGCGAATTCGGCGACGAGCAGCAGCAGCAGGTAGCCGGCGATGGGGTCGCGGCCTGCGCGCCGCGGCAGGAACTGGTGGCCAAATAGCAGATAGAACAGGATCGTGGCCATCAGCAGGAGGGCGCCGACGACCAGCGCCTGGTGCGGAGCGGCGCCCATTTCGAGCTTGACCGGATCGGCGACCTGCAGCCCGACCAGAAACGCGACGCCGGCGGCGAGGGTCAGCCAGCCGGTCAGCCAGCCGAGCATCAGGCAGCGGCGCTGGAGTTCGGCCGAGGCGGCGTGGAATTCGATGGCGAGCAGCATGACGAGGGGTGGGATCGCGGGCAGAAAGTAGGTGATGAGCTGACCGTGGGAGAGGCTGAAGAAGCCGAAAATCGAGGCGAACCACAGGAACAGAAAGCCGCGCAGTGGGTAGTGCGCCGGCAGCCGGGAAGTGTTGGCGTTGGGGTTGGGGTTGGCGTCTGCGGCGGGCGCGGCGGCCGGCTGGCCTTCAAGGGTGGCCGGGAGCGCTGTCGGCGGGGCGGTGGCGTCGAGGGCTTGCGCGTCGGGAGTCAGCGGCCGGGGGCCGCGGCCGTGGCGCAGGCCGCGCCAGACATTTTTCAGCAGAGAGGGCGCGAGCGGCCACCAGGGCCAGGTGAAGGCCGGCAGGGCAATCAGGAACAGAAACCAGTTGCCGCCATGCTGCTGGCCGACGAAACGATCGAATTGCTGGACGATGAAATAGTAGTGCAGGAAGCCGGGTTCGACGGTGGTCATGGTGTAGAGCCACTGGCCGCAGGCCAGCAGGCAGAGGAGGCCGCCGAGAATCAGGGTGAGGGTCATGCGGGCCAGTTGGCGCACGTTGCCGCGGACGATCAGGTCGACCAGAAGAATCCCGACCGGGAAAAAGAGCCCCACCAGGGCTTTGGTGAGAAACGCGCCCAGGCAGCCGAGCCAGAACACCCAGGCCCAGCGTCTGAGGGGCTGCGCGGCCAGGCGCAGATTGCCGGCCGCCACCAGCGCCAGAGTCAGCCAGAAGGTCAGCGGGCCGTCGGTGAGGACCATGATGCCCAGGAAGGCAAAGAGCGGCTGAAACAGCAGCATGCCGGCGGCGGCGTAGGCAACCTCCCGGGAGACGTAGCGGCGCAGGAAGTCGTACACGAGCACCAGCGTGGCCAGGAAGTACAGGCAGGGCGCGATCCGTGCCACGGCGCCATGGACGCCGAACACCCAGTAGAAAAACTCCGTGGGCCAGTAGTTGAGCTGGGGTTTTTCGAGGTAGGTGAAGCCGTCGAGCGTGGGCAGCCAGACCGCGTGGTGCTGAAGCATTTCGCGGGGGATCTCGGCGTAGCGGCTTTCGTCGGCATCCCACAGGCCGCGGTAGAAGGAGAACAGGCAGAAGCAGCCGCCGAGGAGCAGCAGGGTGCGCACATCGCGCCACCAGGGGGAGGGGGGCGCGTCCTCGTATTCTTCCTCGTCGTCGGCAGTGGCAGGCGCGTCGGCGGCGGGGGGGGGCGGGGAGGAGGTGGCAGCG
>JBOHNC010000203.1:0-2198 GCA_050730415.1 Planctomycetota bacterium
CTCAGCAGCAGCGCACCCACCATGCCGCCGACCCACGCCCGCGCCACGTTGTTCCCGCGCCGTTTCGCCGAACCCGCCTTTGCCGGCCGTGCCATCCCAACCACCCGTGCTCTCCCTGATTGCCCCAGATTGCCCTGTTTTTTGGACGCTCGGCACCATCCTACCTTCGAGCAGGACGCCGTATACCCCGCCGATACAGACCGAAATCCCGCCCCGCGCCGGGTCTCACCCCGCCGGCCGGAGCCGCCCGGCATCCGCCTTGCCCGGTTGGCCTTTGCCATCGCCGCGGTAGAATCCCACCGAACAGGTTCCGGCCGGCCGGCCATCGACCTGTCCGATTTGCAATTGACCGCAGTTGACTGCTGTTGCCCCTGGATTGAAGTTCTTGCAGTCCCGCTGGCGGGACGCCAGAAGCATAGCCCAGCGCTTGAGTGCTGGGACGAAGGCGCGACAGCAAGGGTCCCGCAGACCCGTAGGGACGGCAGAACGGTCCGTGGCGCCCCTCGCCAGGCTCGATTTTGAACCGTCACCCGGTGGAGATCGCTCATGCAGTTGCTGACCTTCCGCAGCATGTGGGGAGTTCTCGGCCCGTGGGGGAAGTTCCCCGCCGAGCAATGGGAAGCGGCCTTTCCGCAGGTCAAGCAGGCCGGCTTCCAAGGCATCGAAACCGGCGTGCCCCAACCGGCCGACCAGCCCCGCTTCCGCCAACTTCTGGACACCCACCAGTTTCAGTACATCGCCATGATTTTCACCGCCGGCGCCGGCGTTGACGACCATCTGGCCTCCTTCCGCAGCCAGTTGGAAGCCGCCGGCCCGCTCAAGCCGCGCCTCGTGGTCTCCCACTCCGGCCGCGACGCCTTCAGCCCCGCCGACGCCGACCGCTTCTTCGAAGCCGCCCTGAAAATCGAAGCCGACCTGAAAATCCGGGTCGCCCATGAGACCCACCGCGGCCGCATCCTGTTCAACCCCTGGGTGGCCGAACGGCTGCTCAAGCGGTTCCCGGAGTTGCATCTGTGCGTCGACTTCAGTCACTGGGTCTGCGTCGCCGAACGCCTGATCGACGACTGCCTGCCGATCATCGACCTGTGCGCGACGCGCTGCCGCCATCTGCACGCTCGCGTCGGATACGAGGAGGGCCCGCAGGTCCCCGATCCGCGCGCACCCGAATACGCACCCCATTTGAAGGCGCACGAAGCCTGGTGGAACCGCATCTGGGATGCGCAGGCGGCCGCCGGCGAATCCGAAACCACGCTCGATCCCGAATTCGGCCCGCCCGGCTACATGCACACGCTGCCCCACACCCAGGTGCCGGTCGCCGACCTGTGGGACATCTGCAATTGGATGGCCAGGCGCGAGCGCGAACTTTTCGCCCAGCGCAAGCCGCGCTGATCGCCACCGACCCACGCGCCTGCACCGGCCGGCGCTGCACCGGCGGCCGCTCCGTGCGGCCGCGGCCCCGCCGGACCTGCGCCAACCGATATAATCAGTCCCGCCGCCCGAGCACCCGGCGGCGCGCAAGAGTCCGGCATGCCTGAACCAAACGATCCCAACGCTCCACCGCTGCCCCCGCCCCCGCCCCCGCCGCCGTCCTCGCCGTCGAACCAGCCGAACGCTTCGCCGAACCCTGCACCGGCCGTCGCCGCGCCGCTGTCGTCTGCCGCCGCCCGCCCGCCGTCTGATCCGCCGGCCGATCGGTCGCCGGCCGAGCCCTCGGAACTTCCGGAAGCCATCGAAGACGATGCACCCCAGGAAATCGCCGCGCCGATGGTTTTTTCCCTCGAAGACGAAGCCCCCAAGCCCTACAAACCGGTCATCTACGATGCCGCCGACCTGAAGCCTGGCGCGCCGGCCCACGAGGAAATTCAGGACCTCACCCACGACGACGAGCTCAGCCGCGCCGCGGTCGAAGCCATCCCGCTGCCCGGCGCCAGCGCCCGCCTGCCCGCCCCGCGCCCCGCGCCCGAAGCCTCGGCCGCACCGGTCCCGCCCACAGCACCCACAGCATCCACCGCGCCCACAGGATCGGTCGCGTCTGGCGCGCCGATCGCTCCGGCTGCCGCCGCCGCGCCCGCCGCCGTTTCCCCCTCCGCCTCATCCGCCGCCGCCGCCGCCCCGGCAAGCGCCACCGCGCCCGCGTCGCCTGCCCGCCCTCCCGCATCGCCTGCCCGCCCTCCCGCATCGCCTGCCCGCCCTCCCGC
>JBOHNC010000204.1:0-7086 GCA_050730415.1 Planctomycetota bacterium
CGCTCGCACCGGTTGCACCGGGCGCGCCGGCCGCACCGGGCGCACCGGCCGCGCTGGGCGCTTTTTCCGCGGCCTGCGCGGCGCGCAGGAAGGGCAGGCGCGCGCAACTGACGCGAATCTGTTCGGCCGGCACGCCGAGTTTCGTGAGCAGGGCGGCGTTGGCGTCGAAGACCTCCCCGAAGCCCTCGCGCCGCCACAGGCTGAGGACATCGATGGTGTCGATCTGATTGAAGACGACGACGGTGCGCCGGGCCAGTTCGGGATGGGCCTCCAAAACGGCCAGCAGCCATTCTTCAGGTTCGAACGGTTCGGGCAGCGCGAGGACCATCAACAGGTCGATGTCAGCGGCCTGTTCGGCGATGAGTTCGGCGCGGCGGGCGTTGTGGAACTTGGGCACCCAGGGGGTGTCGAGCAACTGCGGAGCGGGCACGGCGAGAGTTTCCGGCCAGGCGGGCGTGCGGAGGACTTCGACCGAGCGCAGCGCCAGCAGCGGTCCGACGGCCAGCGTGCGGCCATCGGGTCCGCGGCGGCCCATCAGAAAATCGCGGCGGTCGGCCCAGGGCGCGGCGATGGTTTGGGCCGGCGGGAAGGCGGGGGAGTCGATGAAGTCCAGGAATTCGGCGAGCTGTTCCATTTGCTCGGTGACCGGTTCGTAGAGCACGGCGAGGTCGCGGTGGTCGGCGAAGAGTTTTTGGGCGGCGGCCAGGGCGGCGTGGAGGCGTTCTTCGGGGGGGAGATCGGGCAGGCGGGGGCCGGTGGGGCCGAGGGTTTCGTCGAGCATTTCGGCGACGCGGTAGAAGGCCAGGCCGCGGGTGGCGAATTCGAGGGCGCGTTCGCGGGAGAGGTAGTTCAGGCGCAGGGCGCGGTCGGATTCGGCGGCGCGCAGGGCGCGGACGATGGTGTTGCTTTGGGTGCAGTCGCGGACGGCGGTGGGGAGCAGTTCGGCGTCGCCCCAGAGGGCACAGACGAAGCTGCTTTTGCCGACGCTGCGCAGGCCGGTGACCATGACGGTCCAATCGGTGCGGGCGAAACGCGCCAGCGCCGATTCGCACGGCTGGCGGAGGGCGTCGGCCAAGGCGGGCAGGGCGGGTAGGCGCCCGGCGGCGGCGGCGAACAGGTTGTTCGCGCGTGGGAGCCAGGCCGTGCCCGGGTTGGTTTCGCCTTCGCCCGCCATGGTGGGTGGATCCTTTTTTCGCGCCCGGCCGGATGCTTCGCGCGCAGGCCATTATCCGCGCGGCGGCGGAAAAGGGGTTTGGCGGCGGGGCACGGGAAGGTGCGCGGGACGGGGCCGGGTAGGCGGGCGTGAAAATACGGGTTTTGCGGGGGGAGAAGGCGGGGTGCGAGATCGGTGCACAGGGCCTTTTAGTTCTCGCCTCCGCCACCCAGCACGGGTAATCAGTGGTCCCCGGAGCCGAAATCGTGCCGAAGTGCCGTGCCGCGCTGGGCTAATCGCGGGCGTGCCTGATGGCACTTCAGAGATGTGGAGAGAACTAAAAGGCCCTGGTTCGGTGCAAACCGGTGTCAAATCTTTGTGGCCCGTGGATTGCTCCCGGCGCGTTTGTCCCTATAATGCTTTGTTTCCCTGCGGGTGGACGGTGTGTTGACTCTGCCCGTGCCATCCCATTTCAGGCAGGCTTGCGAGGATTCTCCATGGACCCGGCCACGCTGGATACCATTTTCCGGAAAGTCGGCGGCAAATTCAAGGCCGTGACGTTGTATCAGAAGCGCATGCGCGAACTGATGAGCAACGCGCCGCCCTTGGTGGAAGTCAAGGACAACATGAGCCTTGACGCGATCGTCACTGCCGAAATCTTGCAGGACAAGATCAAGCTGATCACCGGCTCCGAAGCCGAAGCGCTGCACCTCGAACGCGAAAGCCAATTGACGCTGCCGCCGGTCAACCCGACCGAAGTGGCCACGCAGTAGCCGGATCGACCCCATGTCTGCTCGCACGGCCAACGCCGCTTCCGCCACCCCCGCTTCTGCTGCCAAGCCTGCCAGTGCACCTGCGCAGGCGGTGGCGACAGCGTCGGTGTCGGGTGCGGTTGGGGTCGGGGTCACGCCGCGGGCGTTTGCGCGGCGGCTGCGGCGGCGGATCGACGCCTGGCAGGCGGCTTCGCGGCACTGCGGTCGACAGGCGACGGAGCTGTGGCAACTGCGGCTGCCGTTGGCGACGATGCTGGGGCTGACGTTGATCGGCTTGTACGATTTCCGCGCGATCACACCGCCGGTCGGCAGCGCTTCGGCCTGCGAGCCGGCGGCGGCCTGGTGCGAACCGGCGGCTCCGGCGAGCCTGCCGGCTTCGACGGAAAATTCCGCCGCCACTGCCAGCACCGATTTCGTGCCGGCACAGCATGCCGGTGCGCGGACGGCCGATCGCGCGCCGAGGGCGGTTTCGCGAGCCGGCGGGGCGAGCGTCGGGCCGGTCTACAGGGGCTACAGGGGCGTCGCGCGCGTCGCTGGCGCCACGGTTGCAGCGCCGGCGGGTGCAGCGGGCGTGACGCAGCGTGGATTCGAATTGACCTGCCGGATGGTCGCGGCCGATCGGAGCGCCCTGGCGCCGCCGCGGACCTGAGGTTTCCCGCGCCGCCGGATGGCTTCGCCGCGGCCGCGGGCTCCTCGCCACGGAGCCCTTCTTCTTCTCCCGCTTTTTTCCCTCGTCCGCGAATTGTGCGTTCCGCTCCGGCCGGTCCGGTGCGGCGCTTCCCAGCAGGAAGGCCTCGGCCATGCAAAAGCAATTTTTCAACAAGTACCTGGTGATCGTGTCGCTGAGCTTTTTTCTCGCGCTGATCCTGTCGTACATCACCGCGGTGAACGCGTTCCCGCTGGGCGAGGACCTTGCCGGCGGCACGCAGCTTATCTACAAGCTGGACGAAAGCGAAGTCGAGCATGACATTTCGATGCTGACCCGGCAGTTGAAAGATGCCGAGGCGATGCCGGTTCAGGACGCCACGCTGATCAAGAGCCTGCAGCAGGAACTGGATGCCCGGCGTTCGTCGCTGACCTCCTCGCGCGGCAATGTGGCCTACATCATCAACAAGCGCGTCGATCCGACCGGCACGAAGAACGTGCACTGCGAAATGATCGACAACGATTCCAAGCTGCGCGTGTCGATGCCGAGCGCTTCGCCGCTGCTGTTGCAGCAGGTCGAGCAGCGCATTCAGACGCAGGGGCATTTGACCATCCACCACGTGTTGAACCCGGACGGCAACATCGGCAGCCCCGGCAAACTGTACGCCGACCTGTACAAAGCGATTGAGAATGCGGTGCAGCAGGAATACGGCCCGAAAATGACGGTGGCGGAAGCGTTCCATCGGGCCAATCCGCTGCTGGCCAAGACACCGGCGCTCAAAATCGCCGCCGAGGCCAAAGTCGCCGAGTGGGAAACCCACTGGATGGCGATCATGAAGGCGGTCAACGCCGAGCTGTTCGATGCGGACGGCAAATACCTCTACGTGGTGAACTACGAGAACCCCTCGGAATACGGCGAATCCAAGCAGGTGACCGAGTCCACGACCGCCTGGCAGCGGGACCAACTGATCCTCGACCGCAACGCGTCGGTCAAGGGTTCGGACATCGAAAGCGCTTCCTGGACGACGCTGGGCGACAAGGGCCCGGCGGTCAACATCCGGTTCACGACCGCGGGCGCGCGGACGTTCGGCGAGGCCACCACCAAGTGGTGTTCGCCGCCCTTCACGGCGGGCAAGGAACGGATGGCGATCGTGCTGGACGGCTGGAGCCGCAGCGCGCCGACGGTGGAGGAGCCGATTCTGGGCGGCGGCTGCGAAATCAGCGGCGCGATGGATTCTTCGGAAGCGCAGCGGGTGTCGGGGGTGCTGAACGCCGGTTCGCTGTCCTTCCTGCTGACCGAAGAATCGAAAACGACCACCGGTCCGACGCTGGGGCATGAAGCCATCCAGCAGGGGATGTGGGCGATCCTGTTCGGCGCGATTCTGGTGGTGTTCTTCATGCTGGCGTACTACCGCCGGGCGGGGACCATCGCCTGTATGGCGTTGTTTTTCAACCTGATCATGCTGCTGGGGACGATGTGCTTCATCAAGGCCACGCTGACCTTGCCGGGCATCGCGGGCATCCTGTTGACGATCGGTATGGCGGTCGACGCCAACGTGCTGATCTACGAGCGGATTCGCGAGGAAATCGCGAAAGGCCGGACGATCCGCGCGGCGGTGGATCAGGGCTTCGAGCGGGCCTTCGTGACGATCGTGGACGCGAACATCACGACCTTGATCATCGGCATCGTGCTGTACTACATGGGCAGCGGGCCGGTGAAGGGCTTTGCGATGACGCTGAGCCTGGGCATTTTGACTTCGCTGTTCGCGGGTATTTTCATCACCCGCACGCTGATGGAAACCTACATTCTGCGCAACACGCCGGGCGGCGGCCGCGGGGCGCTGATCACCTACCTGATTTTCAATCTGCTGGCCGCGTTTTATTTCTACGGCTCCGCGCACACCAACATGGTGCTGGCGTTCGGCGATTCGCGAATTCCGGCCGACACGGTGTTTGGCGGCGTCATCGCGCTGGTGGGTTTCGCCACCTTCCTGTTCGTGCTGCGGTCCAAGGACGACGGCAAATCGCAACGGTTCATGTCGACGGCGCTGGTCACCACCGGCCTATTGTGCAGCGTGGCGTTTTTCCTGTACATGGGACCGGAAACGCAGATGGGCAAGGCGGTGCCCGGCGTGACGCCGATCCGGCTGATCCATCCGCTGCTGTTCGCGGAAGACGGCGCGACGCAGTGGCTGCGGATCGGTCTGATGATCGTTGCGCCGCTGATCTTCATCGCGGTTGCGGCCGTGAGCCAGATCTACTCCCGCGGCGACTGGTCCGGTCTGACGATGGCCGACTGGTTCAAGTTCAAAAAAGACATCGACATCATGAAGTGGCGGCACAAGTTCATCACCATGTCGCTGATCCTGAACGCCTGCGGCGTGCTGGCTTTTATCCTGGTGCAGGGAACGATCTACGACACCGATTTCACCGGCGGCACCGAACTGATCGTGAACACGCGCAAGCAGCAGTCGATCGACACCGTCCGCAAGGATCTGGGCGACTTGCAGAAGTACATCCTGGACAACGTCCAGGCGCAGGAAACGCAGATTCAGGACGTGATCGCCGACATTCCAGTGACGCCCGGGGGCGTGCAGGCCGACCTCGACGCGCCGGTGGACATTGCGCACTGGATCACGACCAAGCCGCAGACGGCGGAGGAATTCAAGCGTTCGCCCAAAATCCTGCTGCCGGAGGAACTGGCGCAGGCGGCTTTGACGAAGTTCAACACCAAGGGCAAGCTGATCCAGCAGTTGCTGTTGATGGAGAGCGAAAAGAGCAAGGTGCAGGACGAAAAGTTCGAGGCGGTCGCGTATGGCACCTCGAAGCAGTCCTTCCAGATCAACACCGGCATCAACTCGCTGCTGATGCAGAACCTCTTCGACACCGCGGTGCACACCAAACTTGCGCCCATCTTGCAGTACGACAGCATTTACATCGACGGCAACGACCTGAATTTTCGGTTCGTGCCGTACAACAGCAAGGAGGACGGCGAGGCCGGTTCCGACGCGCAGCTTTTGCAGGACATGAAGCAGGCGGTGGATGAAATCTCGCACCGCTACGCCAGTCAACCGGCGGTGCAGAAGGCGCTGGCCGGCCTGATAATCCCCACCCAAATCACCACGACCGATTTCGGCGGCACTTCGCGCAGCGAATGCGACGCCACGATTTCCGCGCCGTCCTTTCCGATCGCCAATCCACCGCCCGGGGTCGCGGCCGACTTCAAGCCCTATGCGGAGGAGATCAAGGCGCAGTTTTCGCAGAGCACCGGGGCGCAGTTGCGGGTGGCTTCGAACTGGCGCGAAAGTCTCACCATCGTGGACAGCAGCATTTCGACCGGGACCAAGATTTCGGCGCTGGTGGCGCTGATTCTGTCGATGGCGGCGATCTGCGTGTATGTCTGGATCCGCTTCGACTTCATCTTCGGCTACGGTCTGGGCGCGATTCTGTCGCTGCTCCACGACGTCGCCGTGACGCTGCTGGTCTACAGCATCGCCTCGAAGGTGCTCGACGTTAAAATGAACATGGACGCGGTGGCCGCCATCCTGACCCTGGTGGGCTACTCGATCAACGACACGATCGTGGTATTCGACCGGGTGCGCGAGGAACGGCGGGCTCATCGCACGCGCGACATTCTGCGAGTGATGAACGAGTCGATCAACCGAACGCTCTCGCGTACGATCCTGACCTCGGGCACGACCATCCTGGCGGTGTCCGCGCTGCTGTTCCTGGGCGGCCAGTCGCTCTTGGGGCTGTCGATCATTCTGTTCATCGGCATCATCACCGGCACCTACAGTTCGATTTACATCGCCTGTCCGTTCGTACACTGGTGGATCAGCCGCAAGGGCGGCAAGGGTTCGCTGGAGCACGGGAATCTTGTGGTCACCGCCGGCGCCGGGGCCGGGAAGTAACTTTCGGGGAGTCCGTCCCCATGCGTGAATTGCCCGCCAGCGGCCTGATATCGCCGGACCTGCCGCCGGTGCCGATCCTGCCGGTGCGCTGGGGAGTGGTCGGCGCGGGGGATTTCGCGCGCGGGTTCATTCTGCCGGCGATGCGATCGATCCGGCACATAGAAATCACCGCGGTTCACCGCCGACAGGGCGCCGCGGCCGCGGACACCGCGGAAGCGTTCGGCGCCAAACGCGCCTGCACGCGCGTCGAGGCGCTGCTCAAAGAAAAAAACCTCGAAGCGGTCTTCGTGGCCACGCCCACCGCGCAGCATGAAGCCGACGTGATCGCCGCGGCGGCGGCCGGCAAGCGCTGGATTCTGTGCGCGCCGCCGCTGGCCGTCAGCGCCGCGGCCGCGCAACGGATGCTGGCCGCCTGCGCGCAGCACGACGCGCACCTGTTTGTGGCTCACAGCCTGCGGCACCGGGATGCGGTGGAAAAGCTGCGCCGGCTGATCGCCGCCGGAGAGCTGGGCGACATTCGCGCGCTGCATGCTCACGCCAATGCGCCGGCCGAGCGCGCGGTTTCCGGGACGGCGGGCGGTGAAACTGCGGCCGGCCGCGCGGC
>JBOHNC010000205.1:0-5833 GCA_050730415.1 Planctomycetota bacterium
GATCGATTCCGGGCCCAGGCCGTCCATGCATTTCGCCAAGCCCCAGTCGATCACCAGCACCTCGCCGTATTTGCCGACCATGATGTTGCCCGGCTTCAAGTCGCGGTGAATGACCCGTTCGTCGTGCGCGTAGGCCACCGCGCGGCAGGCTTCGGCCAGCACACGGACCAGGCGGATGAGCGGGAACTCGGTCTGCGTGGCCGGGTCTTCGCTCAGCAACGCCTGAAGTATGTCCCGCAGCGACCGGCCTTCGATCGGCCGCATGGTGTAGAACGGCGTGCCGTCCGCGGCGCGGTCGAGCTGATACACCGGCACGATGCCCGGATGCTGCAATTTGCCGGTGACCATCGCCTCCTGTTCGAAGCGCTGGGAGGCCGCCTCCCATTCGCCCGGCTCCTCCCGACCCGAGGGATTCATCATTTTCAGCGCGACCGGCCGGTTCAAATGCATTTCAACCGCGCGGTAGACCACGCCCATGCCGCCGCGGCCGAGCACATCCTCCAGCGCGTAGTCCTGCAAACCGTCATGGACCGGTGGAGCGACCGTCAGTGGCGGCCGGAGTGGCCGCAGGTCGGGCTGACGACCGCCGGCCAGCGCATCGGGACTGCTGCCGTAGCCCGATTCGGTCTCAGCGCCCGTCTCGGGAAAAGCGTCTGAACGCCCTGGCAATCCGCTCGGTTCGCCCGGCGGCACTTCCATGGCCACCTTCAGCGTCTGCGGCGTGGGCGAAACCCCCGCTTGGCGCACCGCGCCGGAAGCTGTCGTTGCACCCTCCGCCTGCGCCTGGGCCGGGGACGGCGCCGGGGCCGGGGCCGGTCGAGCGGCCGCGCCATGTTCCGCGGGCACTTCGACCCGGGCGCCGTAGGCGCGATACCCCCCCGGCAACGGCGGAAGCACCGCCGAAGGCGGTTCGTCGTCCGGTGCGGCGGCGCGTGCGCCGCTCGCGCCGGCAGCGACATTCGCACTCTGCGGCGCGCCGCAGCGTTGGCAGTACACCGTCGAGCCCGCCGGCGGCGTGAAATTCAGAGGTTGGACGTGCCCGCAATGGGTGCAGGTCAGCAGGATGCTCATGCTGAAAGTATATCCTAAGGCGCTCTCAATAGGCCGTGGGTGCGGGCGGCCGTCGCCCCCCCGGAAACTCAACAAACGAAAAAAACTTGAACCGCGGTACAATCTCTCTTTCGTGCTGATATTGGCCGGGCCTCGCGCGTCTACCTGAATGGCCGCCCGCTCCGGCCCGACCCGGCGCCCGCCGCCGTGCCCGGCTTCCTTCCCGGCCGGAGTTCGATCGGCGGCGCATCGAGGACCCCTTCATGCTCGGTTGGATGGAACATCGCTCCCCGGCTTTTCAGCCGGCACCCGCGCCCGGTTCGCCGCGCGCCCACGGCCTGCTGCGCCGGTGGCTCGCCGGCGCCGCCGGCCTGACCGCCCTGATCGCGCTGTTGGCGTCCGGCGGCTGCGGCCGTCCGACGACCAATTCCTCCTCGTCCTACAACATTTTTGGCAACTCCATGTCCGAGAAAGCCTCGGAATATGTCGAGCGGCTCAAAAGCCCCGATGCCAACGAGCGCAACGTCGCGATCATCGCCCTGTCCAACATCCAGGACCCGCACACCGTCCCGGCCCTCATCCAGGAACTGGACGACCCGGTCGAGTGGAACCGCTACAACGCCGCCGGCGCGCTGGTGCGGATCACCAACCAAAACTTCCAGGTCGACGAAAAAGACAAATGGCAAAAATGGTGGGATACCAATCAAGATTATTTCCTCGATCACTACGACGAGATTCGCAAAAAAATGGTCGAAGACGAAGGCGCCAAGGTCTGGGCCGGCGAAGCCTACAACCTGTTTGCGCAACACAAATACCCCGCCGCCATCGAAAAAATGCGCATGGCCTGCGCCCGCACTCCCTCCAACTGGGAATATCACAACCTGCTGGGCCAGTGCTATCTGGGCCTCGGCTACGTGATCGATGCACGGCTCGAATTCGAAGTCGCCCTCGGCATCCGCACCGACGCCCTCGAACCCCGCCTGAACCTCGCCCGCAGCTACGTCGAAATCCCCAACCCCGACTGGGAAATGGGCCAGAACATCCTCGAAAACGCCATGGCGCTGGAGACCAAAATCCTGGCCGCCAAAAAAGTCGACGATCGCAAGCGCAACTGGCAGTTGCCCTACGTCCTCGGCTGGATCATGCTCAACCGCGGCGACGCCACCCGCGACGACTTCCGCAACGCCGTCCGCCTGTTCAAGGATTCCCTGCAAATCCAGGAAGACCTCCGCATTCCCAACCCCTCCCTCGACGTGATCAACGAACTGGTGATCGCCGCCCATCGAGCCGGCCTCGAATACGAAGCCTGGAAACGCATTCTCCAAATTCGCGCGCTGGGCTACGATGTGAACGAAGGCCTGTACAACGATGTCAAACAAGCCCTGGAAGCGCAGGACGCGAACATCGTGGTGCCGCCCTACCATGCAGACACGGAGCACCCCGTGCTGGAAACCTCGGCCGGAAATGCCATGCCCCGCCCGCCCGACGTTTTCAAGTCCGCCCCGCAGCAGCAGTAATACGAATCCCAGTCAATTCCATCCTTTCCGAATCCATATGGATTCGCTCGGGGATCCTCTTTGCCCCCCACCAGGCCGCCCGCTTGTTTCCGCGCTTCACAGCTTCTTCCTCCGCTTTTTTCTGTGCGCCAACGGCGCAAAATAGGACAGTGAAAAGTTGGCCGCAGGCCTACCCTGGTACGCGCGCCTGCCACGCGCCTCTGCCGCCCGACCCGAGGCGGTCATGACCACCCCGCCGTTCCACCGCGCGGAATCACCAACGACCTGCACCGCATGCATCGTTTTCGATTCACCCCCGCGAAACAGGTTCAGCAAAGGCATTCATTTTCTGCGATTCTTATAAGGTGCTTCTTATATGTCAGCCGGACAAGCGGCCGTTCAGGCCAGATAATTGTGCGTCCCGTCGCAGAACGGCCGCGCCACCGCGTGCTTGCAGTTGCATAGCAAAAACTGTTTTTTGGTCTTGATCGTGAACTTCAGCGGCGTGAATTCATCCGCCTTGCCCGCGCCCTCGGCGCCGTCGCTGGCATGCGACCCGTCGCAAAACGGCTGCGTCTGCGACCGCCCGCAGGTACACCAGAGGTACTCGCCCGGTTCGAGCGTCAGCACGACCGGCCGGCGGCTGGGAATTTCCGGCTGCGGCATCGAGGTTGAACTCCGTTCGGCCACGCCGGCCGCGGTTGTTTGGGTCGCGCGGGATCCTACTGCAAATCCAGATGCGCCCCGTCGCAGAAGGGCGGATTGAGCGTCTGTTTGCAATTGCACAGCACCAGTTTTTTCTTCTCGACCACAGTAAAGGGCACCGGCTGAAAATCGGTCTCCTCATGAGACCCATCGCACAGCGGCTGAATCTTCGACCGTCCGCAAGCGCACCACAGATAGTTGCCCGGTTCCAGAAACAGCGTCACCGGCAGCTTCCGATCCTTCATTGCATCCGCCAATCGCCACCTCCCGCCTGCTGCTCCAAGCCCATTCCCCATTCACCGCTTCATTCTACAAAAATCCCCCACCCCTGCCTGAACCGATTCCCCGATTCCGGGTCCCTGTCCGCTGTTCCCTGTCCGCTGCTGCATGTCCCCTGTTCCCCGTCCCCTGTCCCCCCTCACGAATGAATCGCCCGCCCGTCCACCGCCAGCGCGGCTTCCTTGAGCACCTCCGCGAGCGTCGGATGCGCGTGGCACGCCCGCGCCAGATCTTCACTGGATGCGCCGAACTCGATTGCCGCCGCCGCCTCCGCAATCAGATCCCCCGCCCGCGGCCCCAGAATGTGCACGCCCAGAATGCGGTCGGTCGCGGCGTCGCTGAGCACCTTCGCCTTGCCATCGGTCTGCCCCAGCGTCCGCGCCCGGCCGTTGGCCATGAATGGAAACACGCCCTTGCGATACTCCACTCCGGCCGCCCGCAGTTCCTCTTCGGTCTTCCCCACCCCGGCCACCTCCGGCTGCGTGTACACCACCGCCGGCACGGCGTCGTAGTTCACATGGCCGTAGCCGGTGATCAGACGCTCGATGCAGGCCACCGCCTCCTCCTCGGCCTTGTGCGCCAGCATCGGCCCAGCGATCACATCGCCAATCGCAAAAATTCCTTTCACCGCGGTCTGGAACGCTTCGTCCACCACGATGCGCTCGCGCGGGTCGAAACCGATGCCGAGCGCCTCCAGTCCCAAGCCGCCGGTGTTGGGGCGCCGCCCGACGGCCACCAGCAGCTTGTCGCACACCAAGCCCTCGCCGCCTTCAACCTCCACCTGCACCTTCGATCCCGTCACCTTGGCCCCCTGCACTTTCACGCCCAGCCGGAAGGTCAGGCCCTGTTTGGCGAGCAGCTTCTGCGCGCCGTCGGCCATCTCCCGGTCCATCCCCGGCAGAATCCGGTCCATATATTCCAGCACGGTCACCGCGGCCCCAAGACGGCTCCAGACCGAACCTAACTCCAGCCCGATGGCCCCCGCGCCGATCACCCCCAGCCGCGCCGGCACCGCGTCGAAACTGAGCGCCTCGTCGCTCGACACGATTCGCCGCCCGTCGAAACTCACGCCCTTCAGCGGCGCAACCTTGCTGCCGGTCGCGATCAGGATGTGCCGGGCGTCGAGCACGATCGATTCCTGCGATCCGTTGACCTCCACCTTGCCCGGCGTTTTGATCCGCCCCGTCCCGGCGTAGCGCGCAATCTGGCGTTTTTTCATCAGGCCGTCGATGCCCTTCGACAGCCCGGCCACGATGTCGGTCTTGCGCCGCTGCATCGCCGCCAAATCGAAGGAAGCCTCCTTCACCGTCACGCCGAATTCCGCGAACCCGTGCCGCGCCTCCGCGAACCGTTCGCTCGATTCCAGCAGCGCCTTGCTTGGGATGCATCCCACCCGCAGGCAGGTGCCGCCCAGCTGCGCCTCCTTTTCGACCAGGCCCACATTCCAGCCCAGTTGCGCCGCGCGGATCGCCGCGACGTACCCGCCCGGGCCCGCGCCGATCACCACCAAATCATGCTGTCGATACGCCATGGTCTACACCTCAAGAAGCATCCGGGCCGGGTTTTCGATCACTTCTTTGATCCGTTTCAGAAAAGTCACCGCTTCGCGCCCGTCGACCACCCGGTGATCGTAGGTCAGCGCCACGTACATCATCGGCCGCACCACCACCTGCCCCTCCCGCGCCACCGGGCGGTCCTGGATGGCGTGCAGACCCAGAATGCCGCTCTGCGGCGGATTGACGATCGGCGTGGACAGCATCGAACCGTACACGCCGCCGTTGGAGATGGTGAAGGTCCCGCCCAGCAGTTCCTCGACGCGGATTTTGTTTTCCTGCGCCCGCTTGGCGAGTTCGCCGATGGCGATTTCAATCGCCGCGAAACTCAGCCGGTCCACGCCGCGCAGCACCGGCACCACCAGCCCCTTCCCCCCGCCGATGGCAATGCCGATGTCGTAGAAATGTTTATATACAATATCCTCGCCGCGCACCTCTGCATTGATCGCCGGCACCGCCTTCAGCGCGTCGACCGCCGCCTTCACGAAAAACGACATGAACCCCAGCTTCACCTTGTGTGCCTTCTGAAACGCCTCCTGGTGTTCCTTGCGCAGCGCCATCACCGCCGACATGTCGATTTCATTGAAAGTCGTCAGCAGCGCCGCCGTCTGCTGCGCCTCCACCAGCCGCAGCGCGATCTTGCGCCTGAGCGGGCTCATCGGCACCACCTCTTCGCCGCTCCCCGCGGCCGCCGGCGCACTGGGTGCAGCCGACATCGGCGGTGGCGGCGGCGGCGTGGCAGTGCGAGCC
>JBOHNC010000206.1:0-3208 GCA_050730415.1 Planctomycetota bacterium
GGCTGGGCGCGCCCGGCCGCCGCCGCCGCGTGGAACTCGCTCAGCCCTTCCGCCCACGACCGATACACCGAATGACACACCGGCGGAAACACCACCTGGAGCGCACTTGGATCCGGCGACAGGTACACTCGCGGGCAGCGGCCCGGATGGAGCATCTGCCACACGAACAGCCCGGCCACGCCGAGCACCGCCAGGGTCGCCGGCGCCTGCCAGCGGTCGGGCTGGTGCGCCGCATCCAGCGTCACATACAGAATCCCGACCAACACCAGCCACGCCCCGCACACCAGCCAACTGACCAAGCCGCCGGTGCGCCAGCGGTCGTAACCCGCCGGACTGAACCACAGCAGCACCGGCGCCGGCGCGCGTGCGGTCAGCCGGTGCCGCGGCACGATCGCCTTCTGCGTCAGTCGCTCCGGCAGCAGCCGATCTGCCGCCTCCGACGCCTCCGGCGCACCGTCGCGCAGCCCGGTCACCACGCACATCCGCGGCATGAATTCGCTGGAAAGAAACGCCGTCGGCACGTTCAGTTCATTCATGGAGGTAGGTTCCCGGTTGAGCCGTCATCGGTTGGCGTCTCGCGCAGCCCCGGCACGCCGTCGCGCTCGGGGGTCGGCCGGATCGGAAGATTGCGGTTCCTCGTCCCAGCCGGTGGAGACCTCGTCGGCCCATTCATCGTTGACGGCTTCCGCCTGCCGACCGCGTGCGCGCGCGGCGGCCTCCGCGCGCTGGCGGCGGTCGTTTTCCGCGGCAAGCGCCGCGGCGGGCTGCTCAACCTCCTCCCGCCACAGCGCCAGCGCCTTCCGCCAGTCGTTTGCGGTGGCGTGCGCTGCGTCAGGAAAAATCATCCGGATCGTGCGGTCTTCGACACCGGCCATCGCCCGGGGAATGTTGCGCCACCACAAGGAGGTTGTGATTATGAAGCCCATCACGGCCACCGCGATAATCCCCACCCCGCCGATGAGGATTCCCGTCCTCAGGTCCTGGAATATCTGGGCCATAAAAATCGTGCCGAGCAACAACATGATAGGCAGGGCCACGCTGAACATTTGGGTGGTGTAATAGCGATTCCATTCCGCCAATCCACCGTCGGTGAAAGGCAGGTCGACGCTGCGGGGAATGTACTGGCCGGCGCGTGTATACCGGTCGCGGTACACCGGCGCTTCAACGCGACAGGGGGCCGGCGCGCGGCCGTTCAGGACGCAACGATTCGGCAGGTATTTGCTGCGTAGAAAAGCGGCTGGCACGATCACTTCGCTCGGCATGTTGAACCTCGCAGGCAGCCGCATGAAACACCGCGCGGGGAACGATCAGAGGCCGTCCGTGCCGTCACGAAGCATCGCAGGCACCGTCCCCGCCGGCTTCGTCGTCGGATCCATCCTCCGATTCCGATCCCTCCGCGCCGCCGCGCCGCCGCGCGACATTCTGTTCCATGTTTTTCGGCCGGTGCCCGCGGAAATCCTCGTCGCGCGGGAACACATACTCCGCTCCGGCCGCATCGTCGCGCAGACACAGCGCAATCGTCGACCGCCCATACCGCCGCGCCGGACTGCGCGCCGACAGCGGGGCAAATCCCGCCAGCGTCGGCAGCGCATCCCCCGACTCGTAGCGCAGCACCAATAGCCCCCCCGGCGCCAGCAGCTCCCGCGTCACCGCGATCAACTCGCCCATGCTCAGGAAATCGTCCTTCATCCGCGCCGTGCAGTCCTTCAAAAACGCAAACGGCGGATCCAGAAACACGATCTCGAACTGCTCGCCCCGCTTTTCCATCTGCTTGAGCGCCTTCCCCGCCGGCAGCGCGTACACCGCACTGACCCGCTCGGCCTGAATCCCGTGCAGGTTCCGCTTGAGCAGCGCCACCGCCGCCAAATTGCCCTCCACGAAGGAGGCATGCTTCGCGCCGCAACTGAGCGCCTCGATGCCCAGCGTCCCCGTCCCCGAAAACACATCCAGCACCCGCGCGCCCTGCACCCGCGGCCGGATGATGTTGAACACCGCGCCCTTCACGAGGTCCGGCGTTGGCCGCGTGTCCAATCCTTCCAACGTCTGCAACTGTTTGCCCTTTCGGGCGCCGGAAATGATGCGCATGGCTCGGTTCCGTCTTTCGCCCTGTTTGTACCGCCAGAAAGCGGGGGCGCAATCGCTCCTGCATGCCCTGCGAAAAGTGTCCTATGGTATCTTTTTGATGGCACTAAACTTTCCTTTTTCCTGACTTCCCCCGTTCCGACTCGGTTGGGAATAATGGACCTTCGCTTTCCCCACCGAGGCGACCGATACGCACCCATGACTGCTCCGCACTTTCGCCTGGCCGGCCTCTGCTCCTGTTGGCCGCACTCTACGTCCACCACGAATACGACCACGGCAAACCGAGCAAAGGCACGCTGTACTTGTGGCTCGGGCCGGGCGATTTCCGCTTCACCTGGATCGACCCGACCGACGGCAAGGTGCTCAAGACCCAAACCCTGCACAACGACATCCAAGTGCTGACGCTGCCGGTCGAAGTCCAGGTGGACCTCGTGGCCCGCATCGACCAACTGCCCGCGCCGTGATGCTCCGGCCAGGGAGCGCTGACATTCACGACTTCCCTGGGAGCGCCGAGGTTCACGTCGGCTCCTGGATCGGCCTGGGACCGCCGGTCTCCAGACCGGCTCCTCTCTTCGTCCGATCCGCCCCTTCGGCTCCGCAAGCCCATCCATCCCTCTCAACCGCCCGAGGCATAGTGGCACGGGTCGCCAGTCCCGTGCAAAAACAGTGCGAGCGAAGCTCGCACCTTATTTCCCCTCTTGCGCGCGAGCGCATTCCGTCGTGGCACGGGCTGACCAGCCCGTGTCCAGCGAGTCATCGAGCGTTTCCGCTGGAAAGCGCGCTTCGCGCTCTCTTCGCTGGGAGCGCCGACGTTCACGTCGGCTCCTGGATCGGCCTGGGACCGCCGGTCATCAGACCGGCTTCTTCGCGCCAACGGCGCGAGGTAACAAAGCCAGGGGTTGCCGAAGGCTACCCCTGGACGCGGTCGCCAGACCGCCCTGCGCGGGCCGGAGCGATGTCGCGCGCATACCGTTTTTCCGCGCGGAATCGTCGTGAGCGACGCGCCGAAATACATTCCCCTTCGTTGAACGCCGCGTGCGGTTCCGCGCGATGAAGCGACGGCGAAGCGCTGATCGCCTCGGGTCGCGCGGCAGAACCTTTTGGGAGGGTCGTGGCGAGACGAGAC
>JBOHNC010000207.1:0-2340 GCA_050730415.1 Planctomycetota bacterium
CGCCAACCCCGCCGCGTCCAACCCCGCCGCTCCCCCCGCCGGCGTGGTCCTCACCCAGTTGGAAATCCCCACCCCCGTGCTGCGCCCCGGCGCCCTGCTGCACTCCCGCCACATGACCGTCATCCGCCTGCGCGTGCTGCCTCCGCGCGAAGGCGTCGTCGTCCATTTCGAACTGCAGGAAACCCCCGCCCCCGGCAAGCTGTACTCCCCCGGCACCCGCCCGGCCATGCTCACCCATCCGCTCGCCCGCACCGACACCGCCGGCATCGCCCGCACCTGGCTCGTCGCCGGCGAAATGGAATCCACCGTCACCGTCTCCGCCACCTGCGAGTTCGGCGCCCAAACCAAATCGGTTCAGATTTCCCGCACCGGCCTCTCGCAAATTCTGCTCGCCCAACCCGCTCTGCCCGCCCCGCCCCCGCCCGCCACTCCTGCCACTCCCGCCGAACCCGCCGAACCCGCCGCCGCTGCCCGTGCCCAAACCCGCGCCCTCATCGCGCAGTTGAACGCCGCCGCCGCCGCCGCCCGCCCCGCCCTCGTGCAGGACCTCGCCCAAGCCCTTTCCGCCCAGCCCGCGACCGCGCGCCCCGCCCTGCAAGCCGCCGTCACCGATCCCCACCTCACCGACGACACCCGCCGCCTCTGCGCCCGGCTGCTGCTCGGCGCCCGCGAAGCCACCCCCCGCATCGACTTCATCGCCGTCCTCCGCGACGACCGCCCCGAAGTCCAGGAAGCCGGCCTCGCCGCGCTCGAACGCCACTCCGCCGACGCCATCCGCCCGCTGGCGCTCCAGCTCGCCCAGTCCGTCGATCCCGCCGACCGCGTCCTGGCCGTCCGCATGGCCCGCTTCCTCGACGACGACACCCTCGACCACATCGTCCGCGGCGCGCTCGGCGACGAAGACCCCCTCGTCGCCGCCGTCGCCCTCCAAGCCGCCGTCCGCTACCTCGGCCCCGACGAACGCAAAGCCGTCGCGCGCCATCTGTTCGACCCCCGCCCGCTGGTCGCCTGGACCGCCCTGCAACTGCTCGAAGAAGCCGCCGAAAAACGCGCCGCCCTGCCGCTCAGCGAACAGGCCGCCCACGACGAAGCCCCCTTCGCGATGGACCGCGCCGCGCTCCAAGCCGTCCGCGCGCTCGCCGGTCCCCCGTTCGCCGCCTTCCGCGCCCGCGCGCTCGCCGTCCTGCCCCGCCTCATTCCCGTCGACGCCGCCCAGTGGCGCGAAACCCTCGCCACCGGCCGCTGGACCGACGACGAACTCCCCCCGCTCCTCCAAGGCCTCGGCTACGCCCCCCATCCCCCGCGCGATGTCCTGCTCGCGCTCGCCCGCCGCGTCGATTCCGCCCCGGCCATCCGCCAAGCCGCCGCGCTCGCCTGCATTCACGCCACGCCCCCCGAATCCCTCAGCTCGCTGTTCCCCTGGTTCGCCAGCGACAGCGAAGCCGTGCGCATCGAAGCCTGCCAGCGTTTCCGCCAACTCACCGCCCACGACTTCGGCGCCCTGCCCGACGCCCAAAGCCGCATCCTCGATTTCTGGCGCGACCACGGCCACGAAACGCCCGCCGAATGGATGCTGCATTCCATCCGTTCCAAAGACCCGCTGCGCAGCGCCGCCGCCCGCAACCTGCCCGGCCTGATCGCCGACGGCGCCCTCGAACCCGACCGCGCCCTCGACGCCCTCGAAACCATGGTCGACGACGCCGACGGTTCGGCCCAAGCCGCCGCGCTGATCGCCATCGCCCGCATCGATCCCGACGGCCGCAGCAGCGCCGCCCGCCGCCTGGCCGACGCGCTGCAAACCGCCTTCAGCAATCGCGAAGATTTCCGCGCCACCGCGCTCATCGAAGCGCTCGCCACCGCGCTGGGCCCCGGCGGATTTTCCCACGCGGCACAAGCCCGCCTGCAGCTTTGGCAGCCGCTCATCGCCGCCCTCGACCACCGCGATCACGCCGTGCGCGCCGCCGCCGCCGAACTGCTCGTCAGCCTCACCGGCTTCGATTTCGGTTTCGACCCCGCCGCCCCGCCCGCCGCAATTCACGACCTCCAAACCCAATACAAAACCTGGTTCCAATCCCACTGGCCCACCGACCGCAAATAACCCCTCGTGAAAATTTTCCTTCTTTGCCGGCCCGCCCCTCTTTCATGGCACGCGCTCTTTCGTGGCACGCGCTCTTTCGTGGCACGGGCTGACCAGCCCGTGTCCAGCGAGTCCCCGAGCGTTTCCGCTGGAAAGCGCGCCTCGCGCTACTCTTTTTCTTCCTCTTCCTCTTCTCCCCCCGTCCCGCACCCAGCAAATGTCCAAGGCATTGTGGCACGGGACGCCGTCCCGTGCATAAAAAG
>JBOHNC010000208.1:0-4710 GCA_050730415.1 Planctomycetota bacterium
GGCGAGGTCGGCGAGGACGCGCTGCGCGGCCAGGCGCTGGCGTTCGTTGGCGGTGACCTTGGCGCCTTTGGCGGCTGTTTCGCCGCCAGCACCGCCGCCGGCTCGCGAGCCGCGGGTTTCGCGCGCGTGCGTGTCGGCGGCGTTTTCGCTGTCTGCGTCGTCGCCGTCGCCATCGCCGCCGCCATCCCCGCCACCATCCCCGCCGGAGGGTTCGTCGGCGGAGGACAGTGGGCGGCTCGGCGCGCCCACGGAAGCGGCGCTCGCGGCGGCCTCGGTTTCGGCGGCGACCGCGGCGAGAATTTCAGCGGCGAACGGACCGGCTTGGGCGATGCCGCGCGGCCCGGTGAGCATTTCCAGCCAGCGACCGCACTGAGCGCGCAGGCCGGACGGCGCGGCGAGACTCTCGGCGCCAACCGCGGCCAGCGCCAGCGCGGTGCCGATGCGTCCGTCGCTTTGCGCGGCGACGGCGGCGGCGCGTTCGGGGGGCAGACCTTCGGTCTGCAAGGCGTGGACCAATTCCGGTGCGGTGAGCGGTCGCACGGCCAGGCGCTGGCAGCGCGAAAGAATCGTGGCCAGCAGTTGGTGGGCGTTGGCGCAGGTCAGCAGAAACAGGGTGCCACGGGGCGGTTCTTCGAGGAGCTTCAGGAAGGCGTTCTGGGTGGGCGCATTCATGCGTTCGACCAGCCGGATGGCGACGACGCGGCGGTCGGATTCGATCGGGCGGCGGGAGAGCACGGCGGTGAGTTGGGTCAGGGCGTCGAGCGGAATCTGTTTCATCTGGCCGACGATGGCGCGGCTGCGGTCGGCGCGTTCGACGGTCAGGTCGTCGAACCAGACGAGGTCGGGGTGATTGTGGGTGCCAATCCGTTTGCAGTTGCGGCAAGCGCCGCAGGGGGCGATGTCGGACGGCGGGGTGCCGCGCGCGGCGGCGGATTTTTTTGCAGCGCTGGCGGCGGCGCCGAACATGCCGGCATCGCGGCAGAGGTAGGCCGCGGCGGTGCGGAGGGTCAGGAAGGTTTTGCCGGCGCCGGTGGGGCCGTCGAACAGATAGGCGTGGTGGAGGCGGCCCAGCGCCACCGAGCCGGCCAGGACGCGTTCGACGTGAGTCTTGCCGTACAGCGTCGGCCAGCTCATGGGGAGGTCCTCCGCGCGGCGGCGCGGCGTGGGCGGCGGGCCTGTCGTTGGCTGGAGCGCGCATCGAACAGCGGCGCGAGCGCGGCCTGGAGTCGCGCCTGCACCGTCTCCGGCGTGCCGGTTGCGTCGATGCGGCGGCAGGGGTAGCCGGCTTTTTTGGCCAGGGAACGGTAGCCGGCGCGGAGGGCTTCGAGGGCGTGCCGGAGCTTGCGTTCCATGCGGTCGGCGCCGCCGTGGCCGCGGTCGCGGGCGGTGCGGCGGGCGAGGCTTTCGGCGACGGGCAGATCGAGCAGCAGGCACAGGTCGGGGCGGGTGGCGCCCATCGCGAAATCGCAGAGGGCTTGCACGGTCTTCAGAGGCAGTCCGCCCAGGCGGGACTGGTAGACCAGGGTCGAAAGGGTGAAGCGGTCGCACAGCACATCGCGGCCGGCGGCCAGCGCCGGCGCGATGACTTCGCGCACGATCTGAGCGCGGGCGGCGCAGTACAGGCAGAGTTCGGTTTCGGTGGTCATGGCGGCGTGGGTGCGGTCGAGCAGGATGCGGCGGATTTCTTCGCCGATGGCCGTCCCGCCGGGTTCGCGCAGGGGCAGCACCGCGCGCCCGCGGGCTTCCAGCCATGCGGCCAGAGCTTTCAACTGGGTGGTTTTGCCTGCGCCGTCGACGCCTTCAATCACCACGAAGCGGCCGCGCATCAGATGTCCATCCGCGCGATCACCGCGCCGGGCTTGACCGCCTGGCCGGGCTGGACCAGGGTCTCGACGAGGCGCCCGGCGGCCGGGGCAGGAAGGGTGAAGGCGGCCTTGTCGGTGATCAGTTCGGCCACGTCCTCGTCGGCGGTCAGCGTGGCGCCGACCGGCTTGAGCCAGGCGGAAAATTGAATTTCGATGTCGGGCTGTTCGCCCAAATCCGGCACCACCACGTCAAGCCGCATCGTTTGTTCTCCCTCCACTGCTGGCGCCGGTGTCCGCGCAGCGCCGGCGGTTGTAGCGGGGCGCTTCGGGTCGCCGGCGGCGATCAGAAATTTTCGTCATGGCCCGGCGGGCCCGGCGGGGCCGGCGGCGTCGGATGCGCCGGTTGCCCGGCCTGACCGGCCTGACCGGGTTGCGCCGGTTGCCCCGGTTGGGCCGGTTGGCCCGGTGGGACCGGAGCGCCGTCCTTGTGCTGGGCTTTGGCGGCGGCTTTTTCTGCCTCCTTGGCCTTGGCGCGTTGCTGCTCCAGTTCCATCCGGTGCTGCAATTCGGCGTTGGCGTCGCCGCCCGGGCCGGCATGGTCGGCGGCGTGGCCCTCGGCGCCGGGCCGGCCGCGCTCGGGAGCCAGCGCGTCGATGACCAGATCGACGCGGCTGAGCAGCACATTGTCCCAGGCGCTGACGATCATCAGACGGTGGTCGGCATCGTTGGTGAAGTTCAATTCCGGCTGCTGTTCATCGGGGCCTTTGGCGGCCTTGCGCATGAGCTTTTCCAGCTCCCCGAAGGGCATGTCGATGCCCAGCTTGCGCAGGTTGTAGACGCGCACTTGCAGACCGTCGGGATCGGCTTTGGGCAGGTAGTTGGCCATCAGGTCCTTGAGTTCATCGGCGCTGAAGGTGGTGGCGGGGGCTTCGATGGTGACTTCGACGCCGTTGCGTTTGATGGAAATTTTGACCGTGGCGCCATGGGCGTCGGGTGGGGGCGGCGGCGCGGCGTCGCCGTCGTCGCCGAGCGGTGCGGCGGGGGCGGGCCGTGGAGCGGGTTGCGTCTGCAAGCCGGGGCGGAGCGCGCGATGCGGCGTGACGGCGTCGTGGCCGGCCGGCGCCGGGGGAGCCGGCTGGGTGTCCGGGGTGTCCGGGGTGTCCGCGGCGGCCGGGTCAGTCGGCGTCATGGCGGGCGTGGGCGGGACATTCGGCGCCGGAGTGTCGGCGGCCGGGAGGTTCAACCAAAGAAGGGACGCCAGCGCCAACCAGGCGGTGCGGCGGGCAATCCCAGGCTGGACCATGGCGATGCTCCTGTCATGCGAAGCGCCACCCCGGCCGCGTGCGCAACCGGCGCTGCGGGAGGCGGGGAAAGGCTCGAAGGTGCCCATTGTAGCCGCAAGGCGGCGGGGCGGGAACCATCCGGTCCGCGGGGGCGGCGGAAGCCGCAGGGCCTTTTAGTTCTCTCCAAATCTCTGAAGTGCCGTCAGGCACGCCCGAGATTAGCCCAGCACGGCACTTCGGCGCGATTTCGGCTCCGGGGGTCATACGTTACCAGTGCTGGGTGCCGGAGGCGAGAACTAAAAGGCCCTGGCGGAGGCCGGGCGTTGGGCGCGGCAAAAATTGCGTGCGGCCGGGGCGAGAAGGCGGTATATTAAAAGGGAGCCTAAATAGGTCGCGGAGGGCACGGGAGTGCTTCCGGGACGTGAACTGGAGAATGCCGCCATGGAAACCGAAAAGTCCAGCGCCGAATCTACGTCCGGGTTCGCTGGCAAAAAGAGCGACGACGAATCGATCTACATCAAGGTGCCCAATCCGTTCCGGATTGTGCGCGGCGCGCGCCGTTTCTTTGGCCACCCGGTTTTCAACCATTTCCGCAGCGCACAGGTCGAATTCATGCGCGGCGTGCGCGACGTGGTGGACTACGAAATTAAACAGGCCGAAAAAAACATGGCCGAAACCGACGCCGAATTTGAGGCGCACCACGCCAAGCCGGCCGAAGCCTGAACCCGAATTTAAATCGCGCGCCTCTTTCCCCGAAATGCCGCTCCGCCCGGCGCGAGCAATCCCTCTCGAACGGCTCCCCCTCCTGGGAGCGCGGGTGACCTCACCCGCTCTTCGCTCGATCCGCCCATCCGGCTCCGGAAGTCTATCCATTCCTTTCGAACGCCCGAGGCATCGTGGCACGGGACGCTGTCCCGTGCATAAACAGTGCGAGCGAAGCTCGCGCCTTAGCTTCTTGCGCGCCCCAGCGCGCACCTGGGAGCACAGGTCATCAGACCGGCTTCTTCGTCCAAACCATGCATGCGGCTCCGCGGGCGCGTACATCGCCCTCTCTTCAAGATTTCTTTGCGCACGAAAGACCAGCCCGCGGGCGCGGAGGCCCGCTCCTGTCGACAGGGCCGCAG
Source organism: Planctomycetota bacterium (assembly GCA_050730415.1). Lineage (GTDB taxonomy): Bacteria > Planctomycetota > SZUA-567 > H5-PLA8 > JBOHNC01 > JBOHNC01. Next base: position 4,213 of record JBOHNC010000208.1, read on the forward strand.
GCTGGAAGCCTGCGCTACCAGGGAACGAAGAAGGAAGAGAGAAGAGAGCGCGAGGCGCGCTTTTCAGCGGAAACGCTCGAGGACTCGCTGGACACGGGCTGGTCAGCCCGTGCCACTTCGGAATGCGCTTGCGCGCAAGAAAAGAATAGGGCGCGAGCTTCGCTCGCACTTTTTATGCACGGGACAGCGTCCCGTGCCACGATGCCTTGGGCACTCCAAAGGAATGGATAGACTTGCGGAGCCGAATGCGTGGATCAGGCCAAGAAGCCGGTTTGATGACCAGCGCTCCGCTTGCTCTTCCCTGCCCTTCCTTCATCCTTGTCCTGAAGCTCACCCCGCCACCGGCCGATATCCCTTCTGCGCCATCAGCGCCTCAAATTCCCGCGTCATCTTCGCAATCTCCTCCCCCGATCCCACGCCCGACCCGCCCGACCCGCCCGTCCCGCCCGGGCCTCCCATGGGCCGCGGCGCCTGTACCGGCCCCGGCACCAACTGCGC
>JBOHNC010000209.1:0-5037 GCA_050730415.1 Planctomycetota bacterium
CGGCCGCCCGCGCGCGCTGGTGCTGGTCGCCCGCCGCGAAGACCGCCTGCGCGAACTCCAAACCGAGCTCACCGGCCACCGGCCCGATCTGCCGGTTTCCATCGAGTGTTGCAACCTGGCCGACCGCGTCCAGGTTGCCGCCCTCGTTGAACGCCTCGAGGCGGCGCACGGCGGCATCGACGTGCTCATCAACAACGCCGGCCACGGCGTCAGCGGGCTGTACGACCAGGCGCCCTGGGAGGCGGTCGAAAACATGCTGGAACTCAACGTCCTCACCCTCGCCTACCTCACCCGCCGGCTGGTCCCCGGCATGGTCGCGCGCGGCCGCGGCGGCGTGCTGAATGTCAGTTCCGGCTACGGCGTCACCTTCGGCCCGGGCATGGCCGGCTATATCGGCTCCAAACATTTCGTGACCGGCTTCACCGAGGGCCTGCGCGTGGATCTGTCCGGCACCGGCGTGACGGTGACCCAGGTCCTACCCGGGCCGGTCGAAACCGAATTCAGCGCAGCCATGGCCAAGGTCAGCCACACAAATCAGCGCATGCGCCTGCCCAAACTGCTGACCCTCTCCGCCGACCGCTGCGCCCGCGCCGCCTTGAACGCCTTCGTGCGCGGCCGCGCTCGCGTCGTGCCCGGATTCTTCATGAAGTTGGTTCTGGCGCTGGCGCGCTTCTCGCCCCTCGCCTGCGTCCGCGCGCCGATGAGCCGCAAAGCCCGCTGGTACCGCCGCCAAGTCGCCCCGTGAATGCCATCCAAATGCACGAAGCAACTTGGCGAACTCCGCGACTTTGCGAGAGAAATTCTTAAGAGTTCTCGCGCCAAGACGCGAAGCCGCGCAGGCGCCCGGTGCATGTCATCCAAATGCCTGCGGCAACTTGGCGAGCTCCGCGACTTTGCGAGAGATCCTCTTAGGTTTTCTCTCCCTCTCGGCGGCGAGTAAATAACACCGCACGAAACGAAAGTTCGCCGCTACTTGGTGAATGCCATCGTGCCGAATTTCTCGGGGTGGTGGAAGCCCGTCCCCACGAAGGCCCACGAACTGGTCTCCTGCGGCTGCGGCTGCCGGTTGCGGCACAGGTTCACGCCCCACTTCACCCCCGGTGCCGGCGTCGTGCCGCCCAGGTCCTTCACGGAAATGGCGATCTCCACCGTCCACTTGCCCTTCGTCTTCTTCACCCCCGTTTGAATGTCGGCGTTCCACAGCACATCCTGCCCGTCGGCATCCTGAATCGTTCCCAGGCAGTTCACCGAGATATGCTTGTAGGTCTTCCGGTCCAGGTTGGTGTCGAGGAAAATCTCGACCGAGTCATCCTGCCAGGTGTCCTCGTCGCGGTTGATGGCGTAGGCTTTCAACTCGCCGTATTTCGGCTCGTGGCAGGTAAACAGAAAGTACATCTTCTGCCCGTCGCAGACGGTCCGCACTTCGGTCTGCGCTGTTGCCAGACGCTGGTCGCTGAGCAAAATAAAATTGCTCACCGGCCGCGCCTTCGCCCAGCACGCATCGTCGCCCACTCCGTCGATCTTCGGCGCGTCGGCCGGGTCGATCATCAGGCACTGGACCTCCCGGTCCTCCGCCGTTTCCGCCTTGGGAAACATCGCGTAGGCCGCGGCGTTCTGGACCGGCGCGCGCTTGTCTTTCAGCGCCATGATGAACTCGGCCAGTTGCGCCCGCCACAGCGGGAAATATTCGTTCTGCTTCGCCTCCGAATACACCCCGCCCGCCTCCGCGCCCGTCGTCTGCCCAATATCCTCCGGGTACAGCGGCAGGAACGCGTTCAGCGTCTTCAGGAACGCCTCCGCCGGCGCTTTGGCCGGATTGTCCGCGCCGGCCGTCTGCAGTTCGCTCAGCAGCAGTTCGATGTAGCGGTGGTCGTCGATGCCTTCCCGCACGTCCTCGTATTTGACCGTGTCCAGAAACCCGCCCGGATAGGCGTAGGCCGCCGAGGTGTCGTTGGCATAGAAAACCGGGATTTGCGAATCGCACACCTCCCACGAATACACCCACTGCCAGTGCCCCTTCGCCTTGCACTTCCACAGGTAGAACCCGTGCACAAACCGGCTGAACCCGTTGTTGTAGGCCCAGAAGTCGCACAGGTGGCGCTCGGTGCACAGATAAATGATGTCGTCCGACCCCGGCCACGAATGCGTTGCCATCACATCGAGCAACCCCAGGATCGGCGAATACGGCCGCCCGAACGAGCCCTTGTCGCCCATCAAGGTCACCATCGTCTGCAAGCCCGGCACCTCCCGGGCCAGCCGGCAGTATTCCACCGTGTCATGTTCGTCGCGATTCCATTCGTTCAGGTCGGTTTCGCGCGGCTCGTCGGTGATCTGCATCACCGCCTTCACCTCGTTTTTCTGGATCCAATTCTCCACCTGCGTCAGCGCGTTGATGTAGGCCTTGTCGAAGTCCGGACTTAACTCCTTGAACCCGTGCCGCATTAATCCATAGGTGGCAAATCCCTGGATGCCCAGCATATGCCGGCCCTCCATGCCGGCGGCCTTGCAGGCGGCCAGGATTTGGTCGTAGCGGCTGAAGTCCAACGTGACCGTGTCGGTTTTGGAATCGAAGGCCGTCGCCGCCGGCTCGCCGAAAGCATACCCATTCAGCCCGTGTTCGGCCATGTCGCGGCATTCGGCCTTGAGCACCTTCTCGGTGTAGGCGGTGTTGTCCGGGAAGGCAGTCAACTGGTGGCTCTGGTACGCCTGGTTGTCCCACATGCCGCATTCGGTCGTGGTTTTGGGCAGGTCGAACGGATACACCGTCACCGTGAACGGCACCTCGGTGCGGTTGCCGTGTGCCGGCTCGATCGCGATCGAACCTTTGTACTCTCCCGCCGGCGTGCCCGGCGGCACATGCAGCGTGATCCAATACTGGCGGTTGAAACCGGTCGTCAGCATCCGGTCCTGGTAGGGATACAAAAGCGTCGGAATCGGTTCGTACCAGACGCCGCCCACATGCTGCGGGAAATATTTGACGAAAAACAGATCGCAGGCGATCGGACTGGTCTTGGCGTCGCCCAATAGCGGCGCGGTGACGCTGATTTTGGTCGTGCCGAGATCCTTCAGCGGACGCACGGTGAAGGTGATCGGCTCGTATTCGCCCGGCGCGCATTTGGCGCTCAGCCCCGCCGGCGTGACCAGGTCCCCCGCGCTCGGCGCGTAGTTCGGATACACCCGGTCCTGGTAGTAGCGCGTGAACACCGTGTAGCCGCGCGCGGTGTCGGCGTCGGCCACCGGCGCCGGATTCGGATTGGGCGCATGGTCGCGCATGCGCGCATGCTTCAACCACAGCGCGTAGGCTTCCTCGCCCAAGCAGCCCTGCACGAAGGCATTGCCCTCGGCGGCCATTGCCTTGGGCCAGATCCACAGCGCATATACGGCGCAATGGGGGAACTGAAACGACACCGCTCCGTCCTTGGCCGTGACGCTGTACGCCGCCGGCGCGAAATAGGGCAGGTGGTATTGCTCGAACAGCGACTTGGTTGGATCGTAGAAAATGTTGTCGCCGAAATACTGATGTTCGAAGGTGTAGAAATTATCCTTGTCGATCTTCACATCCACCACCGGCGTGCCGTTGGCGAGCACCTGGTAGCTGTGATCGCGCGCGCCCTGCCAGCTGGTGCCGTAGGCGACCACCTGGCCTTCGAAATCGCCGTCGCCGGTGGGCAGGGTGAAGTTCATGTCCTGCGCTTCGATCCCGTCGCCCAGCAGCGCGTACATGTCGTGCCAATTGTGCGCCGCAAAATTCTGTCCCACCAGCGTGTAGCCCAGTTTCTGCTCGATCCCGATCTCGCCCGCGCGCACCGGCGTCGCGCCCAGGAAATAATCCCCGTCGCCGAAATCGTAGCAGTGGATTTTCGACAGGTCGCTGAACAGCTTCTGCACCTTCAGCGAGCTGATCGTCAGTTGCGCCTCGCTCGCCTGGCGCTCGACGCGAATCCGCACCTGGCTGAGGTCGGTCAGGTGCTTCGCGCTCAGCGCCTTTTCCCCCATTACCTTCCACAGCGGCAAAAGCACCGTGTAGCTGCCCGGATCGACCGGTAACGCCACCGTGTAGGGCTTTGCATCGCCGAATTCCAGCAGCGCGCCAATCCGGTCGGCGGTGGGATTGGTGACCTCGAAACGCAGGTAGTCGTAGTCGCTCACATCGACCGGCTTGCCCGCAAACAGCACCACCTGGACATTGTTCGACCGTGCCGCCCAGGTCGCCGTCAACACGCCGTTGGCCGCGGCGACTTTGGCCTCCGACCCTTCCGCCTTCACCCCGGCCCCGGCCAGCTCCTGCGTGTAGTCGGCGACCACCAGTTCCTTCAGGACGGGTCGGTGCAACAGCGGCCGATCGGGCGGCGGCTCGGTCCAGCGAGTCTGATCCGCCGCGCCCAACCGCGTGGCGCCGGCCAACACGGTCGCCAGCCCCACCAGAACAGCCAGCAACCCAACGCGGCGGCGGGCCGGGCGCAAAGACAAGGAAATCAGGCGGTGGCTTGGCATGTGGCGATCCTTCCAACTGTTGAGGGGGCCTTCGTTTATACCTCGCCCGCGCCTGCCGACAACAAATGAACCATTGGACCGCGAGCTGTGGTGTAAAAGACAACCCCCGCCCAAGGTCACTTCCGAGGCGCATCATCCTCCCTGGGAGCGCCGCGCTCCAGTGCGGCTTCCTGGAGTTCCACCTTCTTTGCGCGGGCACCATCGGCCGAGCACCGCGGCGGGAGCGGTTCGGAGAAAGGAAATAAGGAGCCGGCCCCACCGGCGCCATTTTTTGGCGGACCTGGCGATCCGCGCTCCCAGCTCACCGGATTTTCTGCAGCCCATCGCCTGCCCGGCCGATACCTTCCGGGGGAATCTCTGCGCGCACCGCTCCGGAGCGCCGCCCTTCCCGCCGCCGTCGTTCGAGTCCCGGAAAGCCGCGCATGTCCATCTACGCCACCATGCCCAAGACCGAAGCGCCGGAGAACCAGCTCAAGGTTTTCCTGCGCGACCGGCTGCACTGGCCGCTGCTGTTGGCCACCGGCCTGCTGGTGGCGATGGGCC
>JBOHNC010000210.1:0-10619 GCA_050730415.1 Planctomycetota bacterium
GGGTGAGGGATTGCTTCTCGATGCCGATCGCGATGTTCTCGGCTTTCCACCCGGGGGCCCAGAGCGCGACGAGGACGGCGTTGTCGCGGGTCCAGACGTTGAGCGGGGGTTCGTCGCCAGCGCGGAAGGCGGGCGGGATTCGCGCGGCGTTGCAGATTCGATTGAACGCGTCCCGCGTGGGCGCGGGGGCGGAAAAGGGTTTCCAAGCTGCGCGCGGGAACAACAGATCGCTCCAGTACATCGTCGATCCTCCTGTTCGATTCTCCTGAGGACGGCCTCGCCCGGGTGGGGATTCCGGCCGGGCGGCCGCACTAAACCCTTGAACAAACTCCGTGCCAAATCCTGGCGCGGGTTCCGTTGGCGGGTCATGGACTGCATTGCCGGGCAGGAAGGCAGGGGTGAACCGTGTGCGTCCTCTGCGGGTGGAAGGGAGCGGCCCGTGGTGAGGAGGCCGATGCGGTTGGGGATGCCAGAAAACCGACGGGCGGAGCGATGGCAAAAGGAATCAAACTGGGCCGATAGAACGGTTCGGAGGCTAAATATGGGCCGAAATGACATGATTGAAACGACAGACCGGGTATTTGTCCAGCCGGCCGGGGAATATTATATGCGTATATCTTTATTATATCAATATGAAATTGTCTGGGTGCGGATGGTTTCGCTTGGGCAGAAAAAGCCTTTGGCAGGCGAAGGAAGGCTTGGCTGGATGTAAAATCACCGTCCAACGCCGGTGGATCGGAGGCAGGGGCCAGGGCCGGCGCGGGACACTATATAAGGACGCGAAACATGCCGTTGATCGACAAGCCGCTGGCGGAGCTGTACACCTACGGCGGGCGGAACCCGAAACCGAGCGACCATGAAGCCTACTGGACGAAGGCGCTGGCGGAGATGAACGCAGTCGATCCGCAGGTGGAATTGCGGCCGCACAAATTGAATGCGCCGTTCGCGGAATGTTTCGATCTGTTTTTCACGGGGGTGGGTGGATCGCGGGTGCACGTGAAGTATTTGCGTCCGAAGCGGGACGGGCAGAAGCCGGTGTCGCCGCATCCGGCGGTGTTGCAGTTTCACGGGTACACCGGGAACGCCGGGGAGTGGGTGGACAAGCTGGCGTATGTGGCGCGGGGGTTTGCGGTGGCGGCGTTGGACTGCCGCGGGCAGGGCGGCAGTTCCGAGAACAGCGAGGGGGTGAAGGGGCAGACGCTGTGGGGCCACATCATCCGGGGCCTGGACGATGCGCCGGAGCGGATGGTGTACCGGCAGAATTTTCTCGACACGGCGCAACTGGCGAAGATTGTGATGGGGATGCCGGAGGTGGATGCGGCGCGGGTTGGGGCGATGGGGGGATCGCAGGGCGGCGGCCTGACGTTGGCGTGTGCGGCGTTGGAGCCGCGGATCAAGCGGGCGGCGCCGACCTTTCCGTTTCTGAGCGACTACAAGCGGGTGTGGGAAATGGATCTGGCGGAGGGCGCGTACGAGGAGCTGCGGACGTATTTCCGGAAGTTCGATCCGCGGCACGAGCGGGAGGATGAGATCTGGAATCGGCTGGGATACATTGATGTGCAGTATTTGGCGCCGCGGATTCGGGCCGAGATTCTGATGGGGGTGGGGCTGATGGACAAGATCTGTCCGCCGAGCACGCAGTTCGCGGCGTTCAACCGGATTCCCTCGAAGAAGCGGCTGGCGATCTATCCCGATTTCGGGCACGAGACACTGCCGGGGTTCACGGACATGGTCTATGATTTTCTGGCGGAACTTTGATTTCTCGACCGTCGCGGATGGGCGGGCGCGCGGCGCGCCGGGGGCAGTGCGCGGAAAGTGGCGGCGATTTGCCTATGAAAGCGGTGGCGTGTCATAGGCAAAGATTTTCGCTTTCATAGAGGATTTGCGGTTGAAAAAAGAACGTTCCCTAGCAGAATGCCTCTGGATTACCCACTAGCGCAGATACGCAGGGGTTGAATTTCAACCGTGGCGGAGATGTCGAGGCGGGAACCGCGGAAGTTCCGCGGCACGTCTGGGCATGTCCGGTGAAGGAATCGTGCGGTCGGTTCGGGCTGGTTCAATCAGGCCAAAGGGAGCGCAGCAACGCGTTTCCGCGGCCGGAGTGGGCTGGCGAAGGACGGGCGGACGATGACGGTTGGGGGGCTGTAGCCTGCAGTGCAGGCTGAATGGAGAGCAGGAAAATGGCGAAGAAGAAAGCAGTCGTCAAGCACGCGAAGAAGGCGGCAACCAAGCGCAAGCCGAATGCGGCGTTCATGAAGCCGCTGACGCCTTCGGCGGAATTGGCGGTCGTGACCGGTGCGAAGCCCTTGCCGCGCACGGAAGTGACCAAGAAGATCTGGGAATACATCAAGAAGAAGAAGCTGCAGGACACCAAGAACAAGCGCAACATCAACACCGATGACACCCTGAAGAAGATCTTCGCAGGGAAGGCGTCGGTCAGCATGTTCGAAATCCCGAAGCTGGTCAAGGGCCACTTGAGCTGATCGGTCGGCCGATCGGCGGTTGCCGAGTCGGTCGGCGGCGACCGCCTCCCGCCCGGCGCTCCGATGCGCCGGGATGTTTTTTCATGCCCACCGTCCCGGTGGGCATTTTTTTGTCCCGCCCATGCGCTCCGCGATGAACTCCACGCTCCGCACCTTCCTGACCGCCGGATTGAACCGGGAGACTCGCGAGGGTCTCCGCGGCCGGGTGGAATTGCACCCCTTGAGCGACGCGCTGGCCGCTCCCGATGGACTCAGCGCCGCTGCGGCCGCCGCCGCGCTGGAGGGGTTCGTGCGCCAGGGCGCGCTGACGCCGGCGCTGGTGGAGCTGTATTGCCGCGCCTTCGTGCGCATGTGCCGGAAAACCGGCCGGGTCCTACGTGGCGGCGGGGTGGTGTTCGCCGACGACGGCCGGGACGCCGCGACCGGCGGGTCGTTGCGCGCGGCGGCGTTGCGGGGCTTCGCGGCCGAGGGACTGGCCGTCCACGACATCGGCGTCGCGCCGACGCCGGCCGCGGTGGTGTACGCGGCCTACCTGGAGGCGCCGCTCACCGTGGTGCTGACCGGTTCGCACCGGCCGAGCAACATCAACGGATTGAAACTGTTTGTCGACGGATTGAAGCTGCTGCCCGAAGGCGACCTGTCGCATGCTGCGCTGACGCGGGAACTGGTGGCGCTGGCGGCGAGTTCCGTCGCGACGCGTGCGGCGGGCGAACTGCGGGTGGTGGCGCGGGGACGCAAGGCGGCGGCGGCGCATCAACTCCACCGGCAGGGCGCGATCGGGGCCGGGGTTGGGGAGATCGGCGAGGACCCGAATATCGCGAGTGGCTTGCAGCCGGCCATCGATCCGGCGGCGGGCGATCCGGCGGCGCTGGCGCGACGGGTGTTTGTGCAGTCGATCCTGTCGATTCTGCCGGCGGTGAACTGGCGGCGCGCGGGCGTCGAGATCGTTTTTGACGGTGGCAACGGAGCGGCGGCGCAGTTCGGGTTGGACCTGCTGCGGACGCTCGGGGTACCGCACCGCGCGGTGAACGTGAAGCCGGACGGACGGAACGTGAACAGCGGCGCGGCGGCGGTGATGCTGCAGGGACATGAGCAGATCCCGGGGCAGGGTCGGCGCGCGCGGGAGCTGCCGGGCGGGGTGCTGTTGCGGACGCTGTTCGCCGCGGGGCGGCGCAACGGCACGAAGCGCTGGACGGTCGGGTTGGCGGTGGACGGCGACGGTGACCGGGGGTTGCTGCTGCTGTACGATCCGAAGGACGACAGCGTGCGGGTGATCGGCGGGGATCAACAGGCGTACATCCAGGCGGCGATCGATCAGACCCGGCGGCTGTTGCCGGTGGGGGCGCTGTTCATCACGACGGTGGCCGGGGATGTGATGGTGGCGCAGGCGGCGCAGCAGAATCTGCGGTTGCGGGTGTGGCTGGCGCCGCCCGGCGACGCGTGGTTGACTCAACCGGCGCGCGAAGGCCAATTGCTGGCGGCGGCCGCGGAAGACCACGGCCATGTGATTCGAATGCTGCCGGTCTCGAGCCGTTCAGGCGGCATGCAATACGCGCTGACGGCGAACGCCTTGCTGACGGGGGTCAATCTGGTGGCGGGAGTGCTGGCCGGGGAGTACTCGCGGGTTGAGCTGGCCAGGCCTTTTCCGGCAGGCTTTCAGATCGACGCCTGCACCTGGCATGTGGATCGGGACCGGTTTGCGCCGGGGACGCGGGTGTGGGAGGCGGAGCGGCGGATGATCGAACGCTGCTTCAAGCGGGCCTATCTGCGCAATCCGAAGCTGCGGCAGCGCAAGATTCAATTCCGTCGCCAGGTTTTTTCCGAGGACCGGGGCCTCCTGTGCTACCACTTGGTGGACCGTGACGAGCGGCGTTTGGCGACCCTGAGCGTCCGCAACGGAGCGCAGGAGCGTAAAATAGAAATCGCGATTCGCGGGCAGCGCGGATTTCAGACGCTGTTGCAGGCGATGCTGCGGGAACTTCAGGCGCACCACCGGCTGGAGATGAAGGATTCGCGGTTGCGGGCGACGTTGATCGAGCGGCGCATTCTGGGTCTGATCAAGCAGCGCGGGCCGCTGTATCCGACCGATTTGCTGACGCGGTTGAACCGGCGGGTGAAAGACCCGGCCGGGACGGAAGAATTCGAAAGCGTGCTGCGGGAATTGGTGGAGGAGGGGCGTCTGAAGATCAGCGAGTGGGTGGAATTGGCCTGAGGCGGGACCGGACGGTGTCGTGGGGAGCATGATGAGCGAGTTTCTCGAAGAGTTGCTGAGCTCCGGCCGGCGCCTGCAGGGCACCGACGGCGTGCGCGGCACGGTGGACCTCACCGAATACGCCTATCCCGACGCGATCGAGGCCTTCGTGGCGGCCGGCCGGATCACGCCGGCGTTTGTGGAGTTGAACTGCCGCGCCTTCGCGCGGATGTGTTTGCGGGCGAAGGCGGCGCGGCCGCGCGACCCGGTGTGTTTCGCCGACGACGGGCGGGATTTCTACCAGAACAAGCTGCTGCGCACCGCGGCGATGAAGGGCTTTGCCGAGGAAGGCCTGGCGGTGCGGGACATGGGGGTGGCGCCGACGCCGGGCGCGGTGATTTTTGCGGCCTACACCGGGATGCGGCTAACCTGCGTGCTGACGGCTTCGCACAATCCCGCCGACCAGAACGGGCTGAAATTTTTCGTGGACGGGCTGAAACTGTTGCCGGAGGGCAAGCTGAGTGACCTCACGCTGACGCGTGAGATGATCGCGCTGGCGCAGGGGCGCGAAGACATCAAGCGGAAGAATACCGATTCGCGGCGGATGTCGGTGCGGCGGCGCGCCGAGGGTGTGGATTCGCTGCTGAGCGGTCGCCGGGTATTTCTGGCGAGCGCGCTGGCGGTGCTGCCGCGGGTGAACTGGGCCGAAGCGGCGGTGGAGGTGATTTTCGATCCGGCCAACGGGGCGGGGACGCAGTACGGCCTCGACCTGCTCAAGAAATTGGGCATCCGCCACCGCGCGGTGAATACGACGCCCGACGGAGCGAACATCAACCAGGGCGGCGGGGTGGGGGAGATTGAGGGGACGCCGGCCTTTTTCGGCCACCACCGCGAGGCGGCCGATCTGCGCGGCCTGCCGGTGGTCAAGCAGTTGATTCTGCGCGGGCGCGCCAACGGCGCCGCGCGCTGGACGGTCGGGATGGTGTTGGACGGCGACGCGGACCGCGGCTACCTGCTGGTGTATCTGCCGGAGCGGGACTCGGTGTTCGTCGTGGCCGGCGATCAGTTGGCCTTCATCCTGGCGGCGTTGGACTACAGCCGCGGCGCGCTGCCGGCGGGCGGGTATTTTGTCACCACGGTGGAAGGGGACCTGATGGCGCCGGCGGCGGCTTCGCGCAGTTTGCAGTTGCGGACACGGGTCACCTGCGTGGGCGACAAGTGGCTGACGCTGCCGGCCCGCGAAGGGGAGCCGATCGCGGTGGCCGCCGAAGAGTCCGGCCACGTCATCAAGACACTGCCGGTCTCCACGGCGAAGGGGGGAATGAGCTACGTCAACACCGGCAACGGGATCATCACGGTGATGCAGGCGATCGGGGGGGTGTTGTCGGGGGAGTATCCGCGGGACCGGGTGATTCAGCCGTTTGCGCCGGGATTCAAACAGGCGGCGTACACCTACAACGTGAACCGGGAGGCCTTTCAGCCGGGGAGCGCGGCGTGGGCGGCGACCGAGGCGATGCTCAAGAAAATGTTCGACGCCATCGTGGCGCGGCGGACGCCGGCGAACGCGCCGAAGCTGGTCTACCGGAGGGAGGAATTCCCGCAGGACCCCGGGATGCTTTATTTCGCGCTGGCCGAGGATATGGGGGAAACGCTGGCGGCGATTTTCGTGCGCAACAGCGGCACGGAGCGCAAGACCAGCATCAACATCCGCGGCAGGCTGTCCTATTTCGGCCTGTTCCAGGCCATGATGGAAAAAATTCAGCGCCAGCATTTGAAGCTGTTGAAGGACCCCAACCTGCCGGAAACGCAGTTGGAGCTGCAGTTGCTGGCGCTGTTGCGCAAGCACGGTCCGCAGCCGGCCAAGGTGCTGCTGAAGCGCCTGAACAAGCACGCCCAGCCGCCCTGGTCGGCGACCAGTTTGCACGCGGTGCTGTACGGTTTGCGCAAGGAACATCGGATTCGGCCGGGATCGCCGGTGGCCTTGGTCCCGACGGAATAGAGCGAACGGCGCGAAAAATGATGCAGCCCCTCGCGCGATTGGCGCCTGCGCGGTAAGATGCGGGCGGCGGCCGTACGGCGGCGTGGCGCGTCTCGGCGAGCGCATGGGGCTTGCAGGGAATGACTGCGGTCTTGCGGTGGTTGTACCAGGACAGGGTGGCAGAATTGAGGGAAGGAGCAGCTTCATGAGCGCAGGAACGATTTCCGTCACCGACAGCGATTTCAAGCAGCAGGTGGAAGATACCAAGGGGCTCACGGTCGTGGATTTCTGGGCCGAGTGGTGCGGGCCGTGCAAAATGCTGGCGCCGACGCTGGACAAGCTGGCGAAGGCCTATGTCGGGAAGGTGAAGTTCACCAACCTGGACACGCAGAACAACATGGAGACGTCGAGCCGGTTCGGCATTCAGAGCATCCCAACGCTGCTGCTGTTCAAGGACGGCAAGCTGATTGATTCGCAGATCGGCAATCAGGGCGAAGGGCGGCTGAAGAGCTGGCTGGACGGACATTTGGCGCATTGAGGCGCCGTGGCGCCAGCCGGTCGATCGGACGGCTGCTCTGCCAGGCAATTCCAAATTCCAGCTTGACGAACAGGCCAACCTGTAGAGGATGGTTCGTTCTTCCCCCGCGCAGGTGCGCGGCGGCGCTGCGCTGCAACGTGAGACACTGTTTGCACGACGGCCACGGCGGAAGCGAAAAAAATCAGTGACACAGGAGCGGGGGCCATGGCGCGCCATCTGATGGGTATTTTGGGCCGCAAGGCCGGCATGACGCAGGTCTACGTGGACGGCCAGCGCGTCGGCGTGACCGTCATTGAGGCCGGGCCGTGCCGGGTGATGCAGGTCAAGGCCAAGACCGCGGCGGAACTGGGCGAAGAGCCCAAGCGTCCCGAGCGCAAGCATGCGCACACCGGGGCGGTGGAAGCGCGTCAGCCGCGCCGCGACGACGGGTACTACGCCGTCCAGTTGGGTTTCGATCCGAAGCGCCGCAGCCGCACCAACAAGGCGGAACTGGGGCATGCGTTGAAGGCTGCAACCGAAGCTGAGCAGAAGGACGGGAAGGCACAGGTCGGCCGCCGATTCGTGCGTGAGTTCCGGCTGGACGCGAAGCCGGAGCAGAAAATCGGGGACACGATCGATTTGAAGGTGCTGGAAGGCAACATATTCGTCGATGTCACCGGGGTGACCAAGGGCAAGGGCTTCCAGGGCGGCATGAAGCGCTGGCACATGAAGGGCTTCCGGCAGAGCCACGGCACTTCGAAGGTACACCGCCGCGTCGGCGCGCTGGGCCGCAATTACTCGATCAACAAGGGCGTTCCCAAGGGCAAGCATATGCCCGGCCACATGGGCGTCGATCAGGTCACCGTGAAGGGGCTGCGGATCGTCGAAGTGGACACCGAAAAGAATTTGCTGCTGGTGGAAGGCGCGGTGCCGGGCGCGGCCAATGGGTACCTGGTGATCCGCCCGTCGGACCGGGTCAAGAACCTGCCCAAGAAGAAAAAATAGACTGCCTGTCGAGTCGGGATTGGACCTGACGGTGCGATGGCATTGGGGCCGTTGTCACCAGAGGCACCGCTGCGCGTTGCCGAGTCAATTTACATTTGACCTTGCTGCGGATCGCTCCGGTTAATCGCGATGGGCGAAGAGCGCAGCGGTACATGTACTGCGGGCGAACATCGGCTGAGAGCTGGCACTTCACGAAAATTAAAATGCGCGCTGCGCGCGCAAGAGCCGGAAGAGTATCGACGCTCCCGGGCATGGGTTTGCTCGCGGAGCCAAATGCGCGCATGGGATGAAGTGGCCGACCTGGTCGTCGGTGCTGGCAGGGGCTGCGCGGAAGGGTGCTGGAGACTAGGCGATGGTGGGGGGATCGCCGGGTTTGATGGGGGGTTCAGGCGAGGGTGCGGATGGAGGCAGGGGGGGCAGGGAAGCCAGGGGCACTGCTTGCACTGGTTTTGCGCCCGGAGTTGCCTGCGGTGGAGTTGCCTGCGAAACGGCGGGTGACGCGGGTGAGTCCTCTGGGTCGGAGGCCGGCAGACCGTACCACGTCAGCACCTCGGCGCTGCCCCACTGGCGGCTGACGGGCACGGCGAGGAAAAAAAACGGGCCGACCGAGCCGATGCCGATCATCGCCATGGCGTAGCGCCAGGCCCAGGGACGGCGGGGGAGAATCGGCGCAACGAAGAACGCCAGCGCCAACGGGACGCTCATCACCACCAGCAGCCAGCCGGCACCGTATAGGAACATCGCCATCGCACCGATGCTCGCGCCGTGCACGCTGCGAAACGGATCGGTAGACAGCCAGAACGAAAACAGGCCGAGGCAGAGAATGGCCATCTGGAAGGCGCCGGCACAGGCGCAAAACAGCGCGAACAGGCCGAACACGCGCGGACGGGACAGATCGTCGGGCGTCGGCGGCGGCGGCGACTGCGCCGGGGGTCGGGGTGGGGCCATGCGTGGGGAACTCCTGTGCGGGAGGGGCGGCGGGAGCCGGCGGTTGCCGATGCGGTGCGATTGGGCGAGGTCGCGTTCAAGTCGGTTTCGCGCCGGGGATTGCGCGTGCGAGGCGAGCGCGTCAAGCGTGCGGGCCATTCGTGCGGATCAGGCGGGTTTGGTTTCTCCCGGGGCCGGCGGACGCGGCTTGAAGATGGCCGCTAAATAGGGGAAGAGCGACGCCACCGACAGCAGGGCGCACAGGCGACAGAGCCACTGCGCCAGTTCGTTGCCGGGGGCGAGCGACGGGAGCCAGCGCAGGAACAACGGGAGCGCTCCGATGTAGAACACGACCAGGCTCTGGACCACCGTTTTTACCTTGCCGGTCCAGCGCGCGCCGGCGGCGAGGTTGCGGGCCATCAGGATCGGGCGGATGGTCGAGTGCATCAGCAATTCGCGAATGCCGATGATGAGAAACGCATCGAGGGGACACAGGGGGGTGGTGGATTCGCCGAAATGAAACACGCCGAAGATCAGGACGAACAGGATGGCGTCGCTGAGGGGATCGGTGAGGGCACCTTCGACCGACTGCACGCGCCAGTGGCGGGCGAGCATGCCGTCGAGCCAGTCGGTGATGAGTGCCAGGAACAGCACGGCCTGCATCACCAGCGCGGGGAGGACGATGTCGCCGACGGGATGGCTCAGGCTGCCGGCCCACAGGGTGAAGAGCAGCACATACACCACCGCCAGCGGAACGCGGGACCAGGTGAGGATCCGGCAGATCATGCGAGCGGCCGAAAATGCCGGCTTGGCAGGGGCGACGGGCTGGGGGGCGAGGGGCGGGGAGGTAATGAGGGGATTCCTTGGAAAGGTGCCAGGCGGGCCCGCCACGGGTGGCTCGACCGGCGGATTCGCCGGTCGGAGCAGTTCGAGTACAATTTTACGTGGCGAAGGTAAATCCGCGAGTTGCTCCGCGGCTGGACGGCACGGAAACAGCCGGGCGGCGGTTTGGGGCGTCGCGTGGATGACGGCGGAGGACCGTTTTGGCGAACATTCATTTCGTCTGCCCCAACTGCGCCAAAAACCTGAAAGTCCCCGACATGCAGGCTGGGCGGAAGGGCCGTTGCCCCTTCTGCCGCGCCAAAGTGCGCATTCCTGCCGAGGACCTTGGCGTCGCCGAACTGCTCGCCGCCGGCCGCGGGGATTCGGATGTTGCGCCCGCGCAGCAACCCTCGGTGGCTTTGGCGCCCTCCGATGCGCCCGTGCTGGCGGCACCGGAGGACCCCTCCGCGGACTTCCCGCCGACCCCATCGCCCGCGCCAGGCAATGATTTGCAGTCCCAATTGGATCGCCAACTGGCCGACGCCACGGCCGAGCACTCCCATCGTCCCGATGCGGCGACCTTGAAATACGCCGGCGAGGAACAGGTGCCGGTGATCCGCATCGACGACGGCAGCGGCGTCGGTTCTCCGCTGCCGCCCCCTTCCCTGGTGGTGTCGGCGGGCGCTTTGTTTCCCC
>JBOHNC010000211.1:0-18828 GCA_050730415.1 Planctomycetota bacterium
ACCTGCGCGCCCAGGTCGGCGCCGATGGCCGCGGCGCGAGCGTAGAAATCGACCCGCCGCCGCCGCTCGGCCGGCGTGGCCGAACACAGGTTGGGCTGGTGCTTGCGCCAGGGATCGAGCACATACCGGCCGCCGGTTTCGATGGTCGGCTGCAGGCGCAGCCGAACCAGTTGCTTGGCAATCCGGGCGACCTCAGCCGGTGTACAGGTCATCGGGTCGAGGTGATTCACGTCGAGGGTGATGCCAACCGAGCGATAGCCCAGGTCGGCCAGCACTTCGAGGGCGTCTTCGAGCCGGTGATGGCTGAACCCGTTGGTGATGTAGCCGAACTGCATCTGAAACCCCTGTGTGGCGGCTTTGCGCCGCCGCGCGCCGCGTACAATTGTACCCTTGCCGCGCGCGGGACCGCGTGCAACAGGGAACACGACCACGATGCTACCCAAAGCGCTCATCATCTGCCTGTGGAATGTGCTGTACTGCGACCGGGCGCGGCAGGAGCGCACGCAGCGGGCCGCGGCGCGGCTGAGCACGCTGTTGCAGGAAGCCGGGATCGCCGCCGAGCCCGCCGCCGTGCAGGCCATCTGCGAGCGCCTCGTGGCCGGCGCGCGCGCCGAAGAACTGGCGGTCGCCTGCCCGCCGCTGGTCCAGCGCGTGATGGATCTGTCGCGCGAATGCAATCTGCCGATTCCATCGCAAGTGGCGGCGGTGTTCGCGCGCAAGGCGGCGCAGGAGGCGGTGAACTTTGCGCCGCCGGCGCCGTTCCCCGAAGCCTTCAAGATGCTCCAGAAACTGGCCGGGCACTACGCGCTGGTGCTCGTGGCCAACACCACGCTGCCGGGCGGCGCCGGCTTGCGGGAAGTGCTCGACGGCGACCACCTGCTGCAATTTTTTCGTGCGGCGGCCTTCAGCGATGAAATCGGCGTCGGGCTGCCGGATCCCAAGCCGTTCCGGATGGCCTTGGACTGGCTGGGACTGGAAGCGCGCGACGTGTGGGTCGTGGCCGGCGATATGCACCTGGACATTCTGCCGGCGCGCGCGCTGCGGCTGCCGATCATCATGGTCGCGCGCCCGACGCTCGGCGCCGACGCGGTGACCTCCTCGTCCACCTCCGATGTGCCGATCATTTCGCCGGTGGAATCGGTGCCCGACCTGGCCGCGCTGGCGCGGCGTCTGAAGGCCGACTGAAGCGTCAAATGCGGGCGCAGCCTGTTCGGCGGCTAGACGGCCCAATTCACCAGCGGCTGGCGATAGGCGCGGCGGCCCTCGGCGGCGGCATTGAAAAATTCGACCGCCTGCGCGGGGCTGAGCTCCACATCGATCAGCGGATCGACGCGCAGCCGGCCGGCGGCAATCCAGGCGTACACCTGCAGCAGGTTGTTGCCCTTGTTGTAGGGGGTGTAGACCTGGGGCGTATCCGGGCATTTGGGCTGATGGGCGCCGACGATGTCGAGTTCCCGTTCGATCCAGGTGTCGAAGGGGTTGAGCGTGAGGTCCTCGCCGTAGGTGCCGGTCACGACGACGCGCGCGTGGCGCGGGGCCTGCGCAAGGGTCCAGGCGAGAGCCTGCACACTGGCGGTGACTTCGATGAAAACCGGCGCGACGCTGCCGGGCAATTGTTTGGCCAGTTCCGCGCGCAAGGCAGCGGCGTCGGGCGGAATCGCGGCATCGGCGCCCAGTTGCAGCGCCAGTTCGCGCGCCGGGGCGCTCAGGTCCACTCCGATCACCCGGCCTGCCCCCGCCAGCCGGGCCAGCTGGTTGACCAGTTGCCCCACCGTGCCCTGGCCGATCACCACCACGGTGCGGCCGACTGAAAGCTGGGCGCGCTCGATCATGTGCATCCCGATCTGGCCCAACGCGCCGAATGTGGCCTGGCGGTCGGTCACGGCATCGGGGATGCGGTAGCACGGCCGCGCGGTGTCCCAAAGCAATTGCGAGGCATGGCCAGCATCGCAGAAGACGCGATCCCCTGGTTGGAAGGGGCGCTCGCCTGCGCCCGCGCCGGCCGGCACCGGGTGGCGCGGCGTCTGCGCCGGTTCGGCCACTCGCGCAACCAGGCTGTAGCCGGAGCGCCCGCGATGGGGGCGCAAGTTTTTGCCGCCGACCCGGTAGGCCAGCTCGGTGCCGACGCTGATCAACGAGCAGCTGGTTTTCAGCCGCATTTCATGCGGCTGGGCGGGAGCCATCGGCTCGCTGCTCAGGCGCGTGCCTTCTGCCGCTTGATCGATGAAGGTGACGGTGGTCGGCAGGGTGGCGGTGGCGGACATCGAGGGTCTCCTGGGGCTCGCCAGCGCGCGGGACGACGCGGGGAAGCCGGCTTGGGGGATGCGGAAAGCGACGTGGCAAAGGATGGACAAAATGCGTGAATTTCGCCGAACCGCGTCCCGGCATCGGGCGGGCCGGCGGCGCTGGACGGTGTTTCTACACCCCTTATACTGCCCTAATATCGGCGTACGCGCCATGGCGCCAATTCCTGTTTATATGGACAAAATTCCTGTTTGGAGTGTTTCGTGCCCAAGCTGTGGATGGGTCTCGACGACCGCGCTTTTTCCGCCGCGCTGGCAATTCCCGGCGCCGGGGTGCGGGAGGACATGGACGGCCGAGCAGTCGATCGCCCGCATGGCACCCGCGAATGCCTGGTGATGTGTTTCCACGACCCGGTGCCGGTTTGGATCGAAGGCCGTCTCCAGACGGCCGGACCCGGGCAGTCGATCCTGTATACGCCGTGGCGGCGCCACTTTTTCGGCCGCACCGACGGGCCTTGGTCGCACACCTGGATGTACGCCGCGGGGGAATTGGCCGAGGCGCTGATCGCCCGCGCGTCGCAGACCCTGGTGAACCGGTTGCTGCCGGCCGCAACCGAACCGATCGCGCTGAAATACATCGAGATGATCTACACCGAGCTGATCCAGAACGCGCCGGCCGATCCGTTTGTACTTGAGCGGCAGTTCGAACTGCTGATCCGCGAGTTTGCTCGCGCCGTGCGTCCCGAGGGCGTTTCCCAGCCGGTGCCGGCGCCCTTTCAGCATGTGCGGCAGTACATCGAAGCGAACCTGGCGCGGCGGCTGTTCCTGGGAGAACTGGCGCGCGAAGCGCACCTGTCGATTTCGCGTTTCAGCGGGGAGTTTCGGCGCTGGTTCGGCGCCGCGCCGATGCAGTACGTC
Source organism: Planctomycetota bacterium (assembly GCA_050730415.1). Taxonomy (GTDB): domain Bacteria; phylum Planctomycetota; class SZUA-567; order H5-PLA8; family JBOHNC01; genus JBOHNC01. Next base: position 3,162 of record JBOHNC010000211.1, read on the forward strand.
CAGCGGCAGCGCATCCGCCGTGCCCGCGTGATGCTGCTCGAAGGCAACCGGCGCATCGCCGATGTGGCCTACGCACTGGGCTTCGAGGACCCGCTGTATTTCTCGCGGCAGTTCACGCGGATTCTGGGGATGTCTCCGAGCGCCTACAGTGCCCGGCTGTTGCAGGCCACGGCGGCGGAAAGTAACCGCACGCCGGATCGGCAGGAGCCATCGGAGCCCACGGCGCCAACGGGGCGAGCTGGCCGACGGGCGCGAGCGAAAAGGAGCACCTCATGAGCGAATTGCAGTTCGATACGAATCCGAGTCCGGAGGTGCTGCGGCAACTTCACCAAAACCTGTCCACATTCAACCAACGGCACCTGCCTGAAGACAGCCAACCCTTTGGATTTGCGGTGCGTGACGGCGCCGGGCGGCTGATCGCCGGTGCGGAGGGAAAGTCGTTCTGGGGGTGGCTGTACCTGGATCTGTTGTGGGTGGCCGAGGCCCAGCGCGGCCGGGGGATGGGTGGGCAACTGTTGGCGCGCATCGAGGCCCTCGCGACGCAACGCGGCTGCACCGGTGTATATCTATGGACGATGTCTTTTCAGGCGCCGGGATTCTACGAGCGGATGGGCTACCGCCAGACGGGCGAAATCGGCCCCTTCACGGGCGGGCATTTCAAACGCTACTACCAGAAGGTGCTCGCGCCGGCCGGCCCGCTGGAGGCGCCGCCGGTCCGCGGGAGTGCTCAGGGGTAGTCGAATTTCGATTTCTTTTGCCTGGACCCCCCCAACGGTTGGAGCGGATCGTCATTCGGCTGGGTCTGGTCGGCCGCCAGGCCCGCCAGGATGTTGCTGCCAAGCCGAAATTCTTCCGCGGCTTGGGCCGGAGCGAGCGCTCTGAACCGGGCGAAAGCGATCTTGGCGCTGCGGTAGTCCTTCGCGTAGTAAGCGGCGATGGCCATCATGTTCCACGCGTTCGGGTTTTTGGAGTCGATCCGGGTCCATTCCTCGGCGTAGTCCCCGGCCACCGACCAGATTTGCAGCGTGGCATACATTCGCGCCAAGGCCGCACAGGCTTGGGGAGACGGGCTGGCTTTGAAGGATTTGAGCCACTGCTCGCGGGCGTTGCTCAATTGGCCTCGGAGGTAATACAGGCGCCCCAATTGATAGCGCTGCGCCGCGTCCGGCAGCGAATTTTCCACCGTATCCACCACCTGGTCCCATTGCTTCACCGAAAGCACCCCCCAGCCCGCGTTCAGCGCCATGCTCAGCAAACCGGCTCGGTACGAAACCGGTCCCGTCTCGAATCCCGCCAGGATCATGGCCTGGGCCTTGCTGGCGTCGCCGATGCAGGTCAGTTCGACCAGGTCCGATTCTGACGGCAGGGGAGCCGGCCGGTCCGTGGCCGCGGCGTCGGCCACCGCCTCGGTATACAGCGGGTGAGCGGCAAAAATCGCCCGCAGGGTGAGGGGCCGATCGCCGAACAGGCAGACCGCACACAGTTGATGCGTGTTGTCAAAGTCGGCCGGCAGGCCGGGCAGCAGTTCGTTCAGCGTGATGCCCCTGGAAAATGCAAACGCCGCCGTGGACACCAGGCCATTGGGTTGATTGGACAAAAACCATCGCATCGTTGCCTGCGCGTGGCGCAGGAGCGCGTGCCGGCGGACCGGATCGTCGGCGACGGCGGCCAGCGCGAAATCGAGATTCACGATCATCTGCTGGGTGATATTGTTGGTGGCGGCGCAACATCGCGCGATGGTATTCAGCCGCTCCGCCCGGTCGTAGTCCTTGTTTTCGAAGGCCGCGAGCGCCTTGAAGAAATACATGTTGTCGCGGTAGGGGCAGTCGGTCAGCACCTCGTCGATCGCCGGCAGCCACGGTGTCAGGCGCGAGCCGTTGGTGGCGGTGAGCATCATCGTGTTCAGCGCCTCGGCCGACCAGCGCGGGTCGCGCCCGGTTTCCTCGAAGAGCGTCTGCGCGGCGGCTTCCAGCGCGACCGGGTCCTTGGTGTCGGTGAAGTTGCGCCGCGCACTCTGGTAGTGCCACATCGCAGCGCCGCGCGCCGTCAAGCGCCAGGTGGTCGGCACATACACGCCGGTCAGGGCGACCAACGCCAGCGCCAGCGCCGCGCCGCACCACACGCGTGGTTCGCGCCAGGCGGGTTGCGCCGCACCGGGACCGGGAGCTGGCATCGCACCGCCCGCCGCCGGCGTCGGCGTCGGGGCCGCCGCCGCGCCGGTGCTGCGAATGGAACCGCCGTCGCGCGCCAGGCAAACGCCCACGTACAGCGCCATCAGAAACAGCAGCGATGGGCAGCGGAACGGAAAGTCGATCAGGCCGGCCATCATCAGCAGACCGGCGCTTGCGAAGAATGGCAGCCGGTCAGGCACCGTGTCGCGCTGCTCGCGATAGATTCGCAGCGCATCGCGAACCATGCCTCCGCCGACCACCAGCGCCAGCGCCACGCCGGCCAACCCGGTTTCGGCCAGCCACTGCAAGGGCTCGCAGTGCGCGAACCGCGGCCACATGTGAATGCCCGCTGGAGCGGTCGTCGGACACACTTCGCCGAAGCCTCCCAGGCCGGTGCCAACCCAGCGATACTCGAGAAAGGTGTGCCAGGCGTTCAGCCAGATCAGCGGGCGGCTGACCTCCTGTTCTTGGCCCCCCGTCAGCAGCACGAAACGCTCGATCACCGCCTGCGGGTGAAACAGCGCCAGGAAAACGATCATCCCCAGCACCCCGCCGGCGAGCATCAGCCAGAGGCGCAGCCGGCGATGAAATCGGGCCCGGCGCGAACGCCGCTCCACCGGCCGGGTGCGCCGGTCGCGACCACTCAAGGTCTTGCGGTTGCGCCACAGGTAGACGCTGCCCACCGCCGTGCCCACGACCGCCAGACACAGCCACATCCAGCGGTTCTGCGTCATCAGTTGCAGCCCCAGCAGCGCGAGCGACACCATGATGCCGAAAATTTGCCACATGTGCCGGCGCGGGAGATACCGTTCCTCGTCCGAAAATATAAACATGACCCCGATGCTGAAGCCCAGGCTCGACACAAAAAAGGCCGCCGCCACGTTTGGCCCGGTGAACGGGTGAGCCAGTCGGTCGGTGAACAGCACGGTGACGTCGGGCAGGAGGTTCACCGGCAGGTGCAGAAACTGAACCGTCAGCGCGCTCATCACCACCAGCACGATGCAGGCGAGCATACACCGCATCAGCCACCGCCGCGTATTCTGCGAACCGCCGGCGATCAGCGCCAGGCCCAGCGTCGACCAGAATCCGAGCGCCTGAAACAGCGCCTCCCAAGTGTCGATCCGGTCGGCCGCCACCCCCGACACCGTGCCGTCCGGCCCCGGCCAGGCGGCGCGGGTGGGGCTGAGCGCCAACAGCGCCGGCCCGGGGTACAGCCAGATCGCGCCCAGCACGGCCAGACCCGCGCCCAGCGCAAAATACCACCACGGCAGCCGCTTGAGCCGATTCGGGTCGGTGACTTGGAACGCCAGCGCCAGCGTCAGAAACAGCGTCGCCTGCGGCCAGCCTTCGATCAGGCTGTTGCCGCCGCCCAGCGCGGGCAGAATCAGCACCGCGGCCAGGCCCAGCCAGAGCATCAGTTGGCGAACACCTGCGAACATGCTGTTCCGATCCGCTATTCCAGTTTGCCGCCGCCCATCGGGTCGTGCGGCGTCCCGCAAGGGGGCGGGACCGACCGACAAGCGGATCATTCTACCCTCCTGACTGCCAGCGGCCACAGGGCGATGCTCCGCGGCATTCTCCGGCGCAAACGGCCCCGGTGCACCCCGCCGGTTCGCCGGAAGCGAACTGCGCTTGATTTTCACTCGGCGCTGCGAATAATGGGCCAGCGTGGCGATGCGAGCGGTGGCGCTCGCCGCCGGTGTGCGCGCTCCATTCAGCCGAGGTTGATCTGTTGGAACCTGCTTCCCTGACGGAAGTCATCAAACGCGCCGCCCCCACCCTGAGTTTCTGCGCTCCCGACAAAGCGCTGTTCCCGCTGTATCAGGCCTGGGCTTTTCGCTCCAACATCCGCTTCCGCTGGGGCGGCTCGCCCGAGGACTGGCGGCAGCGCCACCTGAAGGAACCGCTGCGGCCCCAACTGCTCAACCTGCGCCGCCGCGACTGGCTGCAGCTTCAGCAGGCCGGCATCAATCACGCGCACGCCGCCAAGACGCTCATTCTTGCCAAGGACTGGCGCACCGGCGAAATGCTCGAAGCGCTCCGCCACGGCTGGATGCACGTCGTCGCACAACCGTTCACGGCCTCCACCTTCGTTTCCAACGTGAAGTGGCTGCTGGAGGAAATGGGCGACCCGGCCGAAACGCCTGGCAAAATCGCGGCGGTGTATGTCTCGCCCGCGCACCTGGAACTGCGCGTGACGGTGGGCCATTCCAACCGCGGGATGGAATTCCTGGTCGGTCAGTGGGTCGAACAGTTCCTGCGCGGTCGAGTGGCCGGCGTCCATGTGCGCCACACGCGGCTGGCTGCCGGCGAGCTGCTCTCCAACGCCATCGAATGGGGCAATCGGCTGCTGGTCGGTTCGACGGTCCAGGTGACGGTCGGTTTCGACGGCGCTCGCGTGGTCCTGAAAATGGTCGACCAGGGCCACGGCTTCAACGTGGTCGAAGCGCTCAACGACAACCGCGACCCCACCAGCCGGATGCGCGCGCGGATCGCGTCCGGCAAGCGCCCCGGCGGTTTCGGCATCGTACTGGTGAAACGCCTGATGGATTCCTTGAACCTGCAGGAAGGCGGTCGCGTCGCCGTCGCCACCCTCCACGTCTGAAGCGGGCGGCAGGGAACAGGGAGCAGGGAACAGGGCTTGGAGAGAAGCTGGGTAACCAGCGAATCGCCCCGAAAAAACTGTCGCGGCCCCCCCTGTGAGCGCCGCGCTCCAGCGCGGCTTCGTGGATTTCCTCTTGTTCCCGGGACCGCGGACGGGCACGCACGTCCGCTCTTCGTTCGAGCCGCGAACCCGGCTCCGTGAGCCCGCCCACTCCCGGGAGCGCCGGCATCCTGCCGCCTCTTGCGCGCGAAGCGCGCCTCTTCGCCTTTCCTTCATCCTTCAAGATTCAAGCTTCAGGATTAAGGTTTTTCCTGCGCGCGTCCGCGCGCATCTTCCGTCATCCCCCATCCTTCACGCTTCATCCTTCCCCGCGCCTTCCCGCCGGCCCTACAAAAACGCCTGCATCTTCGGCCACGCCAGCTCGGCGTAGAAACGATGCCCCTCCGGCCCCACCACCAGCCGGCAGTTTTGCGCCGCGCCGGCGGCCGTGTAGATCCGCTGCAACTGCTGGAAAGCCCGACGCACGCCCGCAATTGGAAAAATCGGATCGGTCTTGCCCGCCACCACCACGACCGGCCGCGGCGCGAACAGCCCCATCACATCGGCCATCTCCGCGTAGCGCAAAAGCCCCGGAATGTAGTTGTCCATGCAGTGGCCGATCGCCATGATCGAGTCACGGAAGGTGCAGAAATAGCACGACGGCATCGCCAAGGCCACCGGCGAAAGCAGCGCCGCCGCAAACAGCGCCACCGTCCCGCCGCCCGAGTTGCCCATCACGCCGATCCGGGCCATGTCGATGTCCCCACGCTGCGCCAGATAGTCGATCCCGCGGTCCACGTCGAAAACCCGTTCGCCGATCAGCGTCCGCCCCAGCAGCAATGCCTGCATCGTCGCGTCGTGGCAGCCGTGCGCCAAAACCTGCGCCTGGGTCTGCTCGCGCCGCTCCCCGAACGAGCGCTGCTCGATGCACAACGCCGCCAGCCCGCGTCGCAGGCAGCCCAGGCCGAAATCACGGTCGCCCTCGACCGTGATGGCTTTCCGGTTGTCCTCCCGCGCCACCGCGATCGAATTGTGTGCCCCGGTCGAATGCCCCTGCACGCACACAAACGCGGTATACGGCGGCTTCACCCCGCGCGGCAGGCACAGGTAGGCCAGCGCGTCGCTGCCGGCTTCGGCCGTGAAGGCCAGTTTTTCGATCGACCCCAGCGCCGTCTCCCGCCGCCACAGCGACCGCACCCGCAACGGCGCCCGCCGCCCGGCCGCGGGCATCCGGTCGAAGCCGGTCAGTTCCACCAGCTTCGCGCGCAGCTTTTTCTGCCACGGTTTCACCGGCCCGCCGGCGAAGGCCAGTTCCGGCTTCAGACCGTCCATCACTCGGCGGTGGTTGATGCTGGGGGACAGGTCGAGCTTGTACCGGCAGGTGGACCGATCGAGCACCGGCTTGGGAGTCTTGGGCATGCGGAATGCACTCTCGCGGGGGGGATTCAAACGTTCCCCATTCTACTCCGCCCGCGTCGCCGTCGCCGCCACGGCCGCTGCCGCCGCCACCGGGTTGTACTGAGGCGGCATGAGCTTCTCCGGCCGCCACGGCCGCTGCCACCAGCAGTTCCCGCGAAACGGATCGAACCGCCGATCCATCCAGTCCAGCAGTCGGTCATGCAGCCCGTTGCGCACCGCCGCCAGACTGGCATCCTGAATCCGATTGACGTTTTCGTACGGATCGGCCGCCAGATCGTACAGTTCGTCGCTGTCCACCAGGTTCACGACCAGCTTGTACCGGTCGGTGCGGATGCAGCGGATCGGCAGGAAACCCCAGCGCGTGTGCTGCGGCATTTCGAACCGCGTGTATTCCAGAAAGACCGCGTCGCGAATCTTTGCGGCAGGGTCCGCCAGCAGCGCCGATTGATCGCACCCCTGGAAGGTAAACAGCTCCCTGCCGCCATGAACGCCGTGCGCCGCTGGCGCCGGAATGCCCGCCAGACGGAACAGCGTCGGCGCCAGATCGATGTGGCTGATCAATCCGTGGCAGTCCGCGCCCGCCGGTGTGACCCCCGGCGCCCGGATGATCAGCGGAATGTGCACGATCTCCTCGTACATCGTCGGGCCTTTGGCCAGCAGGCCGTGCGCGCCGGCGTGGTCGCCGTGATCCGAGGTGTACACGATGACGGTGTTCTCGGGACAGCAGCGGTCGACGGCCTCGACCACCCGCCCGATCTGCGCGTCGATGTAGCTGTTGCAGCCGTAATACGGCGGGCTGTTGTTGGGGTTTTCGCCCGCCGGCACCCGGCCGCCGTGGTCGCTGAATTCTTCCAGCATGCGATGCGTCGCCGGTTTGCCGGACAGGTCGTCGTCGAAGTTGGGCTGGCGCGGCCGCTGCGTTCCGCGGTAGAGATCGTAATACCGCTCCGGCGCCACCGACGGCCCGTGCGGTTCGTCGAAGGAAACGACCAGGAAAAACGGTCGCTCGCCCCGGGCGTGCTCTTCAATAAACCGGCAGCCGCGATCGGCCACCCGCGTGCCCCAGCAGTCGGATTCGTTCAGGTTTTTTCCGGCGTGCCACTTTTTGAAGCCCGCCGCACCGACTTCGTCCTGAAATTTCTTCCCGTCGTACCACACCGCCTGCGGGAAACCCCGCGGCGCAATCCCGGTGCCGTAATAGCCACCCGCCGGGCCGTCCAGGTGCCACTTCCCGACGTACCCGGTCGCAAAGCCGGCCGCCTGCGCCAACTCCCCCAGGTTGGGAATGCCATCGGCCAGCGGTTGCTGGTTGGTGAAGGCTCCGGCGCTGGTCGAATACAGCCCGGTGAACAGCGCCGCGCGCGCCGGCGTGCAGACCGGCGTGGTGGTGTAGGCGCATTTGAAGTTCACCCCCGACGCCGCCAGCCGGTCCAGGCACGGCGTTTTCACAAACGTCGCGTCGTTGCAGCCCAGCATGTCGAAACGCTGCTGGTCGGTCATGATGAAGACGATGTTCGGCGGCATGTGTCATCCCCCATGGAGTGCGGCGACCCGGCGCCGTACTCCATGCAATCTCACGCCGTGATCCCGTCGAACAGCACCCCCGACATATACCGTTCCCCGCTGTCGGGCAGCACCACCACGATCAGCTTGCCTTTGCTTTCCGGCCGCTGCGCAATCTTCAGCGCTGCCGCCGTCGCCGCGCCGCTCGAAATGCCGCAGGAGATGCCTTCCTCCCGGCTCAGTCGCTTGGCCATCACGATGGCTTCCTCGTCGGACACCTGCATGATTTCATCGACCAGCTTCAAATCCAGCACCTTGGGCACCATCCCCGCACCGATGCCCTGAATTTTGTGCGGGCCGGGCTTGAGTTCCTGCCCCGCGCGTGTCTGCGTCAGCACCGGCGAAGCCACCGGTTCCACCGCCACCGTTTTCACCGCGCGCTTTTTTTCCTGCTTCAAATACTTCGACACCCCGGTCACCGTGCCGCCGGTGCCCACGCCCGCCACGAACACATCCACCTTCCCGGCGGTGTCCTCCCAGATTTCCGGCCCGGTGGTTTTGAAGTGAATCTCCGGATTGGCCGGATTTTCAAACTGCTGCGGAATCCAGAACTTGTTTTTGTCCGCCGCGATCTCTTGGGCTTTAGCGATCGCGCCCTTCACACCTTTGGCGGCTTCGGTGAGCACCACCTCCGCACCGAAACTCTTGATCATCTTGCGCCGCTCGATCGACATCGATTCCGGCATCGTCAGAATGCATTTGTACCCGCGCGCCGCGCAGATAAACGCAAGCGCAATCCCGGTGTTGCCGCTGGTCGGTTCGACCACCGTTTTCGCGTCCGGCCCGGGCTTCAGAATCCCGTCCCGTTCGGCCGCCCAGATCATCGCCGCGCCCAGCCGGCACTTCACCGAATACGCCGGGTTGCGCCCTTCGATTTTAGCCGCGATCGTCGCACCGGTTCCTTGCGGAATCCGGTTCAGCCGAATGAGCGGCGTGCGCCCGATCGATAGACTGTTGTCGTCGAACATGGCCATGATCCGTCCCTCCCCATGTTTCCAATGGATTGAACCGCCCTCGACAATGCATGATATCGCGGACTATCGGTGGTGGAAGCTACGGCGTCCTGCGAGCGCGAATAACCTCCCTTGCTACCGAACGGTCCTGGGAGCGCGAATGCCCTCACTTGCAACCAAACGGTCCTGGGAGCGCGGGTGACCTCACCCGCAACCAAACAAGCCGGCGCAGCCGGCGCCATTAACCTCTTGCGCGCCCCGCGCATCTTTTCTTGTCACTTCACTTCGCTTCGCTTGTGGCGTTGCTGACCTGCCGGCCCCATAAATGCCGTGGCCGGCATTTTGCCGCCCTGATTCTTGCGCCGCGCGAACGGCTGCGTGCTCCTCGCCCCGCCACCCGCGCGATATTTACGGCGCCACCGCCACCGCCAGCGCCACCGATTCCAGCTCCGGCTTGTCCCCGCAATGGATCGTTGCCGTCTCCGCCGCGGTCTTCGCAGTGAAACTCTGCGTTTTTTCCGCGCCGTTTTCCTTCCACTGATACGTACAGGTCACCGGCAGCACCCCCGCGTGCGGCAGCGCGTAGTCCGCGTCCACGCGGAACGCAAACAGCACCAGATTCCCCTGCGAATCGGCCTGATACCGCACCAGGCACTTCCGCGTGTGCGCCGGAATCTGCTCGAAGGAAATGTAATACGTGCTATTGCGCACCGGCCCCGCCGCGTGCCCGGCCGCCACCCACGTTTTTCCGTAGTCGAAGCTGACCTGATAGTCCCAGCCTTCGTTTTTGCCGCCCGCTCGGTACATCCCACCGAAGCGCAGCCGCACCAAATCGCCCGGCGTTGCGATCGGCACCGTCACGCTGCCAGCCTTCCCCGGCGGCGGCACGATCGCGCCGTTCTGCGCCGCGGCTTTCACATCAATCCCCGCGAACTGCACGCCGTTGTCTTCCCACGTCGCCTGCTTGTCCTTGAACTTCGGATTGGTGCCTTCGACGGTGACCGTCCCTTCCTGCGGCCCGGCTAAATAGGTGATTTTGTTGTCCCCCGCGCCTAGCGCCGGCAGCGCCCGCTGCGAACACTGGAACTGTTCGGTCAGTTTGAGCTGCCTGACGCCGGTGCCCGCGCCGGTCAGCACCAGTTTCAACCGGTATTGGTAGTGGTGCGTAACCAGAGAAGTCAGGTCCAGATTTTGCCCGTTTCCCTTGCCGAGTTTCCCGGCGTCTTTCCAGGAGCGTCCGTTGTCCCACGACACGGCGATGGAAATGGTGCCATCACCTTGCATGCAGGTATCGGCTGTCAGGTTCGCAGCCGCGTATAGGTAGCCGCAGGAGCGATCCAGAACCACCACCGCCGGTTGGGCCGCTGCCTGCGGGTGAAACCCGGACATCGTTTGTTCTTGAGCCCCCGGCCACCGCATCTCCACGTTCTCGGCGCGCAGGCAGGCCTCCGGAAAATGCGCATCCAGCGGTGGTGTATACACCACCTCCCCCGATCCTACCCGCCCGTTGCTCAAATCCCCGTATTTCGGCGTGTAGTACAGCGGCCCTTCGCCCGGCTTCGCGTGCAGGCATTCGGGCGTGGCGTCTTTCGGAAACCATCCGGCGGGCAAATGGTCGGCGTTCCAGTCGCGCGTGATCGTCTCCCCGCGGTGCAGCGTGATGTTGACTTGGTGTCCCTGCGAGTGATTCTCTTCATATAGAAACGGCGTGTTGCTCGAACCGTTGAAAACCATCATCGTGGTGTACCAGCCGAAATAATTCAGCGGGTAGCTATCGTTCTTGTCGAAGGTCGGGCAGTTGCGCAGCACTTCCGGTCCCTGCGCCACGCCGGGGTCCTTCATGAAGGCGCGGATTTTCTTGTCGTCGTTCAAATACCCCGGATGCGCCGCATACCAGGCTTTCAATCCCTTCACGATTTCATCCACCGATTCCACCTTGCCCTTCGCATCCAGAAAATAACACAGCATGCCCGGGTCGAAGTAATGCCACCCGCCGTCATATTGAACTTCCACCACGCCCCAGCGGTACACCGACCACGCCCGCGCTTCGAATCCCATCGCTCGCACCAGTTGCAGAAAACTGCACTGCGCGCCGATCCCGTTGCAGTAGCCATACACATTGAACAGCTTGATCGCGTCGTTGCAGGCGTCGGTGCCCAAGCCCAAATCGTCGTGCGGAATGGTATCCTGCTGGCGAAACTTCAGCACCGCATCGAACGCCGCCAATACTTTCTGTTCGTCGGTCATGCCCGGCTTGATCGCCGCTTTTTTCCAAGCCTCCAAACTGGACACATCTTCCACTTTGTCGCTCAGCACCTTCACATTCGCAACAGCCGCAATGTTGGGATCGCCCGCCGGAGCGTCCGCCGCCTGCAAGGCCCCGTACACGCCCACCCCCACTGCCAAAGCCACCGCGGCCGACAGTGCCACCGCCACTCTTCGAGCGTCCCGTTTCATCTCTGCCCCTCTATGTGCCGCCGGCTCCGTGTCACCGACTGTTTTGTGTCTTCTTTGCCTTTGGGTGGCCCATCTGTTCTTCTATCTTTTTTTGTGTCTGGTGTGCCTTTTTGTGGCCAATCTCTTCTCCCAATCTTCCTATGTGCTTTTTGTGTCCTTTGTGGCTACTCTTTTCTTTACACCGCATCCACGCTCGTCAACGCGTGCCACCCATCCACCCTCTCGCCTTCGATCGCGAACCAGACCCGCGGCTTACCTTCGCCCACCGCGCCGCCAGCCACATCCAGGATCGCCAGGTCGACTTTGACTTCGCCCTTCTTGAACCCGTTCGGCAGCACGATCTTTTCCTCGAACCACCGCTGCCCCGGCAGCCAGCCGCGGATGTCTTCCTTCAGCTTCACGACCTTCACGGTCTTCCCCTGCCGGAAGCGCAGCGCCAGCGGATAGTTCCGGTAGATCGGCGCGCAGCCCACGTTCTCGATGAAGAACTGGAACGGCGCCGCCTTCCCCGGCTTCATTTCCAAATGCGTCCACAGTTGCCGCAGGACGAAACGGTACCCGATCTTGCGATCGAATTCCTCCAGCTTCTCCATCCATTCCATCGGCATGAACGCATTCTTCGGCATGAATACCGACATGTGGTAGCGGTAGCCTTGCTCGACGATGAAATCCAAATCGTGGCCGGTCATGAACCAGGTGGCCACGTTGCCGCAGGTCTCCATCGTGACCGGCGCCGTTTTCCAGCGCTCTTTCAGCCCGCAGCGTTCGATTTCCTTCGGGTAGGCGTCGTAGGTGTGGTTGAAGCACAGGTGCCGCGGCACGTCCGGCACGTCGACGGCGCGCAAGTCGCCGAAGCAGTCGGCCCGCCAGCCCACGTGCTGTTTGGTGTTGCGCGTTTTCTTCTCGGCGTAGGAACAGCCGGGCGTCCCAAGCATCGACAGCAGTTGCGTTTTCTTGAAGGAACGCAAATAAATATCGAGCAGCTTCGCGGCCGTCTTCGGCGTGCTGTTGCCGCCCGATTCCCCCCAGAACCCGGCGTAGGCCACGTCGATGCTTTCCAGATCCGGGTGGCCGTCGTAGCGCCGCCCGAAAGCCTGGATGAATTCGCCGAAATGCTTGATGTAGCGCGGGTCGTTCGAGTCCGGCTCGTGCCGCGCGTACACCCCCTGCGCCACCCAGCGCACGCCGGCGTCCCACAGCCAGTCGGGCACGTCCACGGTGCGCTCGGGCGGATGCCGCTTCACATCGGTCGGCTCGTCGCTGAATTCGAAGGCCCGCGTGTAGGGCTGGAAACGCATCTGCACCGTTTGCCCGCGCTCATGCGCCGTGCGCAGCGTTTCGTCGATCACCTGCCAGTTGAATTTGCCTTTCTGCGGCTCCAGCCACCGCCACGGCCAGCGGCAGTAGGTCAGCGTGGTGCGCGGGATGTACTTCAGGTTGTCTTCCACCGTTTTGACGTGCGTGAAGACCGTCGGCCCGTGCGTGTCGCTGGTCTGCCAGCCGCGGTAGGGTTCGTCGCCCTGGAACTGCTGGAAGGTGGTCGTGCCGCGGTGCGGGTTCGGCAGGTAGCCGAAGGACTCCGTCGGCCGCACCCGCTGCACCACTTCGTTCGGCCCGTAGGCATCGCGCCAGCGCTTGATCGGCCGGCGCTTGCAGGGCTTGCGCTCCGCCGCCGCCACGACCTGGTGCAGAAACGAGCCCACATGGCCCAACGTTTCGGGCACGCCGTTTTTCACCATGTCGAGCGTCCGGCCGGGCAGTTCGACGTGCGACCGGATGCTGTACTGGGGTTCGAGCATCTTCATCCAGGCCGCGCGCGAGGAGCCTTTCGGCGCCAGGCAGGTGAACAGCGGCAGTTCCTGGTAGGTCGCCAACAGCCGCTTGGTTTCGACGTTGCGATGGAAGGCCGTCGCCCAGTACTTGCGCTCGGTCGCCGCGGCCGGCAGCTTTTTCGCGATTTCGGGGAAGGCCTTCAATATTTCCGCGATCCGGCTCACCAACTGAGCTTCGGAAATCTTCATCACCGGTTGCGATGCCACGAGCGGTTCTCCTTTATAGCGTTTGCCGGCTCCGCCCCGCCCGGTCGTGAAAGGGGTTCGGGGAGGGTGGGTGCAAGGTGCGCAAAGCACTCGGCCGGCGTGCGATTCAGTGGGGTGGACGGCTTTCCGGCCGACGATTGTATCGCTGCCCGGCGCGGCCCGCACGCCCCGTTCGGCCCCGCCAGCTCGAAATTCCGCCGCAGCCCCGCCGCAATTCCACCCCGCGCATAGCAACTGCTACAGCTTCGGTCCTTTCTTCGGAGGCTATTCGGAGGCCTCTTCCGGCGCGCTGCCCCTGGAAATGCCGCCCGCGTCTTGGCGCCTTGGCGTCTTGGCGCGAGGTTTCTTCTCTTCGTTTTCCTTGCTTTCTCTGCCTGCCCCAAGGCCTCAAAAGGACTGCCCGGCGCGAGCAGCGCGGCGAAATCCGGGATTTTCTAAACCTTTGCTCGACCCCGGCCGATACATGGTCAGGCGAGATTTCAGGCTACCCGGAAACCGGCGAAATCGGGGACCGCGTGGGGGAAAAAGACGTGTTCATCGACAAGATCTACCGTATGTTTTCGACCGACCTGGGCATCGACCTGGGCACCGCCAACACGCTGGTGGCGGTGCGCGGGCGCGGCATCGTGGTCAGCGAACCCTCCGTCGTGGCCGTCCAGAAGGGCACCAAGAAAGTGCTCAACAACGGCATGGCCATCGGGCAGGTCGCCAAGGACATGATCGGCAAGTGCCCGGGCGGGATTGAAGTCATCCGGCCGATGAAGATGGGCGTCGGCGACGACTTCGAGATCGTCGAATCGATGCTGCGCTACTTCATCCGCCGCGCGCTGGGCGACCGCTGGCACATGTTCCGCCCCCGGATCGTGATCGGCGTGCCCACCGGCATCGACCAGCTCAAGGCCGAAAAACTCATCGAACACGCCGAAATCGCGGGTGCTCGCGAGGTGTTCCTCATCGAGGAACCCCTGGCCAGCGCCATCGGCGTGGGGCTGCCGGTGACCGAGCCGCGCCCGTCGATGATCGTGGACATCGGCGGCGGCACCTGCGAAGTCGCGGTGCTTTCCTTGCAGGGCATCGTCCAGGCCGAATCGGTCCCGGTCGCCGGCGACGACTTCGACCGTTCGATCATGGCCTACGTCAAGGAAGAACACCACTTGGAAATCGGCCAGCCGATGGCCGAACGGATCAAGTTCGAACTGGGCAACGTGTACCCGATGGAAGAAGAGATCGAAATGGAGGTCCGCGGCACCGACGAAGTCTCCCAGAAGCCGCGCCGCATCACGCTGAACTCCGAGGAAGTCCGCTACGCGCTGGACGAGCCGATCGGGCACATCCTGGCGGCGATCAATATGGTGCTCGAACGGATCGGGCCGACCATGCATGCGGAAATCATCGACATGGGCATCACGCTGGCGGGCGGCGGCGCGCTGCTGCGGGGCATCGACAAGCGAGTGGTGCACGAAACCGGGCTGCCGGTCAAGATCGGCAAGAACGCGCTGACGGCGGTGGCGACCGGGACCGCGCAGATCATGGAATCGCTGGATATGTACGCGCCCAGCCTGCGGCGGAGCAGCAAGGCGGCGTAAATCGCGACCTTCAAAAGACTGGCGGCGGATCGGGACACCTCGGCCGGCGCCGTCCCGCCCCGCGGACCCCGCCGGGCGGCCTGATTTCTGATGACGGCCCAGGCACCGGTAAGGGGGGTGCCTGGGCCGCCTTTTTTTGGTGGTTCAACAGCCGCACGTCCTTTCACGTCTCGGCCAGCCAGCTCGCCGGCCGCGACGCAGCAGGGCGGGGGCAGGCACCTTCTGGTCACCAGCCACACGTCCTGTCATGTCTCGGACGGCCCAGCCCGCCGGCCGCGACACTGGCTCCTGGTTCAAACAATCGATTCGGCTCCGAGAGCCCGCTGCCAAACGAACTACCAAACGAACTACCGGCCGGGATGGGGTCAGATCGACATGGCTCGGCGGCCACGGGCAGTTAACCAAACGAACTACGGTGTCATAAGTCATTTAACCAAACGAACTAAATGCACTTGTGCAAATTCATGTGCATATTATTCGCATATGGGTTCGTTTGGCAGCCGGGCAGGATGGGTCGTGGTGGGGCCTGAGTGTTACCCCCATCTTTGGCTATGCCTGTACCCAGGTCTTTCGAGAGGGACGAGAGGAGGGCGTCGGGTGCGGTTCCGCGCGTTGGATCGGCGGGGATGGCATGATTGCCTCGGGTCGCGCGGAGCGGTCTGGGGACCGCGCACCAGGGGTGTGCCTGCGGAAGACCTCCGGCAACCCCTGGCTTTGTTGCATCGCGCCGTTGGCGCGAAGAAAAAGCGGAAGCGTAGCGCGAAGCGCGCTTTCCAGCGGAAACGCTCGAGGACTCGCTGGACACGGGCTGGTCAGCCCGTGCCACGTCCGGAAG
>JBOHNC010000212.1:0-26942 GCA_050730415.1 Planctomycetota bacterium
GACCTGCCGGCGGCGCTGTGCGCCGTGGGCGACGCCTCGGCGGTGGGCGCGCCGACGCTGTGGGACGATCTGCATCGCCTGCAGCAGGCCGGATTTTTGCGGCTGTGGCTCTACCCGGAGGGTCGGCCGACCCGGCCGGTGCTGCAGCAGGCGCTGCACCTGCCGGCTCGTCAGTATTTTGGCTCGGAAGGCTATCTGGCCGCGGAGCGCGGGCCGGGCCTGGAGTTGCTCACGCTGGGCCCGCACCGCGAAGGCGAGTCGGCCTATTTTGCGCTGCTCAATCGCGGCCTGAGCGTCGTGGCCGTGGCCGAACCGACGGACGTGGAGGAAGAGGTGCGGACGGTTGAACGCACCGCCGCGCCGACCGCGCCGGCCCAGACCGGATCGATCGCCGCCACCTACCAGGCGCTGCCGGCGGACCTGTACACCGCGCCGGTTTCGCCGCACACGCTGGTGCGGATGGGCGGCCGCACGCCGCTGACCGGCAGGCCCAAACTGAAGGAAGTTCTGGCCTGGCTTCAGGCGGGCGAAGCGCAGGTGGCCTACGGCCCGGTGATCGACTGGAAGCTGCGCGAATTCGCCGCGCCGGTCGGCTACGCCACGCAGCCGGTGCCCGCAGCCGACCGCATCTACCATCTGGACCTGTCGCTGTTCATCGGGCCCGGCGCGGCGCCGGAGGCGGCCAGCCTGCAGCGGGTCGAATTGCTGCGCAACGGGGTGGTCGTCGCGCAGATGCCGATCGACCACGCGATGCAGACGGTGCGCGATCTGACCTTTGAAATTCACGAAACCGCATCCTGCTGGTACATGCTGCGCGCTTGGTCCGGCCCGGCCGCCGACAACACCGCCGACCTGACGCCGGTGCCGGCAAACTGGCGACCGACCTGGAGCGCGCCGATTCATTTTGCGGCCGCGACCGAACTGACCGCGACTCCCGGGCCGCGCTCGCTGCCGGTGCGGATCCGCGCCTTCCGGGCGCTCGACGGCGCTCCGCTGGAAGCGGAGGCGGTGGTGACGCGGGGCGGCTTTCTGATCTCGAAGACCCGGCTGGCGGCGGCCGGTGGCGCGGTGGCCGCGCGCGTGGGCGATCACATTTTGGTGGGCGGTCCGGGGTGGCAGTGGCGGGAGACGGTGGTCTCGCCGTGGGAGAACCGCAGCGGCGACCCGTGGCGGGATTTCGGCGCACTGCCGCAGCCGCGCCTTTCGACCGGGCCGACCGGGCCGGACGATCCGCCGGAATCCGCCGCCGCGGCCGACGCGCGCTTGAGCGGCCTGGGGCTGCTCTGCCCGCTCACCCCGCGCCAATCCACCGCCGGCACCATCAATCCTGCCGACGCCCACTCCGACCACTCCGCCCATTCCGGCGGGCCCGGCGGGCCCGGCGGGCTCGGCGGGCCGTGAGCCATCGCGATTTTGGAACCTGCGCCGCGGGCAACGTGACCGTCACCGGCAAGGCGCCCTTGATCAAAGCCGGGCGCTTCGCTCGGCACGGCCGGCCAGCCGGAGCGCGTAAACCAGCGCCGCCGTCCCGGCCCCCGCCAGCACCAGCGGGATGAGAATCTGAATCCATCCCATCGGCGTGCCGGCAGGGTTGCCATTCAGCACCGCCAGCGCCGCTTTCACGCCGGTCGGCCGGGGATGCATGTACCAGGTGTAACAGCGCCAGCCGGCGCCGGCGCCGAAATCGCGGAACGGCCGCATGAAATTGTCGCCGACGCTGATCAACGGCAGGCCGTTGCAGTCGAAATACACCAGGCAATACAGGCCCCACGCGGCTCCGGCCAGGGTGAATGTCGGCGCGCCGAAGCGCGGCCAGCGGCGCTCGAGGTAGTGCAGGATCAGGCCCAGCCCCGGGAGCCCCAGGACCGCCATCGGCAGCGTATAGCGCAGCGGGAAGGTTTCGATGCTGCGGTAGGTCAACCAGAAACATAGCTGCGCCAGAAACGCCGCCGCCAGCCCGCCGCGCACGATCGGCGCAAGGGTCGGCGCTCCGGTCCCATCGGCTGTCACCGGCGTCGCGGGCGCTGGCAGAGCGGCGGGCCGGCGCCAGCGGCCGACGATCAGCAGGCCGATGGCGAAGGCCAGCCAGGGAACGCGCAGCAGATAGAACGTCAGGTATTGCACGCGGGTGGAGACCAGGTTCAGGCTGATGTCGCCGTCGAAGCAGTGGTTGGCGTAGCCGAATTTCAGCGCGCCGCCGAACCGCACCCGGTTGGCGATCAGCAGGAAGGCCAGGCCGCTCAGCCCCGATCCCATCAGCAGTGCGGCGCGCGCCCAACGCGCGCGGGCCGACAGCGCGCGGGTGCCGGCCAGGTCGAGCAGCATGGCGACGCCCAGCGTGGCGGCCAGAAAAACATCGGCGTAGTGACAGGCGGTGAACCACGTCAGCGCCGCGCCGGCACACAACCACCAGCGCCGGTCCGGCTCCCCAGCCGCCGCCGCGTGGCGCGCGCGCAGCCAGGCGTACAGGACCGCCAGCGCCCACAGCACCGTCGCGATTTCGGTGTAAAACAGCCGGGTGAAGGTCAGCACCGGCGTGCCCAGCACCAGCAGGATCGCGGCCAACACCGCATTCCGCGGCGAGAGGCACAGCCCGCACCGCGGGTCGGTGGCAATCCGCAGCCACAGGAGCACCGCCAGGAGCGCCATCCCGGGGATGGTCAGCGCCAGCACGATGCGTTCGGAAATCAGCCCGCCGCTCAGCGCCTGCAAACCGGCGCCCAACCAGACGGCCGGGCCGGACAGAACCGTCAGCCCGAGCGGGTAGCGGTAATAGCGGGGAGGCGGGCCCAGCTCCGCATCGATCTGCACCAACTGGGATTCCGGCAGATCCAGCGGACGATGCGGCGGGGCGGCCAGCGTGCCATGCAGCCAGAGTTGCTCGGCCATGCCCATGTATTCGTAGAAATCCAGATAGCCGCCGATGCCTTTGAAAATGGCCAGCATGAAACAGGCCAAACCGAGCAGCAGCCACAGGCGGATGCGGCCGGGCCGGGCTGGCGGCGACAGTGCCAGCGCGGACGGGGTCGGAGGCGGAGGCGGAGGCGGGAAGGACACGGGGCTGGTGGACATCCTGCAAGGCAACCGAGGGCGGGCATTCAGACGCTGTTCCGGCTGCGTCGCACGCACGAGTGGACGCCTGGCGCAGGCGGCGATCGGAAAATCTGCACGGGCCCGATTATAATGGTCGCGTCCTTCAATCCTGGCAGGAACCCGCGTCATGCCTCCCCCCGCTCCGCCGCCACCGCCGCCGCCGCCGCCACCGTCCAACCGCCGCGGTTCGAACGACGATCTGGACGGTCTTCCGGTACCGGAGGCGGAATTGCTGGCGCTGCCGTTGCTCGCGCGAGCCACCATTTTTGCCGCCTGGATGCACCGCGGCCAGAAACGCAAGTACGGCGGCGGGGAGTACATCCGTCACCCGTTGGCGGTGGCCTCGGCGGTCGGCCAGTTGGGGCTGAGCCCGGCGGGCTTCGCGGCCGCGCTGCTGCATGACACGGTCGAAGACACGGCGGCGCGCTCGGCGACGATCGGCCGGCTGTTCGGCGCGGAAATTCAAGGCTGGGTGGCCGAGCTGACCAATCCAGAGTTCGCCGACAAAGCGGCGCGGATCGAATATTTCCGCCAGCACATCGCGACGCTCACGTTGACCGCCACACAGATCAAGCTGGCCGACCGGCTGGGCAATCTGCAGGACTGCGGCGCGGCGGGCAGCGCGTTCATCGCGCGCTACACCGCTGAAGCGCTGGTCATCGTCGAAGCGGTCCGCCCGGACTATTGCAGCGACCCGATCGTGCAGGTGCTCAGCGAGCGCATCCGCGCGCGGGTGACGGAGCTGACCGCGCAGATTGCGTAGCACCGGGTTTCAAAACGGCGCATGCGTTTCCGTGCCGGGCGCGCGCCAGATCGCGCGCACGATGGCGGCGAGGCCGCCCAGGGTCATGAGGGTCAGCAGCATCCATTGCATCCAGCCTGGCGCGGTGCCGCCGAAATGCATCGGCGCCATGCGCGCCAGCAGCGTCGGGTGCATGTACCAGGTGTAGAAGCGCAGCCCGCCGCCCTGCGGGTCCAGGTAAAACGGCCGCAGCATGTAATCGCCGGCCATGATCAGCGGCGGGCGGAAGTTGCAGTCGAGATACAGCAGGCCGAAGAGACTCCAACCGACTCCGGCCGCCGCGCACAGCGGCAGTCCCGCGCGGGGCCAGCGACCTTCGACGGCGCGCAACAGCAGCGCCAGCCCCGGCAGCGCCAGCACGCAAATCGGAAGTGGGTAGCGCAGCGGGAACTGGCTCAAAAAATTGTAGCACAGCCAGAAACTCAATTGCAGCCCGCCGGCCGCCAGCAGCGCCACGGCGAACCACACGGGCAGGCGGTGCGCCGGGTCGGGAGGGCCGGCCGGCGCGACCGGCGGTATCGTGTCTGGTTCAGGCCCGGCCCGGTCCGGTGGTGGCGGCGGTGGCGGTGGTGGCGGCGGTGGCGGCGGTGGCCGATCGCTGAAGGCCGGCGGCAACAGGTTCACCAGCGTGGCCAGGAAGGCCAGCGTGAGCCACGGCACGCGCGTGAGAAACAGCGACAGGTACTTCAGGTTGGGTAAAAATAATTGGAGACTCACGTCGCTGGGATCGACGTAGCGCGCGTAGCCGGTGTTCAGCGGGCTGCCGAAGCGCCAGGCGTTCAAGGCGAGAAGGGCGACCACGAAAACGACCGGCAGCGCAAGGAGCAGTCCCGCGCGCAGCCAGCGGGCGCCGGCGGTGAACGGCGCCGGACTCCGCAGCGCGTCGATCAGCATGCCCAGGCCCAAGCCGACGGCGATCCACAGGTCGGCGTAGTGACAGGCGACGGCGGCGCCCAGCGCGGCGCCGGCAAAGCACCACCAGCGCCGGTCTCCGGCGCCCGTGGCACCCGTGGCACCCGTGGCGCCCGTGGCGACGGTGGTGGTGGCAGTGGTGGCGGTGGTGGCGGCGGCGGCGGCGTGGCGGGCGCGCAGCCAGGCGTACAGCGCAGCGACGAAAAACATCGTCACCGCCGCCTCGGCGTAGAACAGCCGCGAAAAAGTCAGCACCGGCGTGCCCAGCACGAACAGCACCGTCGAGACCATCGCCACCCGCGGCGAGAACCCCAGGCCCCATTGCCGATCGCCGGCGATCCGCAGCCACAACCACGCCGCGAGCAACACGAACAGCGGGATTTCCAGGCACAGCACCGCGCGCGCGGCGATCAGCCCGCCCGACAGCGCCGCCAGCCCCGCGCCCAGCCAGACGAACGGCCCGCTGAGCACCGCCAGCCCGATCGGATAGCGCGCGTAGGTCGCCAGCCGCAACTGCAACGGCGAATGCTCCGCCGCCACCAGCGCCGTCACCGCCGCCGGCAACGGATGCCCGGACGCCTTTAGCGAGCCGTGCAGCCAGAGTTGCTCGGCCATGTCCATGTACTCGAACTGGTCGAAGTACCCGCCGCGGCCTTTGTAGACGGTGAAAAGCAGGAGGGCCAGGCCGAGGATCAGCCAGCCGGCATTGCCGCGGCCGGCTCGGCAGCCGTCCACCGGCGCACCTGCCGGCGCAGCAGATCGGTTCAAAAAGGGCAGATGCATGCGGCCGATTCCCGGGACTTCCCGGCCATTGTATGCCGCGGCCGCGGCCGCGCGTGAAATGACGCTACAATCGGCGCAGCCGGAAAACCTCACGGCCGAAGCTGAAGGTGTTGCGCATGACCGACCGTCCCAATCTGATTCTGATTCTGACCGACCACTGGCGCGGCGACAGCCTGGGTTGCCTGGGCCACCCGGTGGCCGAGACCCCGCACCTGGATTCGCTGGCGCGCGAAGGGATGGTATTCACCCGTGGCTACACCCCCAGCCCCAGTTGCACCCCCGCGCGCCGCTGCCTGATGACCGGCCTGACCCCCAACGGCACCGGCATGCTGGGCTACCAGGACGGCGTTCCGTGGACCTACCCGCGCAGCTTCGCGGCCGAAGTGACCCGCGCGGGCTACCAGACGATCAACATCGGCAAGACGCATTTTTTTCCAACCCGCAACCATCTGGGTTTCGAACAGTTGATCGTGCCCGAAGACTACCACGCCTGGCTGGAGAAACAGCCGGAAGTCAAGTCGGGGTGGCTCGGCCATGGCGTGCCGGCAAATTCCTGGCTCGGCCGGCCCAGCCACCTGCCCGAGGACCTGCTGCAGGAAACCTGGTTCACCACGCAGGCGCTCGACTTCCTCGACCGCCGCGACCCGACCCGGCCGTTTTTTCTGTGCTTGTCATTTAACGGCCCGCATCCGCCGTGGACGCCGCCGCAGGTGTACTTCGACCTTTTCATGCAGCGGGAAATGCCGCCGCCGGCGGTGGGCGCGTGGGCGCAGTTGTACGAACGGCAGGCGGAGTACCCGCTGGACGTCAACGCGTGGTGCGGCCAGGTCGCGCCGCACCTGCAACAGCGGGCGCGCGCGGCGTATTTCGCCTACCTGGCGTACATCGACGCGCAGATCGGTCGCTTCATCACCAGCCTGCGTCTGCGCGGACTGTACAACGACAGCCTGATCCTGATGACCAGCGACCACGGCGAAATGCTGGGCGACCACAATCTCTGGCGCAAGACCTACGCCTTTGAAGGCTCGGCGCGAGTTCCGTTCGTGGTGCGGCCGCCGCGCGATTTCGGCGGCGCCCGCAACCGGCGCATTCAGCAGGTGGTCGGGTGGGAAGACATCATGCCGACCTTTCTGGAATTCGCCGGAGCGAAGGTTCCCGCGGCGGTCGAAGGGCGCAGCCTCCGGCCGCTTTTGCGGGGCAATACCAAGGGCTGGCGCGAATACTACCACGGCGAACATGCGCCGTGCTACGTGCCGACCGAGGCCTGCCAGTTCCTGACCGACGGCGATTGGAAGTACATCTGGAACCCGATCACCGGCGGCGAACTGCTGTTCCACCTGGCCGAAGATCCGACGGAGCTGGAAGACCTTGCGCCCGACCCGGCGCAGGCCGAACGGCTGGCGCTGTGGCGCGGGCGGCTGGCGCGAAAACTTAAAGGCCGGCCGGAAAAACTCAGCGACGGCAAACGGCTGAAAACCGGTCAGGTTCCCGCCTGGCGTGCGCCGCGGTAGCCGCAGCAGGCGGCTGCGTACGAGCCGCGCGGATTTCCATGCCGGCCAATTCGGTCGTTGATGGAGGTGAAATTCTGGGTACATTGAGCGGGAAATTTCCCGGGAGGAACGCCGATGGAATACAAAGCGTTTGAAGCCGGAATCGAGGTGAACGGGCAAACCGTATATGCGATTGTCGATGGGTTCGGGATCGTGAAATCGCTGGCGAAAACCCACCTGCGCCTGGCGGGATTGCCGGAGGACATCGACCGCACCGCGTGGTATTCCCAGGAGCAATGGCTGGCGGCCTTTAAAGGAATTGCCAAGCTGTACGGCAACGACACGCTGTTCGGAATCGGCTTGAAAATTCCCGTCAATGCAATATTTCCGCCATGGGTCAGGGACATCCACACGGCCATCCAGTCCATTGACATTGCCTATCACATGAATCATCGCAAGGCCGGTCAGGTCATGTTCGATCCGGATTCGAAACAGATGCTGGAAGGCATCGGTCATTACGGGTATCAGCCCATGGCGGGCGAAAACCGGATTCTCGCCGAATGCCGGAATCCCTATCCGTGCAGTTTCGACCGGGGAATCCTGGCCTGCATGGCGACCAAATTTGCGCCGCAAGCCAAAGTCACCCACGACTCGATCAAACCATGCCGCAACAAGGGCGGCGAGGCCTGCACCTACATTGTTACCTGGTGATCCACCGGGCAAACAACCGCTGTTCCCGGCTCGGCGCCACATGATACCCAAACCATTTCCCAACCTGCCGATCTCGAATTACACGCGCCGGGTGCGGCGGTATTCGCGCGGGCTTTGGCGGGTCCAGAGGCGGAACTGCTTGGAAAAATAAAACGGCGACTGAAATCCCAGCGTGTAGGCCACGTCGCTGATTCGCTCGTCGGTGAAAGCCAGCAGCCGCTGCGCCTGCTGAATCTTCATTTTCAGAATCCACTGCGTCACCGATTCGCCGGTCTGCTGCTTGAACAGGTGGGCAAAGCGCGAAGGCGACAGCGCGACCACCCGCGCCAGCGCTTCCACCGAATGCGCACCGGCCAGATCGGCGCGAATCCGTTCCATGGCGGCGGCGATCCGCGCGTCGAAGGGCGCCGCCGCCGTGGCGTTCTCGCGGTCGATCAGAAACAGGATTTCTTCCACGGCCGAATGCACCAGCGGCGCGACCTGAGCGCCGGGGGTCAGCAAATCGCGGTGAATCCGTTCGAAGGCCTGCTCGATCCGCACCCGGACGGCGGCGCTCGCCACCGCCACCTGATACAGCCCGCGGCCGATTTCCGGCCAACCCCGCCACGGCGTGACCGACTCGCGGGGCTGAAAATGAATCCAGTGAAAATGCCAGCCCCGGGGCGCGACGCTTTCGACCGCACTGCTCGCGACCGCACTGCTCGCGACCGCACCGGCTCCGACGGTGCCGGCCGTCGAATTCACGGCGGCCAAACTCGCGGCGGCATTCAAGGTGCTCGAATCCGCGCCGGCCGCGGCCGGCCCGACAACCGCGGGCGCCGCAGCCTGCGTATCCACCCGGTCTGCGGCCGGGGCCGAGTCTGCCGCCAGCGCCACGCCGTAGTCGTTATAGCTTTCAGGCGCCAGCAGCACGGCATCGCCGGGGTTGGCGTCCAGCTCCAGCCCCGGCTGGCGGTAGCGCCCCCGCCCGGCCACGGTGAAGGTCAGCAGCCAACTGCCCGAGCCGCGCTGGCGAATGACGCGGTAGCCAGGCACCTGCTCGAAATGGCCGCTGACCAGCACGGCACGCGGGGGCGCCGGATCCTGCACCGGCCGCCCAGCGGGGGCGGGAGTGGATTCGGGCGGAGCGCGGTGGCGGCGGCCGGCGGGCATGGAGGGATCGCTCGTGAAGGGGCGGAAACCGGGCAGTCCAGGCTATTTTAGCCGACCTGCCGGCGTTCGGCCCGCCCACGCCCCCCCACGGCCCCCCCCTCCAGGACCCGACTCCCGGCCGGCCGGCCCGGCCGCGTGCACAGCCTTCAGCCGGCGGGCTCACCCCACTCGCCGGCCCCCGCCGCCGGTCCGCGCATCCGGCGGGTCGAATTTTTCCCGACCGTGATCTACCGCCAAAACCGCTCCGCACGCGGTACAATCGACGCCAGCGTGGGCACTCGTGCACAACGTAGAATCAGGAAGCGAAGCGTATGGCGTTCCAAGGCGATTTAGCGTCGTTCAGCTTGGCCGACGTGTTTCAAAATCTCACCC
Organism: Planctomycetota bacterium; assembly: GCA_050730415.1. Taxonomy (GTDB): domain Bacteria; phylum Planctomycetota; class SZUA-567; order H5-PLA8; family JBOHNC01; genus JBOHNC01. The sequence continues at coordinate 9,316 of JBOHNC010000212.1, forward strand.
AGAACAAGCAATCCGGCACGCTCCAGATCAACCTGGGCGTCGCCAATCGTGAACGCCACCTGTATTTCCAGAAAGGCAATCTGCTGTATCTGTCGTTCGGTCCGGGATCGCGGGTCATCCATCCCGAAATTTTCCGCTCCAAGGGCCTGCTGGACCCCGAGCAATACGACAAGGCGTTGAACCATTCGCGCGACACCGGCAAACCGTTCATCGAAGCGGTGCTCGGGCTGGGCCTGGCCAACCCCGACCAGTTGGCGGTGGCGGTGACCCACGCGATCGAAGAGTCGGTCTACGACCTGTTCACCTGGGAGTCCGGTCCGTTCGAGTTCGTGGAAGGCCAGGCCGACAGCGGCTTGTACGACGACCAGATGGCGCTGCCGCTCAAGGGCACCCCCGGCGCTTCGCTGATCATGGAAGCGGCGCGGCGCATCGACGAATGGGAGCGGCTGAAAGCGCAGGTCAAAAGCCTGCAGAACATCTACATTTTCGAATCGGACATGCGCGCCGCCGCCGAAACCGGCGAATTCGGCATGGCGCCGCACGAACTGGCGATCATGCGGGTGATGGACGGCAGCCGCGATGTGGATGACCTCGTCGAAGCCACGCGGCTGTCGCATTTCGTGGTGGTCAACGCGCTGGTCGGCTTCCTGAACACCTCGATGGGCCGCCTGGCCACCGTCGACGAACTCAAAAATACCATTCTGCGGCTGTCGGTGCCGGGTCTGGAAAACCGCAAAATCAAAGTCTACGAACGGATCCTGCTGCTGGGCGGCGAGGACCTGTCGGTGCGCCAGGCGCTGGCCGAGACCTGCATCAGCGCGGGCAACGCCGAGCGCGCCATCGCGCACTTGCAGGTGCTGGCGCAGTCGGCCGAGCAGGCCAACGACAAAAGCGAGGCGCTGCGGCTGTACGAGCGCATCCTGGAACTCGAACCGGACCACATCAACGCCCACCGCCGCTGCGGCGAACTGCTGGCCGCGGGCGGGGATTCGCGCCGGGCGGCGATGCACTTCGCCGCGCTGTACGTGAAGTTCGAAGCCGACGGCCGCTTCACCGAAGCCGCCGAAGCCTGCTCCAAGGCGGTGAACTCCGAGCCGCTGAACCTGCAGCACCGGCTGGCCTGGGTGCGCTGCGCGATGCTGGCCGACCAGCGCAGCGACGCCATGCGCGAACTGGAATACGTGGGCGACCAGATGTCCAAGCAGGGCCGCATCCGCGCCGCGGCGGACATCTACAAGCGCCTGATGGTGATGGAAAAAAGCCGGCCGGCGATCAAGGCCAAGCTGCAGAACGTGCTGGTCAGCGAGGACGAAAAACGCGCCCGCCGACGGGCTCGCACCCGAGTCATGTTCATGTTCGGCGTGGTGGTGGCGATCCTGGCCGCGGTGGCGTGGTGGGAGTTCGTCCACAACCGCAATGTGGTCCGGGACTACGTCACCGCCGACAAAGCCGCCTACATGGAGAGCAGCAAAAATATCGACCGCGACCGCGAGGACCTCAACCGCATCATCCAGAACGGCGGCCTGGCCGATTCCTACAAGGCCTTCAAGACCGCCGAAGCCAAGCTGATCGACGCCAACGCCGCGGCCTCCAAAAATGCCGACGCCCTGGACGACAAGGAACAGACCATCATCTCGGTGGTCCCCGATTCGCTCTGGCCGAACCATCCGAAGAAAGAACTTGAAAAAGACGCCCGCGACTGGCGCGCACTGGTCTCCGACACGCAGGGCCAGCTGGATACGCTGCTGCACAAATACTCCGACCAGTTGGTGGCCGGCACACTGGAGCAGGCCGACCGCTACATGGGCCAGGCGCTGACCAGCCAGCGGTTTTCCCAGGATGAGTTGAAAGCGGCCCACGAGAAATACGATGCCGTGCTGCAAATCCGCGACAAGACCCACGACGACGATCACGGCTACGCGGTGCCGGTGTACTACATGACCTACGCCGAGCGCCGCCGCCAGGCGATCGAACGTCGCTTGCAGGTGATCAAAGCCTACCTCGACAAGGAACAGGCCTGGGACGCGGTCGATCCCACCACGCTCGGCACCACCGAACTGGCCGACATGTACCGCCAGCGCAGCGCCATGGTCATGGCCTTTCCGCTCGAGGATGTGGTCAAGAACAAACCGATGCCGGTCGTCTTCATCCCCGAAAACGGCCAGACCGGCGTGACCATCTGGGATGTCACCGACAACCGCTGGGTCGGCGTGATCGGCAGTTCCGGCCTGGTGGCGACCTATTCCATGACCAAGCCGATCGTCTTCCGTGCGCAGAAACCCGGCTACCTGCCGCAGGAATTCAGCACCCGGCAGATCGACTTGGGCAGCGGCGAAAACCGGACCTCGATCTGGCTGTTCGGCTCCGACGAGGTGAAGTTCGATCTGACGCAGCAGAAAAAACGAGTGATCCAGACCGGAGTGGTGCCGGTCGCCGGCGCGATCAATCCCGGCAACACCAACCTGATCGTCATCCCCGACACCACCGGCAACGTGGTCGGCGTCGAGGTGCCGGCCGGGCGGGGCGCCACGGTCACGCCCAAGTTCAAAGTCGCCGTCGCGAACCAGGCCAACAACGAGGTCATCCTGGACCTGGAAAGCCTGGGCGGCGGATCGATCTACGCGCTGGTGGCCAGCGCCAATACCAGCCCGCGAGTAATTGCCGTGGACACCGCAAAAAGCGAAATCCTGTGGCAGACTTCGGCGCTGGGCACCGGCCGGGTGCTGCCGCAGATCGGCCTGTACTCGCCCGCGGCCCTGCAGGGCCACACGGTCGTCGTCGTGGGGACCGACACCGCGTTTTTCATCCTCAACAGCGACGGCACCTACTGGCAGGACAAGACGCAGGGCATCGCGCCGCCCAACGGCGTGAAATGGACCACGCTGCCGATCATCAACGGCACCTACATCTACCTGGGCGCCGACGACGGCGGGGTGTACCGATTCGACCTCAACGCACCGACCGATCCACTGCGGTTCGAGATTTCCGCGGCCGGCGAGCCGCTCGACAGCCTGACGGTGCGCTCCGGCAACGCCGCGCAACTGGTCGCGGTGGTGCAGGGCGCCGGCGGCGACAAGGCGGTCCTGTTCGATACCGCGCAAAACACCGACACGAAATCCGGCAAGATTCTGCAGGTGACGAAGTTCGAGGGCGCCTCGCCCTCCACGCCGCTGGTGCAGCGCAACGACTTCCTCTTTTTCGGCCTGAACAACGGCAACCTGGGCATGTATCAGATCAACACGATCAACGCCAATTTCAGCGTGGTGCAACTGGGCAATCCGAACGCCAACCGGCTGACCGGGCCAATCCTGGTGGACGGCGATTTCCTGTACGCCGCGATCGACGGCGGCGCGCCGAAGTGCTTTGCGCTGGACGGCCAGCAACTGGACCAGAAGGACGTGGGTTCCACCGAAGGCAAAACGCCGATCGGCTCGCCGCTGCTCGACGTCATCAACGACAAGGTGTATTTCCTGATTCGGGAAACCGGCGAAATGTACGAGATGAACCGGCAAAAATGACAGCGGAGCGCACAGCGGGGATGGTCTCGAACAATGCATCGGTGCGGATCGTGCTGTCCGCCGCCACGCCGCCGCCGGTGGCCGCCGCCGCCGACCGGCTCAGCGAAGCCCTGCGCTGCGACACGCTGCGCCCGTGCCGGGTGGTGCGCGTCGAAAGCCTCGGGGAACACGACTGGCGCTTCGACGGTCTGACGCTGCTGACCGATCCGGCGCAACTGGCCCGCTTCGCGGTCGAAGGGGCCGATCCGGCGCTCTTGGAAACCGGCGCGGGCGGCGAGGCCGACCGCATCGTCATCCGGCACCTGCGCACGCCGCTGGGGCTGTGCGTCCTGGCCTGGGGCACCTCGACCTCTTCCGCGCAGCGCGCGCTGGCGATCATCGGCGAGTACCTCGGGCTGCGCGTTTTTCCCTGGGGCCGCGTGGTCGTGCCTTCCCATGACGAACGGGAGCTGGTCAACGCCGACGTGGTGCTGCAGGCGCGCTTTGCCACCCGCGGCCTGGCGCCGGTGCGCATGACCGACCGCCGCACCTGGGGGCCGGCCGACATCGAAGCCTACATGGATTTCGCGGCCTGGAACGGCTACAACCTGGTCGCCTGGCCGGTCCGGCTGGGCTCGCGCACCGCGCCGGTCTGCGCCGGCGCGGCGAACTTCGAATCCGCCGCGCTGGACGTCGGCGACAACGGTCCCTGCGCGCTGGCCGCCGCGCGCGCCCGCGGCTTGCGCTTCGCCGCCGTGTTCGATCCACTCGACCTGCCCCCCGCGATCATCGACGCCGCGCCTCCGGCCGACCTGCATCCGGGCGGCTTGGCGATCCAGCCCTTTTCGGAAACCGGCCAACGGCTGTACCGTCAACTGGCCGCCCGCCTGTGCGCCGCGTGGCATCCCGATGCGGTGGTGCTGTCGATGAGCGGCCTGACGTGGCGTCCCGAGGGCCGACCGGAGGTCGGCCGCACGCCCGACGCGCTGGCCTTCCGCGCCCAGTTGCTGGCGATCTATGGCCCCGAGGCGGTCTCGCCGGAAACCGAACTCTACCTGCAAGCCGGCGCCGCGCTGGCCGAAGCGGCCCGCTTTCTGGAACTCGACCTGCCCGTGATCGTCGCGGGTCGGCGGCTGGCCGGCCTGACCGCCCAGCAGCACCAGGTTCTGCCCGAAAACGCCTGGCTCTGCCCCGCGCCGGCGGGCGATCTGGTCGCGCTTGCCGACCGCATCACCCGCGACGCCGCGCACGGCGTGCCGGTGTTCTTCGACCACCTGACCTCGCTCCACCGCCCGGTCTGGGGCGCGCTGACCGTCGACGAGACCTTCCTGGGCGACAGCCCGCGCGTGCGCAGCCTCGACACCATCCTGGGCGCCTGGCTGAAAGTTCCCATGCAGGGGATGCTGCTGCGCCATGCCCGCCTGCACGGCTGCGACGAAAACCTGCTGTACACCGCGCAGGCCATCTGGGGCGAAATCCCCTCCGCCAAAATGTTCTACGCCGAGCTTTCCTCGGCGCTGTACGGCGCCGCCGCCGATACGCTCGCCCGCGCCCGCCAGGGCCAGGAGGAAATCGAAGCGGTTTCGAGCGTCCATGACGAGGCGCTGGCCCGCGAGCAATCCCGGTCGCCTGCCGCCGGCTCGGTGTCCGGGCATCATCCCCCGACCGCATCGCCGCTTGCGCCCCCGGCTTCCGGCACGCCCTCCCTGCCGGCCGCGCCAACCGCCGTTTCCACCGCGGCGGCGGCCGACGACGAATCCTTCAGCCTTGAAACGACGGCGCTCGATGACGACACCCTGCCGGCCGCGGCGAGCTTGAACGCCGCCGCCGCAGCGCTTGGGGCCGCCGCCGCATTCCCATCCGGCGGGCCGGTGCGCTCCCTGCGCCGGATCGTCGCCGAACTGATCGACCGCATGCCGCTGGCTCGCGAAGCGCTGCCGGCCGAAAGTTACCTGCTGTCCTTCCTGCGCGATCTATCCAGCCACAACATCCGGCTGGCCGGCATTCTACAGGCGGTCGAAGGCAGCCTGGCCCGCCGCGACCTGCTCACCGATGTCCAAGGCAAGCGCATCGAACGCGCCGTCGGACGGCTGACCGCGAAACTGGAAATGGGTCGTTTTGCGCGAGCCGTCATGAGCGCCGCGCTGCTGTGCCGCCAGGCGGCCGATCCCGAACTGAACGGCGGCGGCTTCGGCCGTATCCCCACGGTCGCCGGCGCGACCATGCTGCATCAGGCGCTGACGACGCTGCGCCGTTCGCCGCCGGAACGCATCGTCGAAGTCCTGGCCGGCGAACACGGCTGCGACCGCGAAGCCACGCAGCAGGTGGTCGAAGAAACCCTGGTCGAACCGTGGCGGCAGTTGGTCGCACGGTTGGAACGCGCGCTCGGGCCGCAACTGGCCGGGCGGCTGGCGGTCGGCACGCCCTCCGATCCGATCGATCTGCGCCGCAGCGGCAATTAGTGCACGTTTCAAAACGATTCACAGTCGGCGCTCTGTTGCAGCGCAGGCTTCCAGCCTGCTAATGCATGTGGCCGCCAATGACGAGAATCCAAACCAGCGTCTTGATGATCGCGCCGATTCCACCCACCCAGACGGCCGCCGTGGCCAGGCCGTTTGGCTGTTGCCCCCTCGATCGCGCCCGCGACAAGGCACCCAGCCCCATAAAGAAACCGACCACGCACAAAACGCCGAACAGTAGCCATCCGATGATGGCGCAGGCGAATGCGCCGGCCCCCTCGGTGCTTTGTTCCATGCCCCGGCCACGCCGACCCCGACCGTGCCGACCCCGACCGTGCCGACCCCGCCGCACCACCGGCGCGCGCTCGGTCTCGTCCCAATCCCCGCCGGTGTCGCCCCAATCGTCGTCGCCTGCTTCGTCAAACACCGAAACCGGCGGCGGGGGCGGCGGCGGCCGGCCGATTCCCGAAGCGCGCGGCGAGGACCGGATGCCCGATCCCTGAGACGGGCGGCGCACCCCCGACCCGCGCGAGGCGGAACGCAGGCCGGATCCGCCCGGCGCGCGAGCGCCCCCGGGACGGTCCGGACGGCTGGGACGACGAGACGGTGGCACGTGGAGTACATCCTCAGCGCCGCTGCGCAGGCAATCGCAGCGGGCTAGTGTTTTTCATCCGCGGACCGAAACAGTATAGGAAAAACGGCAGATTTGCAGTGCCAAAAATCGATTTTTTTCTACCTTGTCCGCCCCGGCAAAACGGCCGCGAGCCGGGCCGGCGCGCCGGTGAAGTCAGCGCTCGAAGCGCCGCAGCGTCGCCTCCACCTGCGCTACGTAGCCGCCGCCGAACAGCCGCACGTGCACCAGCAGCGGATACAGGTTGTACAGGTCCTTGCGTTCGCTGAAAAATTCCCGCGCGATCGGCCGCAGCTCCGCGTAGGCCTCGTACATCCGCCGGCCGAAGGAATGGAACAGCATCGAAAACGCCAGCTCGATTTCCGGATCGCCGAAATACAGGGCCGGGTCGAGCACCGCTGTCACGCGCGCCGCGTCGGCCAGCACATTCCCGCCCCACAGATCGCCGTGCAATAGCGCCGGCGCCGCCGACGGCGGCAGCCATTTTTCCAGGCGCTCCGCCAGCCGTTCGATTCGAGCCAGCAGCGGCGCCGGCAAGGCGCCCGCCCGCGCCGCTTCGCGCGCCATCGCCAGCAGCCGCTCCTCGCGGAAAAAATCCAGCCACTGCGCCGTCCAGGGATTGGCCTGCGGCAGCGGCCCGATCAAGGTGTCCCGCTCGAAGCCGAACTGCACCGCGCTCACCGCATGCAGCCCGGCCAGACGGCGTCCAAGGTCCTCCTCGGCCGCCGGCGTCGCGACCGCCGCGCCCGGCAGGAACTCCAGCACCAGCAAATCCGGCGCGGCATGCAGCACGCCGGGCACCGGGAGCGGCCCGTGGCGGCGCAGATATTGGAGCATGAACGCTTCGAGGTCGAATTGCCCCGGCGGCTGATTCGCGGCGCTCGCGCCGGCTGTGTCCGTCCCACCGGTCCCGTCCGTCGCGGCGATCGCGGCGGTGGCGGCGGTGGCGGAGGTGGCGGTGGCGGCCTGTTCCGTCGCGGGCGGCGCGGCCCCGGTCGATTTCACCACCACCGCGCGCCCGTCGGAAAGGTCCACTCGGCGCACGTCGGCCACGCAACCGCCACCCAGCGGCCGCACGCTCACCGGCCGCGCGCCCAGCACCGTCTCCAGCAGCGCGGCGAGGCGCGCTTCAACCCCGCCGGTCATGATCGGCACGCCCGGGCCGATCGGGCTGACCAGGCTGGCCAGGCTGGCCGGCACGCCCGGGCCGATTGGCTTGGTCGCGAAGCCGCCGCTGCAGGTCCACCACCAGCCCGCGCGCAGCCGCCTCCACCAGATCCAGCACCGTCTCGAAGGCCTGCGCGTCGCCGTAGTAGGGGTCCGGCACATCCTCGGTTTCGCACTGCGGCGCGTAGCGCATGAATAGGTGCAGCCGCGCCTCCCGCCCCGGCGGGCAGATCCGTTCGAGGTCCCGGAAGTTCTCCCGGTCCAGCGCCAGCACGAGGTCGAAGCGTTCAAAATCCTCGACCGTCACGCCCCGCGCGCGGTGCCCGGCCAGGTCGATCCCGCGCGCCCGCGCCGCCCGCGTCGCTCGGCGGTCGGCCCGGTCCCCCGCGTGCGAATCGATCGTCCCGGCCGACGCGACCTCCACCTGGTCGGCGATGCCGGCCGCGGCAAGCTGCTGCCGCAGCACGCCCTCGGCGGTCGGCGACCGGCAGATGTTGCCCATGCACACAAACAGAACTCGGATCATTCACTGCGCCTTCAGATGCTTCTTGATCTTGTGCCGTGCGATCCGCGACCGCAAGGTCGTCCGCGCCACGCCCAGCAATTTCGCGGCGCGCTGAATGTTCCATTCCTCGCGCTCCAGCGCCAGCCGGATCACCACCCGCTCGACCGAGTCCAGCACCTCGCCCGGGTGCCGCTCGATCACCTCCCCCGCCAATTGCTCCATCTTGCCGTCGGTGGCGTCAAGCCCCATCGTCGGCGCTGTCACTCCGACGCCGTTCACCGTCAGCCCACCGCCGACACTCGCGGCGACCGCCCTCGAGCCTGCCGCCGCGCCGGCGAAGGCCCCGGCAACCGCCTCCTCGTCGCTCGCTGCCGCGTCGGCGGCGCCGACCGAGCCGTTCGGCCCGCCGTTCGACGCCGCGCCGCCACCGGCCGGCCGGATCGGATCGAAGGCCACGTTCGCCGCCGGCTGCACGCCCGACCCGCTTGCGCCTGTTGATTGGTTTGCCTGGTTTGACTGGTTTGCCTGGTTAGCCTGGTTTGACTGCACCGCCTGGGCCGCCTGGGCGGCCGCCGCCGATTCAGTCTCCGCCGGCGTCTGCAGCAGAATCGGGTCGATGTCGGTCGCCAGGATGCTCGGGCTGCGACACACCACCATCGCGCGGCGCATGACGTTTTCAAGTTCCCGCACGTTGCCCGGCCACGGAGCGCCCTTCAGCATGTCGAGCGCCTTCCACGAAATCGTCATCGCCGGGCAGTCCAGTTCGCGGCGGAAGCGGGCCAGAAAAAAGGTCGCCAGCTCCGGCACATCGTCCGGCCGTTCGCGCAGCGCCGGCAGCCGGATTTCAAACACCCGCAGGCGGTAGTACAGGTCCTCACGGAACCGTTTGAAGCGGATCGCCTTTTCGAGGTCGATGTTGGTCGCCGCCAGCAGCCGCACATCGACGCTGATCGTCTTCGACCCGCCGACCCGCTCGAAGGTGCCTTCCTGCACCACCCGCAGAATCTTCGCCTGCATCGCCAGCGACATGTCGCCGACTTCATCCAGGAACAGCGTCCCGCCGTTGGCCAGTTCGAACTTCCCCAGCCGCCGTTCATGCGCGCCGGTGAAGGCGCCTTTCTCGTGGCCGAACAGTTCGGTCTCGAGCAGATTCTCCGGCAGCGCCGCGCAGTTCACCGCCAGGAACGGTTTCTGGCTGCGTTTGCTGTGGCTCCAGACCGCTCGCGCCACCAGTTCCTTGCCGGTGCCGGACTCGCCGCGAATCAGCACCGGCACGTCGCGCGGCGCGATCTGCGCGATCGCCTTGAAGACCCGCTGCATCGGCGCGCTGCGGCCGATGATCCGGTCGCCCGGGTCGGCCGGCACCGGCGCGTTTTCGGTCGGCTTGGCTTTGGTGTCCACGTGCCGCTGCAAACGCGCCGCCTCCAGCGCGCGCTCGACGGTGGCTTTCAGTTCCTCCACGTCGAACGGTTTGATCAGGTAGTCGAAGGCGCCGTTTTTCAGCGCGGTCACGACCGTCTCGATGGTGCCGTGCGCGGTCATGATCACGCACAGCTGCAGCGGATTGTGTCGGTGCAGGTCGGCCAGGATGTCCAGCCCGTCCACGCCCGGCATTTTGATGTCGAGCAACACCAGATCCGGCGCCTGCTCTTTGACCGCCTCGCGGCCGCGGATCGGATCGGTGAAGGCGTCGATGCTGCGCTCGGAGTTGGCAAACAGCCGCCCCAGCGAATAGCTCACCGCCTCGTCGTCGTCGATGATCAGAATGCGTTGCTTCACGAAGGTGCGTTCCTGCTTCGCCCGATGAATCGACTGCGCGCCGCCGGCGCCGCCCGCGCGGATCGCCCGCCCCCTTTTTCAGCAGCCTGCTGGCAGCCTACCGGGCGTTCCCGACCGCGGCCCTCATTCTAGAAGATGGCCGCGATTTGGCAGGCGGCCGGAGCCTCCCCAAGCCCCTGAATCGCCCTGAAGTGGAAAAAAATCGCCACCAAGCCGTTCCCCGCCCGCACCTCGCAATTTTGGAGCTTTCCGCCCGTTTCATCTCCAAAATGCCGAAATCCCCCCGTTTTCGACCGATTTTCCCGCCCTCCGCCCGCCCCGCAAAGGGCCCTCGACGCCTCCCGCTGCTCGCAGGATACAATGTGCAGCAGGCCCGAGCTGCCGGCCGTCTACATTTCATGCGCTCCCGCGCATCGAACCGCCGCCCGGACCGACCTTTCCGAGGGCTCCCGCACCCGTGACCTCCAAAGCCGCCGCCAAACCCGCTCCCGCTGCCCTCGGCCCGGCCAGCCCGGCCGCCGCTCCCGCCGACCCGCTTGCCCGCGAAGCCACCGCGCCGGTCAACCTGCTTGAATCCACCGACGCCCTTCTGGTGGCGCTCACCCTGCGCGGCCGCGCCGACGCCTTCGAAGAACTCGTCCGCCGCCACAAAACCATGGTCATGGCCTTTCTGTACGCCCGCCTCGGCCACCGCGACCAGGCCGAAGACCTCGCCCAGGACGCCTTCATGAAGGCCTTCCAGAACCTCGACAAACTGGAAAACCCGCAGAGTTTCTCGAAGTGGCTCATGAGCATCTCCCACCGGCTGATGATCGACCTCAAGCGCAAGCGTTCTTCCGGCGTGCCGCTGGACGCCGCCGGCGAGCAGGATTCCGCCGGCCGGCTGGTGCTGCCCGATCTCAAGCAGCGCGCGATTCCCGAAGCGGTCGCCGGCCGCGAAATTTCCGACCGCGTCTTCAGCGCCATCGAAGCCCTGCCCGGCGAATACCGCGAGACCCTCGCCATGCGCTACGGCGCCGGCATGAGCTGCGAGCAGATCGCCAAGGCACTCGATGTCACCATCGGCACCGTCACCAGCCGCCTGTGCCGCGGCAACCGGATGCTGCGCACCAGCCTGCAAGGATTGTTGGAGGAAGCCGGCGGCGGGAGCGACGCCGGCGCAGGGAGGAAACGCGATGGCGCCTGACCCCGTACTCAACCTCGAAGACGAAGCCGACCTGATGGACGCCTACGTCGCCGGACTGCTCGGCGACGCCGAGCGCACCCGGTTCGAACAGAAAATGGCGCGCGACGCCGCGCTGCGCAGCCGCGTCGACGAAGCCCGCCGCGCCACCAACCTCGTCTCCGACGCCTACCGTTTCGTCACGCCCGGGCCGTCCTTCGAATCGGCCCTCACCACCCGCATCACGCGCATGATCCCCGACATGGACGACGTCTCGCTGGTCGACACCGAACCGGCCGCCTCGCCCAAAATGAAGGCCACGCTGGTCGCGGTCATCGTCGTCGTCGCGATCCTCGCCGCCGTCGCCGCCGCCCTCATCTTCAAATGACCCTGGGAGCGCCGGTCATCAGACCGGTTTCTTCGTTTGAGCCGCCCCTTCGGCTCCGGAAATCTGTCCACCCCTCTCAAACGCCCAAGGCATAGTGGCATGGGACGCTGTCCCATGCATAAAAAGTGCGAGCGAAGCTCGCGCCCTGTTTCTTTTCTTGCGTGCGTCAGCGCGCCGCCGGGACCGCGGGCGGGCCCGCCCGCTTTTCGCCCAAACTGCGCATTCGGCTCCGCGATCCTGTGCATCTTCCAAAACTTTTCCCCGCGACCAACGGGAGCAACCCAAACCATCGTTCTGCGCATCGACTCGGCGTCCCTTCGGGGACGCCGATAGGGGAGTGGCCCCTGGGGCCACCCCTGGGGCCACCCAATTTTCCGGAATGGCCGCCGGGGGTTCCGGTGTTATCGTTTGCGTTCGACGCGGCGAGCATCCCGGCCGCCGCGCGCGACACCGGGCCGCCGTTGGCTATTTCCTTTTTCGCGCGACCGCGAGGAAACATTTTCCACCGCGCCGCAACCCGCCGGAGATCCGCCCCATGCCCCCCGCGTTTCGTCCCGTGCCTTCCCTCGCGCCACCTCCCGTCCGTTCCCTCGCGCCACGTCCGGTGTCTTCTCTCGCGCCGCCTCGCGGGCCGCTGACCGTCGCCGGCACATTCCTGTGCGCGCTGGTCATGGCCGCGGTTTTTGGCTGCGCCGGCTGCGCCGAATCCACCACCCCGGCCACTTCCCCTGCAACGCCCGCCGGTGGCACGCCGGCCGCCGATCCGCTGGCCGGGCCGGCCGCGAATTCCGCTCCACCGCCGCCCGCCACCGCCGATGACAATGCCACGCCGGAAGAAAACAATCTGGCCGCGAAAGTCACCGACAAGCTGCTCGACGGCGGCGAAACCGCCCCCGAATTCCCCACCGGCCTGCCCTGGCTCAACACCGACCACCCGCTCACGCTGGAGCAGTTCCGCGGCAAATTCGTGCTGCTCGATTTCTGGACCTACTGCTGCATCAACTGCATGCACGTCATCCCCGAACTGCGCACGCTCGAACTGAAATACCCCGACGACCTCGTCGTCATCGGCGTGCACTCCGCCAAGTTCAGCAACGAAAAAACCACCAGCCAGATTCGCGAAGCGATCCTGCGCTACGAAGTCCACCATCCGGTGGTCAACGACAAGAACACGGACATCTGGGACGCCTACCACGTCGACAGTTGGCCGACGCTGGTGCTGATCAACCCGGATGGAAAAATCATCGGCGCCGAATCCGGCGAAGGCCACGGGCCGCTGTTCGATGCGATCCTGCGCAAGGGCGTGAAATATTTCGCCGCCAAGGGCGCCCTCAAGCCCGCCCCGCTGAAGCTCGACCTCGAACACCGCGCCAGCAATTCGCTGCTCGATTTCCCCGGCAAAATCGCGCTCCTGCCGACCGCGCCGGCGTTGGGCGGTCAACCGGCCCGCCCCGCCGAACTGATCGTCAGCGACAGCGATCACGACCGCATTGTGCTGGCCGATCTCGATGGCACGGTGCGCGAAATCATCGGCAGCGGGCAGGAAGGCCACGCCGACGGCGACTTCAAAACCGCCAGCTTCCACCACCCGCAGGGCGTTGCCGCTGCGGCCACGAGCGGCGGGGACGCGATGATCTATGTGGCCGACACTGAAAATCATCTGATCCGCGCCATCGACCTGAACGCCCGCACCGTCACGACGGTGCTCGGCACCGGCGCGAAGGCGGTCCATTTCAACCAACCCGGCGTCGGCCGCGTGTGCGCGATCAACTCGCCCTGGGACGTGGCCGTCGAGGGCAACACGCTGTACATCGCCATGGCCGGCTTCCATGAACTCTGGACCGCCAACACCCAAACCTGGGCCGCGCGGCCCTTCGCCGGCAGTGGCCGCGAAAACATTCTCGACGGCCGCCGACTCGAAGCCAACCTGGCGCAGCCGAGCGGCCTCACGCTCGCGCCCGACCGGCTGTATTGGGCCGACAGCGAAACGAGCTCGATCCGCACGCTGGCCTTGAACGGCCCCGCGGTCGACGACGGCGTGCAAACCGTGGTCGGCAAAGGCCTGTTCCAGTTCGGCGACGTGGACGGCTCGTGCGAAGCCGCTCGCTTGCAGCATCCGCTGGGCGTCGCCTTCCACGCCGGGAAACTGTATGTCGCCGACACCTACAACGACAAAATCCGCGTGATCGATCTCGCCGCCAAGACCTGCCTGACTTTCGCCGGCACCGGCAAACCCGGCGACACCGACGGCCCCGCGGCGCAAGCGCAGTTCAACGAACCCGGCGGGCTGTGCTTCGACGGCGACACCCTCTACGTCGCCGACACCAACAACCACCGCATCCGCACGATCGACCTGAACACCGGCACGGTCGCCACGCTGGCCCTTCACTTGAAATAGCCCTCCCGCAGCACTCCCCGGTCCAACGATTCCTTCGGATGTGCGCGGCCACCGGTTTTTCCTGCGCGCCCCAAGCGATCAGTGCGGCTGCGAACCACGCCGTGTATACTCCCTGAAGCTGCCTCTGAGCCTTGCCCACGGTGGAGATCGAATCCGAACGATGCCAACCCTCGTCCTGACGCCACGCTTCACCAACGATTCGCAAAACCTGTGGCGAGCCGCGATTCGCCTGGGCTGGGAGGTCGAGCGCCTGCAAGGCTGGCGCGCTGACGCCAACCTCTGTTCAGTCGCCGAACCTGTTTTTCACGTGGAGGGAATTTTCGGTCCGGCCTTGGCTCAACAGTTCGGCCGACGGCTGCTGGCCATCCCCGAAGACTGGCTGCCCCGCCTGCCACAGAAATACCGTCGCCGTTCCATCTTCATGACCACCCTGGGCGAGGCCCGCAAACGGACCGAACCCGCCTTCATCAAGCCGCCGAACGACAAAAGTTTCGAAGCCCGGGTGTACCTGGGCAGTGAATTGCCGGCGGAATACGACCCCGCGGCGGCGGTGTTGGTTTCGGAGGTCGTCGTCTGGGAGCGGGAATTTCGCTGTTTCATCCTCGATCGCCAGCCCTTCGCCCTGTCGATCTACGAGCGCGACGGCCAGTTGCAGGAACGAAACGGCTTCGTGCAGACCGAAGCGGAACAGTCCGAGGCCCTGGCCTTTCTGGCCAACGTGCTTGCCGATCCTCAGGTGCAGCTTCCCCGCGCCGCGGTGCTCGACATCGGCGTCATCGCCGGTCAGGGTTGGGCGGTGGTCGAAGCCAATCCGGCCTGGGGTTCCGGGCTCTACGGCTGCGATCCCGAAAAGGTGCTGGCCGTGCTGCGCCAGGCCAGCGTTCCCTGTCCGGGCTGACGCGCCCCCGCACCAGCCGCGGCCGGCGCCAAAGAAGAATTGCCACGAGCTTCCCTTGCTGGGTACAATGTCCCCGATCCGAATTCCGCCAATTTGTGCTGCGGCCGACGCTGGCGCTGCCGTCAGCCGGTTTGTCTTCGGGAGGGTCGTGCACCGGTCATGTCCAACACCCCTCCTCCGCCTACACCGCCCACCCCGCCCTTCGCGGCTCCGCCGACCGCCACCGCCCCCGCCCCCGCCGCGCCCACCGGCGCGCACCAGATCGCGGTCATGGCCGAGGGCGTCAAAAAACACTACACCATGGGCGACCAGACCGTCAAAGCCGTCGACGGCATCGACCTGACCATCGTCAAAGGGGAATACGTTTCCATCATGGGCCCATCGGGCTCGGGCAAGACCACTTTGTTTAATATCGTCGGCGGGCTGACCAAGCCCACCGCCGGCACCGTGTACATCGACCGCACCGACATCGCGCGCCTCGACGCCGACGAACTGGCCTGGCTGCGCTGCCGGAAAATCGGCTACATCTTCCAGACCTTCAACCTCGTGCCGATCATGACCGCGCACCAGAACGTCATGCTGCCGCTGATTTTTGCCGGCGTCGAACGGGGCGAGCGCGAAGACCGCGCCCAGGAAATGCTCAAACTCGTCGGCCTCGGCGAACGCGCCCGCCACAAACCCACCGAACTCTCCGGCGGCCAGCAGCAGCGCGTCGCCATCGCCCGCGCCTTCGTCAACCGCCCCACCATCGTGCTCGCCGACGAACCCACCGGCAACCTTGATTTGAAAACCGGCCTCGACATCATCGAACTCATGATCGAAATGAACAAAACCCAGGGCGTCACGATCATGTGCAACACCCACGACCTCAAAATCATCAAGGCCTCCGACCGCATCGTCTGGGTCCGCGACGGGCAGGTCGATCACATCGATCTCAAGGAAAACATCAACGTCGACGTGGGCAAATTCGAAGAGCACATCCGATGACGCCGCCCGCCGCGCCGCCCCCACCCCCACCCCCAGCCGATCCGTCCGACCGGCCCGATCCTGCCGGCCCCGGCCGCGGCGACCCACTCGCCCCCGGTGACGAACCCACCCCCTCCCGCCGGCTGCGCCGCGACTTCGCGCACGGCTACCTGGCCGGCACGCCGCCGGAGATCGACGCCGGCCACAGCACGCTGCCGTGGTCGGAAGCGTTCCGCATGAGCTTCCAATCGATCCGGCTGCGCATCGGCCGGCTGTCGGTCGTGCTGATCGGCATCGCGCTGGCGATCAGCTTCGTCACCGGCCTCACCTACATCCAGATGATGGGCACCGCGCTGCGCGAACTGTACCACAACGCGCCGGTGGCGACCGGCGGAGCCAGCGGCGGCGGGGGCGGCGCGCCGGCCGCCAACCCCATGCAAATGGGCTGGATCATCATCGCCATCCTGATCGCCGCCGCCGGCATCGCCAATGCGATCCTCATGAGCGTCACCGAACGGATCCAGGAAATCGGCACGCTCAAATGCCTCGGCGCGCGCAATCGCCACATCGTCCGGCTGTTCCTCATCGAAACCCTGTGCCTTGGGTTCCTCGGCGGCTTCGTCGGCGCGGTGCTCGGCCCGTTCCTGGCCATGGCCCTCCAGTTCACGATGATCGGCTCCGAAGCCGCCGCCGGCATGTCCTGGCCGCATTTCCTGCTGCTGGTGGGCTACGGCGTGGGCCTCTCGGTGACGCTCACGGTGCTGGCGGCAGTGGTGCCGGTGAGTTTCGCCGCGCGGGTCGAATCGGCCGAGGCGATGCGCTACCATGTCTGACCGCCCACCCGCCGACGCCGATCCCCTGGACGCCGCGCCGCCTGCAAACGGTTCGCCGGCCGCTGCGTTGGTCCCGCCGGAGACGCTCGATCCAGCCGCGCCGCCGCCGCCCGACTCGCCGCCCAGCCCGCCGTCCGGCCCGCCAACGCCGCCCGCCCCGCTCGAACCGTCCGGCTTTTCCCTGCGCGCGGTCGGCCTCGGGTTGCTCCTGCTGTGCCCCTGGGTGCTGCTGGTCAACGGGATGTACATGTCGAGCGCCTTCCGCCTGCAGCAACTGGTGCTGCTGATGAGTTTCGGCGCGCTGCTCACGTTTTTCCTGCTGAAATACATCTTCGACTTCCTCCCCGCTGCCTGGCAGTTGCGCCCGCCCGAAATCGCCGTGCTCTACACCATGCTGCTGATCGGCATCCCCAGCGCAATGCTCGGCCGCCTCGCGCTCGAAAGCGCCGCCGTCGCCCACATGGCCGACGTCGACAGCGACCTCGCCGGCCGCAAAGGGTTCGTCCCGCCGAACTGGGCGCCGCAGGGCCACGTGCGCATGGTCACCCACCGCACGCCGATGGACCCGCTCGATTGGCCGCACGCAGGCGCGCCCACCTCGAGCCCGCCCCCGCCGCCGGCCAGCTTCGTCGTCACTGCCAACCAAGCCGCCCTGCGCACCCAGGCGATCTACACCGATGTCCTGCTGAAATATGTCTTCGCCGAAAATCCAAACCTCGCCGCCCAGTGGCAAACCTTGCAAGCCAGCGAATCGCCCGCCCTGCGCGCCGCCGCCGACCGGTTCGGCGCCCCCGACGGACTGCCCTACCTGCTCTGGCGCGAAGCCGCCGCCGCACCTTCGTCCCCCGCGCCACCGGCCCCGCCTGCTCCGGCCGCACCCGCGCCGGCGCTGGCGCCTGGCAAACCGGCGACACCCGGGAAATCGCCCACCCCCACCGTGACCC